>JASJGK010000161.1:0-10097 GCA_033791585.1 SAR324 cluster bacterium | reverse complement strand
GGCCGAGCTCAAAACAGCCAAGGTATAAAACCAGCCTCTTGTTTGGTCTATACCTTCAGAAATAAAATCAGCAGGGAAGTTTCCTTCAAAAGCTTCTTTATTTTCAAAGGGGTAATGTTGCTGACCGTAGGGCATAGAGCCTGATTCAAACCAGCAATCTAAAACCTCTGGTGTGCGGCTCATTGGTGCGCCACATTTATCGCATTTAATTTTTAAGTGGTCGATCTTGTGAGAGTGTAGATCCTCCACCTTTTCGCCAGATAAAGTTTCTAGCTCTTCACGACTACCAACACAGACCCGATTGCCACAGGTTTTTTCTGCATCTTCAGGATCAACATGATCACAAACCCATACAGGGATGGGGTTACCCCAATAGCGATTTCTACTAATAGCCCACTCTCTAGCGCCTTCTAACCATTTGCCCATGCGGCCATCTTTAATGTGCTCAGGCGACCAATGGATCTCTTGGTTATTGGCGATCATATTTTTTTTGATCTTTTCCACATCTAAAAACCAACTACCAATGGTGCGGTACATTAAAGGTGCGCCAGAACGCCAACAGAATGGATAACTGTGGACCATGGTCTCGTGTTTAAACATCAAATTTTTGTCTTTTAAAAGCTTGATGATCGTTTTATCAGCATCTTTGAAAAACATTCCTTCCACATCAGGTGCCTGAGAGGTAAATTCACCTGCATCATTGATAGGGAAAACATGGGGTAATTTATAGTTTTTACCTGTCTTGAAGTCATCCTCACCAAAACTTGGTGCAGTATGCACAATGCCTGTACCCGCTTCTGTGGTTACATAGTTGCCTAGAGTTACCTTAAAGCAACCCTGCTCACTCAAGTCGGCAAAGTAGTTAAATAATGGTTCATAGCTCATGCCTTCGAGTTCTTTACCAAGCTGTCTGTTTAAAATCTCTGGTTCGACCCCTTTAAATACGGAATCAAGCAAAGCCTCGGCTAAAATATACTCCTCGCTTTCATGTTTAATAGTAACGTAGGTCAATTCAGGGTGAACTGTTAAAGCCAGGTTCGAAGGTAAGGTCCAAGGAGTAGTGGTCCAAGCCAAGAAATAACGGTTTTCACTGCAATCGAGCTTAAATTTGATAGTCACGGCTGGGTCTTGGGTATCCTTATAACCCAAATTCACTTCAAAATTTGAAAGCGGCGTGCCTAAGCGAGGGGAGTAGGCTACAATTTTATGGCTTTCGTAAATCAGGCCTTTATCAAATAGACTTTTAAAAACCCACCAGATGGATTCCATGAAATCGACATCCATGGTTTTATAATCATTTTCCATATCAACCCATCTACCAATACGGCGGATGGTTCTTTTCCAGTCGGTAGAGTAGCGTAAAACGATAGAGCGACACTTTTCATTAAAGTTATCAATGCCATAATCTTCAATATCCACTTTGCCTTTCAGGCCTAATTCCTTCTCTACTTCAAACTCAACAGGTAAACCGTGGCAATCCCAACCAAAACGGCGCTCTACACGTTTGCCCTTCATAGTTTGAAACCGTGGTACCACATCTTTAATGGTGCTGGCTAAAAGGTGGCCATAGTGTGGCAGACCCGTCGCAAAGGGGGGGCCATCGTAAAAGTAAAAGGTGTTCGTTTCGTCTCTTTCGGTAATGGATCGTTCAAAGGCGTTGATTTCATCCCATAGGGTTAGGATTTCTTCTTCTTGTTTGGAAAAATCGATTTTATTTTTTATCGCCTTGAACATTAGGTACTTTTTGAGATTTGAAAATTGAAGATTAAAATATCTGTAATGAGGTAAGTCTAAAAAACCGAAGGCTTTTGGGCAATAGGCCATGAGCTTTTATTTGCTTAAAAGGCAAAAAAGTTCTTTCCATTTTTAAATTAATTATATAATTTAGTATCATTAGTTCAAAAGTCTGGATTTTTATCCAAGATAAGACTAAAATTAAATCTTATACTTTTTTTTATTGATCACTTTCAAAAAGGATTCTACATGGCTCAAATTACTCTTAAAGGAAACGCAATTGAAACTGCTGGTAACCTTCCTGCAGTTGGTTCACAAGCACCTGACTTTAACGTTACTCTTGGTGACTTAAGTGATGTTTCTTTAAAAGACTACGCTGGTAAAACACTTATTTTAAACATCTTCCCTTCTGTTGACACAGGTACTTGTGCAGCGTCTGTAAGAGCTTTTAATAAGACTGCTGGTGAATTAAAAGACACAGTTGTTTTATGTGTTTCTCGTGACCTTCCTTTTGCCATGGGTCGTTTCTGCGGTGCTGAAGGTTTAGAAAACGTTGTTGGCGCAAGCGAACTACGTGACACAAGCTTTGGTGACAACTATGAATGCCGAATCACAACTGGCCCACTTGCTGGTCTTATGTCTCGTGCCGTTGTTATTGTTGATGCTTCAGGCAAAGTAACTTACACTGAGCAATGCCCAGAAATAGTTGAAGAGCCTAATTACGATGCTGCTTTAGCTTCATTGAAATAGTTAATTTAACGTTTAGTGTAAGAATCACACTGTTCATTTTGGCCCTAGTCTAGTATTCTGTAAATTCAGACCACAACTGCATTAGGAGCCAAGATGCCAGAGACTTTTACCCAAGCGTTACACGCTGAACATCAGGAATGTGACCGCCTTTTTGCAATTGCAGAAGAGGCGGCTTTAGATGGCAACATCGAGCTTGCCAAAGACCCTATTGGGGCCGCTATCGCTATCAACCGCGCACATTTTCAGCTTGAAGAAACGATCCTATTCCCCGCCTTTGAAGAAGCAACCCAAATGACTGGTGGCCCCACGGCTGTTATGCGCATGGAACACGACCAAATGCGTGATCTGTTAAACCGGATTGAACAAGCTACCATTGCTGGGAAATTAGATGAAGTTGCTAAGGTGTTTGAAACCTTAATGATCCTTATGCAACAGCATAACCTTAAAGAAGAAAACATGCTTTACCCCATGATGGACCAAGCCTTGGCCCATAAAAGAGAAGAACTACTGGCTAAAATCAAGGCAGACTAAATTGGCCAGGCCAGTAAAATCAGTCAGGTTCTCAAAATGGACGAGATAATTACCATTGATTGCCGCTACATGGAGCCACCTGAACCAATGGTTAGGGTTTTAGAAGCGGTTGAAGCCTTAAAGCTAGATCAAAAAATCTGCATGATCCACAGAAAAAAACCTGTACCGCTATTTGATAAATTGAGTGAGAAAGGTATGGATTTCGACTGGAAAGACCTAGGCTCTCACTACGAGATTTTGATCTGGAAACTGGGCCCAAATACCAATTAAAAAGGTCACTGTAAAAAGAAAACAGCTTCAACCCTCTAGACCTGCAAAAATCTAAGGAACCAAAATGTACCAAGGAGTCAGCCTAGACCAAGCACCACCAAAATCAATCCCCTTTCGTTTTTTTTATTCGAGCGTCTTTTTTTTGGCCCTAGCAGGCCTGCTTTTAGTTTTAAAGGGCAGCCTGTTTTTTGATGACCCTGCCTCATATGACACAGTTGCCTTGGTGCATGTTTTTACCCTCGGTTGGTTGATGATGATCATGTTTGGCGCCTTCTACCAAATGATCCCAGTAATGATTGGCGGCAAGGTGCCCTTGCTTTTTTTAGCAAAACCAGCTCACTTTTTATCTGTTATAGGCACGCTTGGGTTGGTCGGTTTCTTTTTCCATTTTGAATCTTACCTCCTTTGGATAGGTGGATTGGGTCTCTCTTCAGGCATTTTAATTTTTCTTACCCAATGCCTAGTCGCGCTCTACCAATTTGAAGGTAAAGAAAGCGCAACCTTAAAGGCCATGCGAGCTTCCCTATTGTCTTTAGGCGGAGTGTTGGCCCTTGGCATATATTTTTTAGGGACCTTTGCTGGTCTGTGGCAATTTTTTATTGGTGAAGATGAACTAAAAGCAATTCACGCCCTATGGGGTTTAGTCGGTTGGGTTGGGTTACTGATAATAGGCGTGAGCTTTCACCTTATCCCCATGTTTTATGTAACGCCCCCTATTGACGAAAAACGTGCCCATCACATAGTCGATTTGATTATCTTAAGTCTGGTTCTCACCCCCATTTTGTTAGCCTTTTCCTACCACACTTTGAGTTTTGCCCTAGGTTTAATTTTTGCCTTTATGGGCCTCACTCTCTATTTTTTGTGGCTTGTGGAAGTTTTAAGGCAGAGAAGGCGAAAGCGCATTGACGCTGTGGTTCGCCAGTGGTGGATAGGTAGCTTTTACTTAGCTTTAAGCCTTTTATCTTTAGGCCTGGTAATACTGTTCCCCAGTAATAATTTGCTGTTTCTTCTCGGGGCCTTTTGGGTTTTAGGGTTTTCTCTAAACATCACCTTAGGCATGCTGCTAAAAATCTTTTCCTTTTTGGTTTGGTTCCATAAATTCAGTGGGCTGATTGGGCAATCTGGAGTGCCTATGTTGGGCGATTTGATTGAAGACACAGAACAAATGCAGCTCACTAATCTATTTAACATTTGGCTTTTGGCTTTTTTGGGAAGCCTAGTTTTCCACCAATCCATCCTGTTGCAATTGCTTGGTTTTCTGTTGGTTTTACTTAGTTTTGCCACTTTGCGGCTCTTAGTAAAAGCGGACACCTTTAAAATGCCCCAGTAAGAAAAAAGTTACTCGATCATTAAACAAGGCCAAAACCTTGACTGGGGCCAAAAAATAATAACTATCCCAGCTATTTTCCCTACCCTTTTTCATCTAAATATGGGCAAAATGAACCATTAATTTAATTTATACAAGCTTAAAAATCTAATGCGTCGACCAGCAAAATATTGGGACCAAAAACAGATCTCTTGGTATGTGGAAACCTTGATCCACGCTATGAATGCCGATCATGTTATCAACTCCACAGAAATGGATTTTTTCTATCGGGCCTTGCAATTGGTAGAAGAACCCTCAGAAAAAAAACGCTTAGTTAAAATTTTAGAAGAAGAAACATCAGAGCTAAAACGCACCTTAGGCCTCAAACTAGTAGAATACGGTTGGATTTTTAACCAACTGGTTATGCTCCTCATTTCCGACTATAGTTTCACCGAAGAAGAATCAAAATTACTAGAAGACTTTGCCAAAGTAGTTGGGCTTAAAGATGACTATTTCACTCAAGCTATGCAATGGTGCGATGCAGGTTTAACCTGGAAAACCAAACAATTGGAATTGGTAGAAGGCCACCAAGAAGTTAGCAACGAATACCCCCCCGATATTTCCGTTCCTATTTTTTTAATGGAGCAACCACAACTCCTTTGGTATGCCAAGGTTTTGGTAACGACCATTGTCGTTGACGGCATTGTAGATAAAAACGAAATCGATATTTTTAAAAGAGTTATAGGCTTTATCAAAGACAAAAAAGAAATGGCCCAGCTCATTGTTTGCTTAAAGAAAAAAATCAAACCTGCTCTTTATCACCCTCAAGATATTTCTGACGGTATTTTACATCGAATTTTTGTAGAGGTGATCACACATTTTACCATGAACCAAGAATATGGCGAGCAAGAAGTAACCTTTGTAAAACAGCTGGCAGGGGTTTGTGGCTTTTCACATGACTTCGTTAAAGCAGGGATGGACTTATGGCGGGAAGGCAGAGACTGGGCAGCCCTAGGGGAACGATTGATATTGCAATTGGATGAATAGATAGCCCTGAGTTTAGAAATCACCTTTAAGAATTTTCATCCTAATAATTACCTATAGTAATTCAGGTAGTTCTCTTTTACAATGAAGGTAGATTTTAAAAAATTTAGCATAAAATTTGTTATTCAACATCAAATTTAGCACAACCAAATATTACTCTGGAGGGGGTAAGGTAAAGTGAAGTCTTCAAAAGATTTAGCCAATAGCTTTAGCGAAACAAAGATCCAAAGAGGTAAGGCCGCTCGCTTTGATGCCCACACACATCCAGACTTTGTTGATCGCGGTGACCGCTACTGCCTTATAGCTACTGACCTTTCTGGACTAAAAGCCAAGGTTGGCAGCAAAATTTACTCTCTTTGCGACATCAGCAGCAATGGTTTTTCCTACGCCCAGCACGTCCCTCGTAAACCAGGCACACCCATTCGTTCTGAAATTGAACGCATTGAAGAAGCGGCTATGCGGATGCATGATCAATATGTGAACGTATCCTTTTCCTATACGGGAAAAGTAAATGCTCCGCTAACGATAAAAGCAAAAGTTTGCAATCACTTAATTTTCTTTGGTCTACCAATCAAAGATGCAGAAAAAGAAATTTATGGTTTTTTATT
Organism: SAR324 cluster bacterium; assembly: GCA_033791585.1. Taxonomy (GTDB): domain Bacteria; phylum SAR324; class SAR324; order XYD2-FULL-50-16; family XYD2-FULL-50-16; genus JASJGK01. The sequence continues at coordinate 3,854 of JASJGK010000161.1, read as the reverse complement.
CGACCGTGGGATTCGTAAAGACGACGACCTCCTCCGTTACGCTAAGGGTAAAGCCATCATAGACCTGGCTTTGAAACTTCAATATAAAGGCCAGTGGGGTACCAGCGCACTGCTAGCCATGAATATGTCTTTAATTAACTTTTTCAACGAACTTGGCGCCCAACCACATCATTTTAATAACCTCTGGCAAGCCTATGAGCACCGCCATCTCTTTTTAAAATACGGCCTCTCAATTGTGGACCATGAAGACGCTGTGAAACTTGCAAATTTCGCTAATATCCTAGCCCCTGAAAAACCAGAACCAGTGGCCGAGGGCTATATCGAAGAAGAGGTAGAAACCGAGGAAGAAATTGAGGCTGCCGAAGAAGAGGAAGAAGCGGCAACCTATGAACCTGAAAAAACAACCTTTACAGAAATGCCCACAAAGAAAGAGGCAAACTTTGAAGACTGGTTGGACGGCGATTGGGAAGTTGACAAAGACATGGATTTAAAGACCGATTAATTTTTTTTAGCTGGGGCAAACTTGCTGTTTTATTTCTTTCATGGGAAAATAAAAGGAATAGCACACAACAGGGAGTTGACCTATGAAGAATCTACAAAAATTATCTTTTATTAAGCTGGGCGTATTTTTGTCCTTATTCATTTTCCCCCCATTTTTATCCCCCAACATTTCATTCGCCCAAGTGGCCACCCCCTCATTAGACTCAACTCAGCTCACTTGGGCCGCCGCCGCTTCCAGTTGGCGCACAGCTTCCATCCTGAGTGCGGGCATTGCAACAGGTACGGGAACAAATGGAACTGACGACCTAAAATATAGCGCACAAGATTATCTTTTAGCCTTTTCTGCTTGGGATTTTTTTGTGGAAAAGGGTGTAACTCAGGCTGAACTAGAAAACCAAACCAGCCTAGCCAAAACCCAAGCCAACGAAGGCGGTGAAGGCCTTGCTTACAGATTTGGTGAAAGCTTTTCTATTGGTGCTAGGGTAACGGGCCAATGGCTAGACGGTGAATCCTTAGCTCCCTATGAAAAAGGCACCAGCGCCAGTTTTTCTTGGCGTTTTACAGGCCCTTTCTTTTTTGGGGCAGGCACCAGAAAAAATAAAAATAATGATAGCCAGTTAGAGTGGAATGATACCTTTTATGGAATCAGTCTCTATGACCCTGAAAAATATAGATTGAGCTATGATGTTTTTAGCACGCCTGACGCTGAAAATGATACTGCCACCTTAAATGGCAGCAGCTTAGCCCGTGCCTCTGTTGAGTTTCGGATGGGCGAAATACTACTTGGTTTTCTCACCGAGGGGCGCACTTATATCGACACCACCAATACTGATAGCACCTACAAAGAAGCTTCTATTGGCTATGCACCCATGGAAGGGGTCAACGTCATTTTAAATGGCTTCACCTCTACAATTGGCGATTTCGAGCTGACAGGCGCTCGCCTTAGCTTGGCCTATCTCTTTGTCGGTTGGTAGTTGTAGGTTAGTAGTTTTTGCCTCTAGCCAACAATGTGGGGCTAGTAGTTGATAACGGGGTTATAGCGAAAGTTTAGCTTCGTGATCAAGACATCAAAAACAGGTCCCGGCATATCGTTCTCTTCAATGTTTTTCAACGTTTCCTCGTCAAAAAACTGAGCGTTATTGACCATTTTTAAAACTTCCAACTTAAATAGTTCAATAGACATTTTACTTTGCAGGTCTTCCCTTGAGCGGTCTTGCAAGCGACCAATAATCATATCCTGAGCCATCAATATCCGCTGTTCAAATAGATCACGAGAAATTATATTTTTAAGCTTAAAGGTGACAGTAATGGTCATTAGGTTTTCACCGTCTCTTAAATTAATGTCAAAGGTTATTGGCTCAGTAAAGGCAGGCTCTTGCAGCTTAATCTTTGGCAGATCTTCAGACATATCACGTTCGAACAAAGCACGGTTGGCCTCTTCTTCTGAAATCGCCTCTTCAACAGCCTCTCCTTTTGGTTGGCTCATTACAAAATAAGCAGCGCCACCAGCGAGAAGAAGGATCAAAACAATGATTATAAGGAGCATTTTCTGCTTGCCACCAGCCGTGTCAAATTCTTCCGTTTGGTCTTTGCTCGACATTTCATCTTCAACAGCCATCTCACTCCTTATTAATGTTTTCTTTTAGAATTACTGGAATTGTTTATGACCGTCAAATTGAAAGGTCTTTTGTTATTTGTTGAGCGAGTAAACAGCCCAAAGCATTTATGGTCCGCAATTAGGGGAAGCGGCAGGTTGAAAAAAGGAATCAGGGGGATTTGGTGAGGCTCCAGAAAAAAACAACTAGTCAAAGGCCAAGCTCTCTTTTACTTTTGAGGTAAACCAACTCAAAAAGCAAAATTATACTCCATGGTAGCAAACAGTAAATATATTGGCCGCTTCGCCCCAACTCCAAGCGGTGAGTTGCATCTAGGTTCCCTGGTTGGGGCCCTTGGCAGTTGGTTAGAGGCCAAAAAAAATGCAGGCCTGTGGCGTTTGCGGGTTGACGATCTAGATAAAAATAGAGTGCAAATAGGGGCAATTGACAGTATTTTGACTTGCCTGCCTGCCTTTGGCTTGCGATGGGATGGGGAGGTAATCTACCAGTCGGCCCGCATTGAAATTTACCGCAAAGTATTAGGAAATTTACTGGATGAGGGAAAGGCCTACTACTGCACCTGCACCAAAAAACAGATTGCCGCCCGTGTGCAGATGGGGGTTGAAGGCCCCATCTACGATGGTCATTGTAGAAATAAAAACCACCCTGCGGGCAAGGGTTCTGTTCGGCTAAATTGTGAGCCGTTGCAGGGTAATCTTTTGCACGAGAAAAACGCCGAGGTGAACTGGCAGGATCAATTTCTCGGGCCACAGAACTGTGATGTCGGGGCCAAGCTTGGGGATTTTGTCCTGTGGCGCAGTGATGATGTTTGCTCCTACCACCTCGCTAATGTTGTGGATGATCATCTAGATAATATAACTCACGTCGTCCGTGGGTCAGATCTTCTCTATTCCACTCACCGCCACCAGTTCCTAGAATATTCACTAGGTTACCCGCACCCCACCTACGGCCACCTGCCTTTGGTAATGCAACCTGATGGCAAAAAACTCTCGAAACAAACTGGTGCGCAGGGGTTAAACATCTCTGACCCTGTCCCTGAAATTTTGCAGGCTTTGGAGGTTCTTGGGGTTACTCCTCCTGCGAGGGTAGACCGCAAATCCAACATTTCTATCCTTAACTGGATATTAGGCTAGTGTTCTCTTTTCATGCTCAAAACCTCTATTTAACAAAATTTTCAGATGCCATTTACACTTTAATATGAAATCCTTAATAGGTATTATTTTACGACTAAAATCATTATTCATGAAAAAAGACAAACTGACATTTTCAATCCCTGACCATAAATCAAGGAGCTACAAATTTTTTGGGACTCTCCTTGTTGAACTCGTACTTATCTTTGGGATTTATTGCTCAGATTATTTTGATCTAATTATTTGCTTTATACGAGAAAATAAATTCCAAAATTTAGTTTCACTATTGCTATCCGCACCCTCTGCATTATGGATTTGGAAGTGGAGGGACGCTAATAAGCTCACCGATCAAATCCAAATAGAAACAAGTCAAAATTCTGCAGAAAACCTTGCCAATTTTAATAAATTTTTAGAATTTCAAGATAGAGTTGTAGATCAAAAAGACCCAAACGACAAAAAAGCAATTGGTGCGGTTCATCACCTTGAGCCTTTTCTACTTGGCGACTATGGTCAAGAGCTCTCTAAAAATAGTTTAATTACCTTTAGATCTTTCCTAAATGAGCAGTACAACAAGGAAAGAACAAAGTATCAAAATTTAAAAGGTAAC
>JASJGK010000160.1:0-2977 GCA_033791585.1 SAR324 cluster bacterium | reverse complement strand
TAGGGGCGTAAAACTGGCTCAGAGTCGAGTTACTTTTGTAAAGGGTGCTGGTGCGCAGCGTGTGCGTGCATTAATCAATTTTATGCTAAATTTGCCCACTACAGAGCATGGTTACTTTGAGATCCAACCCCCTTTACTTGTCAACGCTACTGCTATGACAGGGACAGGCCAACTGCCCAAATTTGAAGAAGACCTATTTAAAACCACCGATGGTTTGTATTTGATCCCCTCGGCTGAAGTGCCCGTGACCAACATCCACCAAGATGAAGTCTTGAGTGAGAGTGATTTACCGATCAAATACACGGCATTTAGCCCCTGTTTTCGAAGTGAAGCAGGTAGCTATGGGCGTGACACCAAAGGTTACATCCGCCAGCACCAGTTTAATAAAGTGGAAATGGTGAAGTTTGCTCACCCCGACAACTCAGATGCAGAGTTAGAAGAATTGGTTGGCAACGCTGAAAAAGTGTTACAGCTTTTAGAGCTGCCCTATAGAGTTGTTCAGCTTTGTAGCGGCGATATTGGTTTCTCAGCAGCCAAATGCTATGATATTGAAGTTTGGCTTCCCTCAGAAGATAAATACCGTGAGATCTCTAGTTGTTCCAATTGCACCGACTTCCAAGCGAGACGTGCAAAAATTAGATTTAAGCCCGAGGGCGGCGGAAAGCCTAGATTTGTACACACACTAAACGGCTCTGGCCTCGCAGTAGGCCGAACTCTGGTTGCTATTTTAGAAAATTACCAACAGGCCGATGGCAGCGTGAAAATCCCAAAAGTTTTACAATCTTATATGGGCGGCTTGACATCTATCAAAAGATAGGTTTTAATTCTCTTTTACTTTGCTGGAGGGTTGCCCGAGCGGTTGAAGGGAACGGTCTTGAAAACCGTCAGGTGTCATAGCCTCGTGGGTTCGAATCCCACACCCTCTTCCAGCAGAGAAACCAGAAAATTCCTTTTTCTTCGTTTTTCCCTATATTCCAAAAGCCTTTAAACATAACGCATTAGATCAATTTCTTTTTTTCTATTCTCTTCTATTCTCTTTTCACTGGAACGTTTTGGAACTCTCAAATTTTAAAAGTGGAACGATTTAATTTTCCCTAAGAGCTTAAAAAACTTGGCCTTACAAAGTTTGTGACAAACGATTATAACTTTTTTTTTAATTTGCTTTGCTAAGCTTTAGGCAGGTAAGGGAATTATGAACAAAGTCTCTACACGCTTTATTCATAAGCGCCTAAGTTCCAAAAAATCAAAATTTCGTGTGGAAGGTATCACTTTCAGTACCACCACAGGTCTCACATGAATTTTGTTTCCAACTCCAACTCCAATCTTCTATCGTGCTTTCTAGCATGTTCTTGCATTTTATTTTGTGCTATAAATCTCTAGTTGAATATGAAACTATGTGGCAAGTTAATAACTCACTTAACAGGGGTTAATCTCACTAATCTTTTTAAAAAATATACAAATGAATCTGTTTTCGATTAGAATTATAACAAATGACGTGAAAAAATCAGTTCAATTTTACGAAAAAATTACTGGAATTGCAGTAACACAGCATATTGAAAATTTTGCTGAATTTATAACTGAATCGGCTATTTTGGCCATTGGAAATCCCCAAACATTAAAGCCCTTTGACGGTACTAATGTTTTAGAGCCCAATAAGAATAGCAGTGTAGCCTTGGAATTTAGGGTCAAGGACGTGGATGACGAGTATATTAGGCTGGCTGATTTCCTTCAAAATAGTATCATACAAAAACCCAAAATGATGCCTTGGGGCAATAAATCATTTTTGTTTCGTGACCCAGATGGAAACTTAATTAATTTCTTTACTCCCACAACACCAGAAGCCATTAAAAGATGGGGAACAGAAAAAAGTTAATAGATTAAGAGTAAATGAATCAAATTAAATTTCTCACTTATTGTCTTACTTTAGATAAACTCCCAGATTGAGCTTGTCCCCATTTGATGGATACCTTGTTTAATAATAAGGCTCACAAAGGAGGACTCCAATGAATCACAATATAGAAAGAAGAAGTTACAGCTTAGAATTTAAATTCGAAGCCGTGAGATTAGTCACTGAATCAGGTCGTGGCAAAACACAGGTTGCTAAGGAATTGGATGTTTCAAGGACGAGGATCTATAGTTGGTGCCGAACCTATGCTGATCAAGGTAAATCTGGCTTTAAAAAGAATGAAACATCCAATAATGATAACGTAGAACTCAAGCGTCTTCGCATTGAAAACAAACGTCTAAGGGAGGAGCGAGAAATATTAAAAAAGGCAGCAGCGTTCTTCGCAAGAGAGCTAAAGTGAAGTACGCTTTTATTCATACCCAGAGAAATAGATTTAGCATTTCCAAGCTCTGTAAATACCTCAGTGTTTCTCCAAGTGGCTACTACTGTTGGCTCCAGACCCTCTAGGTGTGAGAGGCCAGCGTGATCAAGAGTTAAAACCGTTAATTTGGCGAATATTTATGGAATCACGCAGAATCTATGGGTCCCCAAGGGTACGGGCTAAATTGAGGAATGATGGTTATTTTGTTAGCCGTAAAAGAGTAGCTCGATTGATGCGAGAAATGGGGCTGAGGTCTATTATTCAACGTAAATATAAGGCCACTACTAACAGTAAACACAATCACCCAGTGGCCAAAAATTACTTGAACCGAAAGTTTCGTGCCTCAAGAATAAAAACTTGGTATGGGCTGGTGACATAACTTATATTGAAACTGATGAGGGGTGGCTTTATCTAGCTGTTGTCTTAGATTTATTTTCTCGCAGGGTTATGGGTTGGTCAATGTCCAGCGCTAAGAAAACTGAACTTGTTCAAGGTGCTTTGGATTCTGCTATTGATAGCCAAATTCTTGGAAATGGAATTATGTTCCATTCAGATCGTGGGGTACAATATGCTTCGGGCAACTACCAGAGAGACCTAGCTGACCATAGGATTAAATGCTCCATGAGCCGAAAAGGAAATTGCTGGGATAA
>JASJGK010000159.1:0-6052 GCA_033791585.1 SAR324 cluster bacterium | reverse complement strand
AGCGGTAGATTTTTGCTTTACGCTTTGTGGTCGCATAAAAATTAAAAGTTGGTGGGCGAGCCTCAAATATCCATGCTATGACAACTTTTTTTACCTTTACCAGAACTTTAGTGGGATTGAGAACAATGTCCAAATCACCATATTCTTCGACTGCATCCCCATAAAAGAAGGGAGATTTAAGAGTACCTTTTTTCGTTGCTCCGCCTCTTAGAACAAATGAAATACTTCCACTGATTCGATCAAGATAAACCCTATAAATAAGGCCATCGCACTTGAAATTAATTTCTGTGATATAATCCACTAGATTTCTCCTTGTAAATATAACTAAAAAAAGCATATCCTCAAAGGAATATGTGACTAAGTGCTCTCGTCACCCCAACATAAGATAGACCTTGAAAAGAAGAATCACCGATCTAATTAAACCCCATTAAAATTAATAGAGGGGTTTCTAATTCTTGTAAACGGGTACTTGTATTTAAACAAAAGTGATATAAATTTTGCACGTACGTAAAAGTTGCCCTTACCCTTATCAAATAATTTTTAGTGACAAATTAAGGTTTATAGATTCATTTCATCACCGTAGTCTGTAGAGGCCATGAATTAAAGATTATTCATCGTATCAAAGTGGGGTAGGTAATTATCAACACAAGCGCGTTTAGGTAATCCAGCTTCGTTATAAATCTCACTAATTGAAAAAACTTCTTCTTTCTCACTGGCTTGAATGGCCCATTTCATAAGCTTTTGGTCACTCCACGTATCTTGGCTAAAATATTCGGGATCTAGACTGATTCCAACTCTAGGGAGGTCCAATCGGTCTGCGTCCCAACAGGTTTGAATCAATTGATCTTTGGAGGTAATCCCTTTGTTATGAAACATTATAGCAAAGAAAAGTTTTTCCAACTCTTCATGTGTAATATAATCTTGAAGCCATGGAAAATTGGTCAGCGATTCGGCTGCTCTAAGCCCATGTTCTTCATCTTCCCATCCTTCTTGCCGCTGTGAATCATGTATGAGGGCAAAAAGAATAACAAAGTTCATATTGATTGACCTTTGTTGGGCGATTTTAACTCCAAAGTACATAACTCTAAGCCAATGGTTTAGCCCATGAGTCCCGTCCTTGTGTAGAGCATAATTTTGTAGAACAGTTCCAATTAGCTGCTCAATTCTCTCTTGAGAAAGAATTTCAAACTGTTTGGTCATAAATTTCCCTTTGGATTTCAATAAGTTTTTTCCCGCCAAAACCTTTGGTCTCATGGCAATGTATAATTTCATCAACAGTACCATCAGCCCAATGTAACTCATCGATTTGAAAAATTACGGCTGCATCTTCCCACTGATCAACTTCTTCAATTTTTACATATGTCATAGAAGGAATGTCTAGAATGCATTTCCCTCCAGCATACTCTGAGGCATGACTTTCTTCATCATTTGAATGTAAGCTGATAGAGCCGAAAATGACTTTTTTAATATCCTTAGCCGATCCGTTCATAAGGTATCGGTAGTCTTTTGTTTTTAAAATTTTTAATTTGTGCATATATTATTTATGATAGGTTTAATTGCTCATACCTTAATACTCTATCTTTTTAGCGACTGTTACTGTCGTAATCGATAGGGATCATTTACTTATTTAAAGGAAATGTATCACTTTTGTACAGGTTGTGGAGCTTGACTGTACTCACCATTATATGTCGAATATTGGACGATGCTAAAATAGATACAATTACTATGGATAAGACTTTGAAAAAATCTCTTTTGATTTTTGTGATAGTTTTCTACGGGGCGAAAAAAGTTGGATTATCAATCCGGATTATTGGGAAAGCCTTGAGGTAAATAGGGTCATTTTGCAGCAATTTCAAGATCCAATTCCAATTGGTAGGTCTTCAAAAAACGACGTTAAAAAAGCGTGGGAGCAAAGGCAGTTTTCAGTGATTGTTTTAACTTCTAGTAGCGTCCTTAAAAGTCGTAACCATCTTTTTACCCCACTTAAGTCAGTTTAGCACTTGAATCAAACCTTTATAATCACTTAGACCCTCGATGCATTCAAGATTGAAGTGGGGGATTGTTCGAAGCACCTTTGGGCTATTTTTTACTTTTTTCAATCATGTGTAATTCATATATATGGAGGTAAGGGCGTTTTGCACCAAAGGTCTTACTAACGTCTCTCAAGTTTAACTAAGCACCCTCTGTAAGTTTGACTATGATCCCCCTCAAAGTTATCCATCCCTTCTTTGGTCAAATAGCCTTGTGAGTTAGGAATACGGCTACTGATTGATTTCGGCTTATCGGGGTTCTCATGCCATCCAATATTGAAAGCAGAAAACAGTGGATAAAACTCCATATAGCTATATTCAGGGATGTGATCATGAATCCACCAAGCTAGCGCCTGCCAGTCACCCGTCTTTTCATAGTAATCAACAAAAGAGTTAACAATGATCGTTGTCGTTGCTCCGATGTAACCGTCTTTATCTCGCATATCCCAAATGTGATTGGCTGCGGTTTTTTCGTTATTGGAGCATTGGTGGTTCTTTTTATTCCCAAGGTCGTTGACCTCAGCGCTTCTAAAAGCTGAACGAATTGTAATTGGCCCTAGAGCTGCTTGGATCGGCTCCAAGACATTCTCACAAAGCTTACGGCCTGATTCTGCAGCTAAGACGGGGTCACCTGGGATGTTGCCTAAGCCATAAATATCGGCAATTTCTGAATGCAGGAAGCTACGCATCCAAAAATTATCAGAGAGTCTAAGCCTTCCATACTCTGCAAGTTTATCTACAGATGATGGTTTCTTGCCAGTCCACCTTGCTCGTTTTCTTCTAGCCTCTAACCATAGCAATACCTCCCTAATAGTCTCTGAAGCAGGCCCTTTTGTTTGCCCTAATGTATCTAGCGCTGTCCATGAAGCCCGTTGTCCTTTAGGTGAGGCAAGCATCAATTTTCTGATCACCACTCCATCAAAGATAAAGCCAAGACCATGTTCATAGGCTGAGTCTTCCCCTTCAGGGTCGAACCATTTTGAAATTTCTAAGGTCTGCCCTTTCTCATCCAGCCAACCATATTGCTGCCTTATTGCTTCGCTGCTTCGGTTAGCCACTGAATGGACTATATCCCATATTTGCTTAGGTGATAGGGTCTGGTTTTGAGCCAGTGAAATGGGTGTTTGCGGGTCAAATTCTTTCATAAATCTAATATGCTGTGATGTTGTTGGGCGATGCCTTCTAATAACACGACTTTATTAAGAGCATCTAAAATGGTTTCTTTTTGGCTTTCAGCAGTTTCTTTCAGGGGGTTGATTGTTTCCACCTCACAGGCGATGGCAACAGATTTTCCTGCCTTCATTACAGTAATCCCTATGGGTAATTCACCTGCAAAATATTGGGCGATTTCTGAAAACTGATCTCCCCTACCTAGCAGCATCAACTTCACAAAGCCCATGTCGACTTGGTGCACAATATAGCATTTTGTTGGGAGGTGAGGCATGGCGAACTCAAACCAGCTATTAGTAGCAGGTCTGTCCGTCAACTTCTTAAGATGTAGGTTTTTACCCTGTTCTTGGTAGATTTTTTCATAGCCTAAACCAAAAGCAGACATTTCAGGGTGTGCGACTCGTTGGTAACCTTTTTTTGCCTGATCAACAGCCTGAGAAATGACTTTAGCTCGGTACTTGCTATATGTGCCTGTCTGAGAGGAAAACCAAGCTTCAAGAGCCTCATAGCTGATTTGATATTGGTAGGCTGATAGGTCTTTACTTTCAAGGTATTTAGCAGGTGCTATTATACAGGTTGTGAAGACTTGCCAATTCCCCTCTTTTATACCTTGTTCACCTCGCTCGCAGTACCTTTCTGCTTGCCTTGGTTGTTGAGGGGCATCTATTTTGTTCTCTATCATTAAGGCCTGTTTTTGCCCTTGTGCATCCTCAAAAAGATGGATCAAATCCGACTCGCCCAGCGCTGTATCGGCAACTGAATGCCATGTGCCTAGGGACTTGTTGTGTTTCTTAAGCCAGCAAAGCCCTGCAAACCAGCGGCAAAATTCAAGGTTTACATTGAATTCTTCTAATAGAAGAAGGTCGATGTCTCGTTCTTCAATCTTAATAATCTTAGGTTGATCAATCATTAATCGCTCTCTATGGTTGGCATCATGTAAGGCACTACATCTTTCAGCAAAGTAAAGCTCTGGCCTTCGTTTGGGTATTTTTGCGTTAGGTCTACCCAGTTTGGCTGTTTTGTGTACCATACCCAAGCAGCGAGGGCAGACAAGGCTGCATCACGTTCATGGTCACGTTTGGGTAGAGCTAAAATTACCTTACTAAGGTAGGTTTCTAGTTCATTTTTGTAAGATATGATGTCCTCTATACTGCCAGGGTGTGCCTCAACAATGCTAATGGCTTTGTCTTCAATCATCTTTGCTGCCATCATCCCTTGGGCCAAGCAAGCGCCACTTAGAGAGTTAACATGCATTACCCCATGTCCACCGACTTTGTTCCTTTCCTTTCTTAATCGTCTGTCTGCCTCACGCTCAGCCCCAGCAACCCAGCAAAGGGGGGCATCAATGCCTGCAATAACGATTTCACCACCTAACCTATCGGCCTCCTTTAAAGCATTATCTACTGCTGATTCTGCATGATCACCTACACCTGAGGCCAAAAGATTTAGCGGCGGATTTTTAGAAAACGCTAACAAGACCCAACCAAAGTTACCTTTACCCCCTGGATCTAGACCTAAAATAAGCTCATGCGCATTAGATGTTGGTTTTGCCATAGTAGATTAAAGTACCGGGGTTTAAAATTTCTTAATAATGCTAAAAAAACTGGTGTACGTCCTCAAACCTTTTGGGACTAATCCTCCCGTCTTACATAAAACTGTCTGCAATTCCATTAATTGAACCGCTTCTTATAATGGCAAACTCCAAATTTCGCCTATCTGCACCCAATTGATTGCAACGCCTAAAACTGGCTTTGTTGGGTCAATTTGGTGTAAGGCTTTTTGGTAGAGTTCTAGTTGAGGTAAGTGGGTAAGGAATCTTGCCTTATAGTCATCAGTGTTGTCGGATTTATGATCAATGATCCAATAGCCTTTTTCGGTTTCCACAAGTAAATCAATGATTCCTGACACGGTGCTTCCTTCTTCATTAAGACACAAAAAGGGAACTTCAGTCTGAAGTTTTTGATTTTCAAAATGGCTTTGAAGGAATTCTGAAAAGCCTTTAACCTGTGACTCAATCGCCTCTTGATACTCTTCTAAATTATAAGAGGATACGACTTTTGAGATTTCCTCCGCACGATTTTTGCCTAATTCTATAAACTCAAAACAGCGGTGGAGTAGTAATCCTTTTTCGTTGGCTGGCAAGTCAGACTGGATAGCTAAGGGAACACCATAAGAAGTCTGTTCTAGTCTCTCAAGAGACTTAATTCCGACTGCTACCAAATCATGATCAAGACTGGATGGGGAAACAGACTCAGGCGTTAAGGTACTAAGAACAGTCTCCTTTTTTAGGTTACATCTCCCAAAGGCATTGAGTAAAAATTTAGGAGGCTGCTCCTCTTTTAAGGCATCCAATTCATCATCTTCGGGAATTTGCAGTTGTGTGACAATACAAGGCAAGCTTAGTTTATCGCCAAATAGAACCTTGTCCTTTTGCAATTGGATTCGAGCTTGGCCTTTAAGTAAATTGTAATAATTATCATTCTCCTTATCATCTTCATAGGAGGGCCATTCGATAATCATTTGTTCCCTAGCCCTTGTCAAAGCGACATAGAGCAACCTTTTTGCATCCAAAACAGAGGTTTCTTGCAAAGGCTTTAAGAATCGCTCATTGGTTACATCTGACAAAAACTTAGGCGAAACATGTAGCTCTGCATCCTCTAAAATTTGGTTGAGGTTATCAAAACTTGGGAAATTAATTTCGCTTTCTGGCAGCCTCGGTGAATATTTTGAGTCTATCACCTTAAAAGATCTGTGTGAGCAAGGGCAGGGGATGGGGCTTGAAAAAGAGTTGGACCATCGCTTTATGTATTTCATCTGATTCGTCATGAATCTGGCAGAAAAGTATCAACACC
>JASJGK010000158.1:0-3581 GCA_033791585.1 SAR324 cluster bacterium | reverse complement strand
GTAAGGGGAAATTAGCAAATTGTTTATTTGGTAATGCTTTGATCCATAAGAGGTAATCTTCTCCAAAGGGGATTTCTTCATATTTAAGGTCATCAAAAAATGATGCTCTGATCATCACAGAGGGGTGGGCGACAGCGGAATTAAAAAGCATATAAGCTTGAATGGCGTCATTTTCTACAGGGTATTTCCAGAGGCTATTAAGTTCCCCAAAGGTCTGAACCCAGGTGCCGCAAAGGTCAATATTTGGGTTTTCCTCTAAAAACCCAACCTGATTTGCAAATCGCTCGGGGAAACAAAAATCATCGGCGTCCATGCGGGCAATGTATTTGCCCCTCGCCAATTGAATGCCTTTGTTTAGCGTCTTGACGATTTTTAAATTGGATTCATTTTTTTCAAAGCGGATTCTTTTGTCGTCAAAGCCTAAAATAACTTCTTCGGTGTTATCCGTTGAGCCATCATCAATGATAATGAATTCAAAGTCAGTAAAGGTTTGATTTAAAACGCTAGAAATCGATTCTTGCAAAAATGGGGCAGCGTTATAAACAGGCATGACCACAGAGATTAAGGGTGTACTCATATACGGACCCATGAATCAGGAATCAAGTCTTTAGTATCTTTTGCGTCATCTTGAAACCACTGTTTTGGAGCAATGATAATTTTCCCCTTATTTTCATTTAACCATGCACCCCACCAACTGAAGGAACTATTGGCAATGATGTTGTGCTTGCACTGACTCATAAGATACACTTCTTCTTGGTCTGGGGCATTTTTATCTAAGCCCACAAATTTAATTTTGTTAATAAAATCTAAGTTTTCTTTGGCCCAAGCAAGATCGTCGCTAAAAATAAAAAATGTAGCATCTGGGTCAGTATTTTGGATTCTTTCCATCCCTTTTTTATAGTATTCTAACGAGCAAACGCCGTGGACTGCCTTGGTTTTGCTATCAGAAACGTAATCACCGCGGCGGATGTGTAGACTCACTGAAGTTGAATCTAAAATCTGATCTTTAATTTTTTGGGCTTTGTCGCTTAAGGGCGCAGGTAAGGTAAATTGCTTAAGTAAATCTTCTCGGTAGTTTAAAAAGTACTTTTCACTTTGCCAGTATCCGACAAAAAATGTGTCCTTTCTAATTTGTAAGGCGTTTGGGTCAAAATGAAAAAAGGGTTCTTGGTAAAAACTGGAGGGGCTATCTTTTGCGACTTTACTCAATAACCTTTGAACTAAACTCTTTGGTGGGTTCTTGAAATGATTCACTTCCTCTAGAGTGGCAAAATCGACCTTGAAGTTAAAAGGTTCCAGAGCGTAGTTTCTGAGTTCGTAAGACTCAAAAGTGCTAAGATCCAAGTTTAAGGGCTGGTCACAATGCTGGGATAAGGCATACCCAAAGGCATACTGAAACATTTGATTTCCCAGGCCACCATTAAGGTTTACGATGATCATAGTTAACTTTTGCGTTCCCAATTTTCCCAAATGAACCAATAATCATAGGTTAGTTGGTGTGTTTGGGAGAGTTGTCTGCGGATCTCCTCTCGTTGTTCCTCTGCATTTTCAATAAAGGTATGAAATTGAACCTGAAAATTTAGGATTCTTTTTGCAAAATCACCGTTGATCAAAGCTGGTAAAATTTGAAATTCACCGCCTTCCACGTTGATTTTGATTAAATCAATTTGTTCTACCTTCTCTTCTTTAATAAAGGCAACAATATCTTTTAAAACAATGGTTTCCTGTATTTTTGATTGGGCGAAAACCGAACTCCCATCGGCGCTCAAGTTGATTTCTAGGGAACCATCTTGATTTGACAATCCAAAGTTAAAAACTTTAATTTTATCATTTCCTTTAAACTTTGTTGTTATTTCTTCATAAAAGGATTTTACAGGCTCAAAGATATAGACATTACATTGGTATCTATCAAAAATCTTTTGGGCAAAGTCACCTTCATATCCACCAACATCAAACACGACACTACTTTCATTGAGTGGGTAATCAAGTCGTAAGGTTCGATCTCCTTTGTCTTTAACCCATTGCTGGTAGGCCCTAAGGAAGGGGTCCCTTTTGATACGGATCTTGTATAGTCTTTTGATTTGACTCGTTTTATATAAGATTCTAGCCTTTATTCTTTGCTTCATGAGTAAACTTTTTAATTTAGAATTACCTTTAAATTTTTCATAACCATTCCTTAGTGGAAACCTATTTTATTTTCTTGGGGTATAAAATACTGTTTAATATTTTTTTTTGTTTTGTATTTAAACTTTTGAATCTTTGTAGGCCCTTCAACGAGTAGTTTTGGGATATTAGAAATTTCTTCTTTATTGTAAAGTAGCTGGTCTAAGTTATCTGCCTTTTTTACCTTTATCTCGCTATCCCACTCAAACCCTTGAAAGTAGTATTCTTTTAGTTCCCTTGTTAAAGAGACATAGCCTTGGGAGGCTGTGGTGTAAAAAAATTCTTGCACAGGTCTAAAAAGTTCTAGCCCCATAGTCTCTTTTCCCATGAAATAGATGGTTTCATCCCGGTAAAATGTCATGGTGACATGTTTATCAAAGCTGTAAATATAATCATAGTAAAAGGTAGGGAATTCAATATAACCCCTTTTTGCTACACGTTGTAGCTCTGATGTAAAGAATGCAAAATCTTCTGAAGGTATATGCTCTAAGACATGAGAACAAATTACATAATCAAATTCATTGTCATTAAAGGGGAATTCTTTGGTTTCATAAAAAATAACTTCTTTATTTGTTTTTAATTCTGGTGCTAAACCTCGTTGGACATGAGCTTCCTTTCCATCAAATACCTTTTCTAAAAGAACATCTGCGCGGAAATAGGGTGAGCCGCCAGGGCCAACTTCTAAAACCCGATCACCTTCTGTGATCGAAATGATTTTATTTGGAAAAAACATCCTTTGTTCCTTTAGTTTGATTTTGTGACTTTAATCTTCAATATCAATATCAATTGTAAAATGCGCATCTAAAAATGCTGCTTGTTTGTCTGTTAAATAATTTTTCCAATCATCATGAGTGCCAGACCTCAGAAACCTCGTATTAAATGCCTTTCCAAAGGTTAAGTTCTCTTCATTTGTCTGTGCAATTTCCTTTTTTCTATTGGCGAAGTCTTCCTGTTCTACAGCAGCGGTCAACTCAGATTTCTCATAAGGCAAGCCAAGGTGAACTAAAATCTTAGTCAGTTCCTCCTCTGTGTTGTCTAGTAGTTTTTCGTATTCCACCTCGTAAAAGGAAATGTCAGAATTCTTTGCAAATTCTTTCCATTGGCTAATATGCTCATCCATAGTTCCAAAAGGGGCCACCCCAGTGGATACAAATTCTTTTACATATTTAGAAAAAATAAAACGTCTTTTCATCCATTTTAAAATCTCTATAGGGTTAAAAGAGGGAATCTTCTTGCCAACCAACTGGTTATCACCGGGAAAACGGAAGTAAAAAAAAGATGAGACACAAACTGCCTTTGGGTTCCTTTTGATGTAAATTATGTACCTAGTGTCTGTTATCTTTTCTTGAAACTCAAGGGGAAGTATATGAAGTTTTCGAATGGAGTGGTTAGATTCTCCCTTTTCAATTTTTTCATTT
>JASJGK010000157.1:0-4825 GCA_033791585.1 SAR324 cluster bacterium | reverse complement strand
CCAGGCTTTTTTACGTTTTGCAGGCATTGCTGATCGGCTGAGTTATTATGATTGGTACGGGGCTTTGATAAGGTATTTTAGTGAGGCGGAAAAAGCCAGGGTTATAGATTTTGCTTGGGACGGAATTTTTTCCAGCAAAGCCAGTGGAATTTTGCCGCAACTTTGCGCAGAAAAGCCAGATTGCTACCCTTGCCCGTTAAAAAATAATTGCCAGCTTTATAATAGGCATTTTTCTAAAATATCCGAAAAAAACACAATTGAAAAATTGGCAGTCGGTAAAGAAAATGAATTGGAAACAGATGATTTGATTGAGTTTTTACTTAAGTCTTCCTTTGGTGATACGGAGCTGCAAAAAGAATTGATAGCTACCTTCCCCAAGGAGTCAAAACAGCCTTTTTTTGATATTAAACGAAGTCACCTTGACCAAAATTTTTATTCCCGCTATCAAGCGTTGTTAGCCCTGTGTCGAAAGTTCCACAGTACAGACACTTTAGAAGTGGGAGCAAGTTTTACCTCTAGCTCACAAGTTTTTGAACATTTCCGCTATTCCTTGGCAAGGCAAAAGCAGGAAAGTTTTTATATTGTACTTTTGGATCAGGCTTTTAAAATCATTCGACTTGATGAGATCACCAGAGGGACCCTAGACGAAAGTTTAGTGCACCCGAGAGAAGTATTTGCCCAAGCCATTCAGCTTCGGGCATCTTCGTTGATTTTAATACACAATCACCCAGCAGGCACTTTGCAGCCTTCGCCTGAAGATCGGCAAGTGACTAGTAGACTGATTGAAGCTGGGAAAATTATAGGGATAAAGGTTTTGGACCATATTATTGTTAGTGAAAATGGATATTTTTCTTTTGATGAAAAGGGAATCTTAACGGAGTTAAAAAACTAGTGGCTAATTTTGTTGATCAGGCAGTGATTTACTGCGGCTCGGGTAAGGGTGGCGCTGGATGCGCTAGCATGCGCCGAGAAAAATTTATTGAATTTGGTGGCCCTAACGGCGGTGACGGGGGCAAGGGCGGCGATGTCATTTTTATAGGTAATCCGGATGTGACCACCTTGCAAGATGTGCGTCTGCATAAACACCAAAAGGCTAAGCCTGGCCAGGCTGGCATGGGCGAAAACAAAACGGGCAAGCAAGGCGAGGACAAAATCATCCCCATGCCCCTTGGCACTATTGTTACCAATGCCGATACGGGCGAATTTTTGTTTGAGATTTTAGATGAAACTCCTTATGTGCTGCTTACAGGTGGCCGTGGTGGTTTAGGTAACACTCACTTTAAAACCAGCCGCAACCAAGCACCAAGGTATTGTCAGCCAGGAGAACCTGGTGAAGAGATGGATGTGGAGCTGGAGTTAAGAGTCTTGGCTGATGTTGGATTGGTTGGCTTCCCCAACGCTGGGAAATCGACTTTGATTGCTACCGTTTCCGCTGCTCGGCCTAAGATTGCCGATTATCCTTTTACTACTTTAGTCCCGAATTTAGGTGTGGTGCCGCTACCAGGTTTTCGTACCTTCGTTATTGCAGATATCCCAGGTCTGATTGAAAATGCCCATCTTGGTGTTGGCCTTGGTGACCAGTTTTTGCGCCATGTGCAACGAACCAAGGTTTTGGCCTTTTTGCTTGATTCAACCGAATTTGCAGAGCATACACCTGAGGAAGCTTTTAAGATCTTAATGGAGGTGTTAGAGGGATTTGCACCTGAATTGGCTGCCAAAAAACGTATAATCCTACTTTCGAAAACAGATGCCATTCATCCTGACATAAATATAGAGGAGATGATTGCTGAGTTTAAAGAAAAGGGAGAGGAGCTTTATCCAATTTCTAGCGCAACTAGAAAGGGTATGGATAAAATCATGGAAAGGCTCTACCAAATAGTTCAGGAAGAGGCTGTAGCTGAGAAGGAAAAAGTTATTGCTGAAAAGCGAAAAGTTGCTGCTGATATGAAAAAAGCTTACGCTGAGCGGCAAGAAGCTGCTGCTGAGGCGCAAAGGGCCTATATAGAGAGGCAAAAAGCTGCTGTTGAAAAATTAGAAGCTGAGGCTGAAAAATCTGAATCCGATGAGAAACCAGACTCTGATGAATAGGAAAAAGTGAGTGAAGCGGTAATTTTTCCGCCCCTTCGGTTGGCCTTAGCTGACCTTTCTATTTATTAAAATAACTGCGAGCACAATAAAGAGAAAGTCCCCTGTGAAGGCCGCAGGGAAAGCGCCTAAAATTTTTGCGTCGAAGAGCCCCGCCCCAATTTGCTCGATCAGCCAAAAAACAAACCCTAAGATAATGGCTAGCACAATCCCCATGCGCACATTGGCCGCACGGCCTGAAAAAAGAGAAAAGGGTAGGGCCAAAAGGATCATCACAAAAATTCCCAGCAGACTGGCAAGTTTTTGGTAAAAGGCGAAAATCACTTTTTCTGGGCTTTCACCACTGGCCATTTTGATGCGTACCTCTTGGAAGAGGCTCCAAAAACTTAGGTATTTGGGGTGGGAAACATCGTCTCTAAAGATCACAGGGTATTCTTTTTCCCAGAGTTTTTTTTCTTCGCCCTCTTCGACATTTAAGCGTGAAGGGTAAAAATTATAGAGTTTTTCAACCTTTAAGGTAATGGATTGGCCTTCTTTATAAAGGTTATCTAAAATTTCTAGATTTTTGATTTTATAAGTTTTATTGAATTCGAAGACCCTGCCCCAGCTGGCTCTGTGAAAGCGAGGGGTGAGGTCTCCAAAATAGTAAAGTTTCCCTTGGTAATGCCTCCAAGCAAAGTTTTCTTCTTTCTTTTGTACCAACAATAATTTCTTATCTGCACCCCAAAGTGGGGCCAAGTAGGATTGATTAAAATAAGAAAAAATTGCGATGAAGATGCCTAATATAAATAGGGGCCGAATCAACTGGTAGAGACTCAAACCACTGGCCTGCATAGCGACAGCCTCACTGGTTTTAGAAAAGTTAGCAAAGGTCAAGATGGTGCTCAAAAGCACAGCTATGGGCAAGATGATTTCCATCAGCAACGGCAAGGCTGATAGGACAGCTGCTATAAAGAGCTCTTTACCATCTGGCTCATTGAGTAACTTTAGCTCGGACAAGGAGTTGAAGGTAACGCCAATGGCAGTGAGTGAAAAAAAGCAGGTTGCAAAAAAAATCAGGTATTCTTTTGCAATGTAGCGATTGATTATACTCATGAAATTTTTGGTAGATTATCGAGGCGTTGCATCAGGCAGACCGCCATCTACAGGTAAACTAACACCTGTGGTGGGGCTTTGGCGAGTTGCAAAATATAGCACGGCTTTGCCAACGTGGCGAGCTGTAACGGGCGTTTTGAGCAGGTTTCTATTTTGATAATACTCTTCTAAACCCTGCTCATCTAGGCCTCTAGCCTTCATTCTATCTGGCCCGACTAGCGCCCAAAGGCCTGACTTTACAGTGCCTGCGTCAGAGAATACCCCATCAGGGCTAACCATATTGACCCGTACATCAAAGGGTGCCAACTCTAAACTAGCTATCCGAGCCAATTGGTGACCAGCGGCCTTGGTAGCGGAGTAAGCGCCAAAACTGGCTGAAGGGCTAGGTACATTTTTGGTGGAGACCAAAACAATATCTCCGCCCGTAGCTTGGGCTTTGAAAAATTTAGAAAAGGCCTTTAGCAAGAGTAAAGTTCCTTCTATATTAACTCGCTCCAAAAGTTGAAACTTCTCTAAATCCATTTCTTCTAGGGTGGATACGTGAGCTAGACCAGCATTTAAGACCAATAAATCTATTGCTCCCCAATGCAATTGAATTTGTTTGATACCTTCTGCGATAGACTTCATATTTGTAATATCAATGGGCAGGGATAAAACTTGGCTAGGGAATTGGCTCGCAAAATTGGCTGCAAAGTCTTCTAGTTTTGGCCCGCCCAAATCGCTGATCACCACTAGGGCGCCCGATTCTAACAGCTCGTGAGTTATGCCACTGCCAATTGCGCCTGCGGCACCACAAATCAGGGCGACCTTGCCGCTCAAATTTTTAGGTTCTTTTTGCAATTTGAGCTTTGCTAATTGCAAGGGCCTATATTCCATAGAAAAGAGATCTTTTTCACCCAATGGGCTAAAGGTAAAATCCTGGGCATAGATCAAAGCTTTAGTTTGGATGCTTTGCTCTAAAATATCAGCATTAATTGTTAAAGATCGCTCATCTTCACCAAGGGCAATAGCGCCAATGCGAGGGATTAAAATCTGGCGAGGGAGGTCATCAAATAGTGGCTCCTCACCGTTTTCAAATTTTTTAAAATAGGCTTGGTAGCGTTCTTGGAAAGCTTTTATGGTAGAAGTGATTGCCTCAAGGCTGGTATCTTTTAAAAAGATTGGCCAAGGTTTGGTGCGAATCAAATGGTCTGGTGTGAGGGGCGGTGTTTCGAAGATTTGTTTGGCATCCTTGAGGTTCAAAGCTGTTAAGGTCATAGGGTCATGGATTAGCTTAAATAAAAATTTTTTGCCACTCACTTGGTAAAGGGCACCCCGCAAAGTGGGCAGAAGTTCTAGGTATTTTGCTTGCGCATCTATCCCGTTGCTTTCTGCCTGTGTTGGTTGTTTTAAGCTGGTTTCTGCCTGAGTTACTAGATCAATCATCTTAGTATAGGATTCTTCTGCCGTGGCCCCCCAAGTAAATAGACCATGTTGCATTAGGATTATTCCTTTCCAGTTTTTTTCTGACCCTGAATTTGAGTCAGCAAAAAGACCCTTCACTAATTTGGCCAAATCAAAACCAGCCTTAGCATAGTCGATAATTTTTACCGAGTTACCAAAGACCTCACGTAACTTCTCTTTACCTTGGGCATGGCTGCTTAGG
>JASJGK010000156.1:0-2958 GCA_033791585.1 SAR324 cluster bacterium | reverse complement strand
GCAGCCATTAGGGGGGTTACCCCGTGGCAAACCATTGATAGCCCAAACAGATTGCCTTTTGTTCACTCTGTAAGTGATCTTTTTGATTTTGTTGAACTAGTGCAAGAAGAAACAGGGAAACCTGTGGGGCTGAAGGTGGTTTTGGCCGATGGTCACTCCCTTGATGACTTTTGTGAAGAATACAAAAAACGAGGTCGTGGGCCTGATTTTCTTACTGTCGATGGTGGCGAAGGCGGAACAGGGGCAACCTATTCTGAAATGGCTGACTCCTTAGGTCTGCCATCATACCCAGCTTTAATCATTGCGCATGATACCCTAACCCATCACGGGATCAGGGATAAAATCCGCATCATTTCATCTGGAAAATTACACTTACCAGATGAAATTGCTATCGCCTTGGCTTTAGGCGCTGATATGGTCAACATAGCACGTGGTTTTATGATCACTGTCGGTTGCATCATGGCGCAAAAATGCCACACAAACGAATGCCCTGTGGGCGTAGCCACAACTAACCCCAAATTAGAACGAGCCTTATCCATTGATGAGAAAAAGCAAAGGGTGATGAATTATCTGATTACCCTGCGAGCAGGCCTATTTAGCCTTTCCGCCGCTTGTGGGTTAGAGCACTACAGGCATTTTGGTCGAGAGCACATTGCCTTTAAAGATGAAAATTATAAGGTCTGGAGTGTCCATGAGATGTTCCCAGGCATTGGTAAAAAATCAAGCAAGCCAAATTAGATTATCTAATGAACCATTACTAAATTACTCAACTCGACCCCGAAAGGGTCACAAGCACAAGGCAACGAATGAAAGCATCTGATCTTTTTGTCAAATGTCTAGAAGAAGAAGGCATCGAATACATCTTTGGTGTTCCTGGTGAAGAAAATGCAGATTTTATGATCTCTTTGGAAAAATCAACAAAGATCAAATTTATCTTAACCCGCCACGAGCAAGGGGCTGCTTTTATGGCTGAAGCCTATGGTCGTTTGACGGGGCAACCTGCTGGTTGTTTAGGTACCTTAGGGCCAGGGGCGACCAACTTAATCACTGGTGTTGCCGATTGCAACATGGACCGCTCACCTATGATCGTACTCACGGGCCAAGGGGCCACAACAAGGCTACACAAAGAAAGTCACCAGATTATGGATGTGGTCTCTATGTTTCAGCCTGTTACAAAATGGGCCACCACTATCCGCCACCCTGACGCTATCCCTGAAATTGTAAGAAAGGCTGTGAGGATCGCCAAGACTGAAAAACCAGGCGCTTGTTTGATAGAGCTGCCAGAAGATATTGCAAAACAGGAAACCACAAAGGTGCCCATGGAGGTTCACAGATTCCGTAGGTCTGTGCCTGATGATAAGATTGTAGACATAGCCTTTGAGAAAATTAGAAACGCTAAAAACCCGATCATCATTGCTGGTAATGGTTGCATCCGTGAACGTGCCTCAAAGCAACTACGTGAATTTTGTGAAAAAACCCACATCGGTGTGATTAGTACCTTTATGGCTAAAGGTTGCGTGGATATGGATAAAGACTACTGTCTCTTTACTGCAGGCTTGCAAGCAAAAGATTTGATTGTTCAGGCAATTGATAAGTCAGATTTGGTGATTACCATTGGGTTTGATATGGTGGAATACCACCCCAGCCTTTGGAACTCTGATTGTTCTAAGGATATAATTCATATCGACTTCTTACCAACTGAAATTGATGATCATTACCATCCAAAATGCGAAGTCATTGGCGACCTCGCCCATTGCCTTTGGATGTTAAATGAAAGGGTGGATGCAGCAGGCGGGTTGAAGTTTGATATTACGGGCCACCAGCAGGTTAGAGAAAAAATGTGGGCCGATTTGGATGCCCATATGTTTGATGATACCAAGGGAATCATCAAGCCCCAAAAGGTTTTATGGGATGTTAGAAAGGTAATGGGCCGTGAAGACATTGTGCTTTCTGATGTTGGCGCACATAAGATGTGGATCGCGCGTCATTACCAATGCTATGAGCCAAATACCTGCCTTATCCCTAATGGATTCTGTTCTATGGGCTTCGCCCTTCCAGGTGCCATTGGTGCCAGTTTTGTGCATCCAGACAAGCGAATTTTAGCTATCTGCGGTGATGCTGGCTTTATGATGAACGTGCAGGAAATGGAAACGGCAAAACGTGTGAATGCCAATATTGTGGTGATGGTTTGGGAAGATAACGAATACGGCCTAATCGCTTGGAAACAGCAGGCGCAATTTGGGCACCACACAGACCTAAAATTCAATAATCCTGAGTGGATGGGCCTCGCCAAAGCATTTGGTTGGGGTGGGCATAAAATAGACAACTCCGCCGACTTGCAAGCTGGCCTTGAGGCTGCCTTCCAAGAAGAAGGCCCAAGCTTAGTTGTTGTGCCTATTGATTATGCCGAAAACATGAAACTCACCAAACGCCTTGGTGAAATTAACGCTACTCTTTAAGGTATTCTCTTAAATTAGCTTTAGTCCTTTTTTATGGGAGCCTTGTTCATGGGCTTCCATTCTTTTTTCTATCCCAATAATTCTGCATTTATCTTGTTTCTTTTAACTTTCTTTGAAAGCATTGATCTAAAGATTTGAGAGCTTGAAAAAGACTAAACTTAAAAAGGTTACTGCCTTCTTGAAATTTTACCAAGATCAAGATTGTGATTTAAGGAAATAATTTAAGTTTAAGAAACTTATTTAGTTCTATTTTCTCAAGGGAATTTACCAGTCCAAATTTCTCTATTATCTGGTTAAAGTTAAAATTTTCTGACTTAAACTCAAAAGACTGCAAAAGTTCATCCACTTGTTTTTCTGATAAAATTACGACATTAGCTGATTCCAGCTTTGCTACACGACCTGCCAAGAACTGCTGCCAGGTTCTTTTATTATATTTATCTACAGTAGTACTTTCTGGAATCACTAAGGTACCTGTCAAAGCAATCTTTCCTGCGGCACC
>JASJGK010000155.1:0-22741 GCA_033791585.1 SAR324 cluster bacterium | reverse complement strand
GAACGCTATGGTCAAACTTATAAAATCCAAACAGACGTGATGCTTAGCGTGGCCTTTTTAGGCCTCATTGTTAACTTTCTTTCTTTTAAGATTCTCCACAAAAACCATAATCATAGTGTGAATGTACGCTCAGCCATGTTTCATGTGATTGGCGATATTTTAGGCTCGGTAGGGGCCTTGGTTGCCGGGGCCATTATCTACTTCACTGGTTACAACACCATAGATTTATGGATCAGTGGTTTTATCACTCTTTTAATTTTATTTGGCGCTACAAAAATTCTCAGTGATTCGATTAAGATTATACTGGATGCCTACCCCCAGGCGGTTGATCAATCCACACTCCAGGGATTTTTGCTAAGTCACCCTGGGGTTGAAGAAATCTGCGATTTACATGTTTGGGGAATCAACTCTAAGGATTCGATTTTGACAGCGCATCTGGTTGTAAATAGTGAAAACCAAAAGCCACAGTTTGTAACCCTACTCAATCAACTGCTAAAAGAAAAGTTCGGTATTGACCACATCACCATCCAGTTAGAAGAACATTCTTGTGGGATTAGCCATTAGACTCAGGCTTTAGTATTCTAAACCCCTAAAAATGGTGTTAGGTCCTTAACTCTAGGGCCTTGATAGTTGGAAAAAAGTTCTTCATTTTCCGAAGATTCAACCAGTAAAAAAGCGATATCATTGGCCTCTGCCGCCTCTTGGTCTTTCAAAGCATCCCCCACCATAATTGCATCTGACCGATTGTAGTTGTGAGTCTCCATCACCTGTTTGATGATATCTTCCTTTTCCTCTGGTGAGCCGTAGAGCTCTTTAAAAAACTTTGTAATTTCAAGCCGCTCACAGGTTATTTTGATTTCTTCGGTGGGTGTACCCGTGACAATATAGAAATCTTGGCTCTGGGAATTAGCAGAAAAATATTCTAAGATACCAGTTACCCAGGCAGAAGCTATGGTCGCTTCATGACTCAATGCCCCAAATTTTTGAGCCAATTTGTTGGCCTTTTCTTCGCTAATATCTTGACCTAAAAATTCTTTAAAGTAGTAAGGGATTTTTTTAAACCTACTTACCCCTCCATTGGCTCTGTGGTGGGCTTTAACTCGTATTTGCACCTCTAGACCATAGTCTGCAAAAAGCTCAAAAAAGCCGTTGGCCTTGGCATCCTGAGAGTTTTTTATCACCCCATCAAAATCCCAAAAAACCACTTTGTAGTCTGTTAAATGTTTCATACGCTAGCCCAATTGATGTAAGAACAAGATGAAAGAATAACTAGCTTTGCTCACAGTTACAAGGGGGTTTTCGGTCTAAATCAAGAGTGTACTTTTCTAATTTTTACCCTCAAAAAAAGCTATTTTCCAACCTAAAATATAGGAATTAGTGGCAGCAAAAATGCGTAGTTTGCATCAAAACATGCTTCCTGTGCACTCTTTTGCAATAAATTGCACCTGCCTGCTTTTGAGATTGCATCCCTTTTGCATATAAGGGGGGCAAACCTGAGGATCAAATTTAAATGTTAAGAATACTACTACCCTTTTTTCTAGTCTTATTTCTCTTAATCCAAGTACCAGTCTACGCTGAGGAATCTCAGCTTACTCCTTTGGTGTTCTCAGTAAACCATACTGCAGAGCAGTTTATTTTGTTTGCAAGGGTAGAAAATAGCAGTGATGTGCCAATTGATCCTGTCCTTTTGGTCGAATATAATCTTGGGAACACAGCCAAAAAGCAATCTTACCCACTAAAAAAATTAGCATCTGGTCAGCAGGCAAATTTTAAAATTATGTTGCCTTACCAATCGAACACAGAAGAAAGACAACTCCTATTAAGTGCCACCCTCTACAATAAAAATCTGACCAAAATGCTATCTTCAGCAGAAAAGTTTTTGGTCACCTTAGACAGCTCCTCAGGCCGTGATTCCACAGAGATCCAAGAGCAATTTTATGTGCTCAGCGAAGATGCAGATGTCGACCAGATAATAAAAACCAGTGAAGATGAAGTTTTTTTAAAGGGCCTAGTTAACTTCAAGGGCCGCCTACCCAAATTACCAACCTCTAGAAATTTTTGGTATGTGGCAGAAGAAAAGGCAGTTTTCGATGTCTTTTTACCTCGATTTTTCTTCCCCAACGCAAACCAGACCGAACTGGACTATAGCCCCGACATTTTTGTAAGCTTCACTAGTGATTTAGCACCTGAATCAATGCAAAATGCTACCTTTGAAATAGCAACTATTGACAATAAAGGCATTAAAAAGCAAGTACCTAGTAAAATAACCTATGAAGGGAGTCGCATCTATTTACAGGCGGCTGAAAACTTGCAACAAGACACATGGCATGAGCTTACCCTTTCAGGTCGAGTCATGAGTGAAGATGGCAAATTGAAAGAGACTGATGTTACTTGGAAGTTTAAAACTAAAAAACAACTCACCCTATTAAAACCTTTGCAGGTTTTAGACTTTGCCCCTGACTCGAAAAAAGGCCCTGTTGAGATTCACTCTGTTGTGCGGATACTTTTTGACCAAGAGATCATCAAGCCAAAAATGGAGCGTCTAAAAATAATGTTAGGTGAGACCCAAGTCGAGGGGCAAGTGTTTGCAGTGAAGCGGCAATTAATTTTCAAACCGACCAAACCTATGGAATATTCCAGCCTCTACACTGTCAAATTAGACCAGGGCATTATGTCCAAGCAAGGTGGCCTGCTCCAAAAAACCTTAAACTTTAACTTTAGCACCATTGAAAAACCAAAGGAGCTGTTAAAGCCCCTAAGGATCAAAAAGGTGTACCCCGCTTCTAAGTCGCAAAACATTTCTGTTAGCAGCAAAATTTTTGTGACATTTGACGGTAAAATTGACCCAAAATCCTTAAGTGGAAAAACCTTTCAGGTGCGCTTGAACAAAAAAAATGTGGAAGGGACGTTAAAGGCAGAAGGCAAAAATGTAACCTTTACGCCAAAGGCGGAGCTTTTATATAACAGCACCTACCAAGTTAGAGTCAGCTCAAAATTGACGACCAAGGAAGGAAATAAATTAGCCAAAGGCAGATCTTGGAACTTTTTTACTAGAAATAAAATCGTCTATCCCACAAATATTGACACGAACCTTTTAATCTTTAGCGGCACCCACGAGGCAGAAAGCTGGGTACAGAAGAAAAATGGCATTATGAAACTTGGGGTCACAGCCTTTGATGAAATATTGCATTTAGATGTCAACGGGCAGAAAATTACTATACCCAAATCAAGCCAATTTGATGTTGATGTCCCATATACCCTAAAGAGTCGAAAAACAGTTTTCGAGGTTACAGCCTTTACGGCAAAGGGAATGCAGCGCAAATCATTCACTGTTAATTATGGGAAAAAGCCTCTCAGTAAAGAGCCTTTCCAGTTAATTACAGTGCTGGCAACCACAACCACAGACAATTTAAACAGCAGTATAGATGGTGTAGATAAGGTAGAAGCTCAAAAAAATGTCATTACCTTGATTCCCAGTTATAAATGGTTTTTTACCAAAGATGTATTTTTAAAGTTCAAGGGCTTGATTTTAAGAGAAAAATATACCAATGAAGCCTATCAGAGTAAAGAAACAGCCTTTACGCAATACGGTATTGAGGTTAATATAAAGAAGACTATTGTGGGCGACCAAACCTACGAGGTTGGGGTAAGTGACATTCGCACAGATAATGAATCTTTAACCAATGGAGCCAGTCCCTTAACAGGGGAAACTTTTTTTAAAGCTGCTTACAAAGTAAAGTATACAGGTGACACAAACCAGAAGTTTACATTGCAGTATAAAAACTCGAATACCATTGAAGATGTTGAAGATGACGACCAAGAAACAGACGCAAAAAAGACAGCTTTAACGACGAGCTTAAAAAGCAAATTCTGGGGTTTAAAAACGTCCCTCGATTTTGGAGCCACAAATAACGATGCTGTTGGGCAATATATCGATTCTGTTTCAGGCTATACCAAGGTCAAACTAAGCTATAAATTTGGCCCTGTAACACCAACTGTGAGCTATAAAGTAAAGAGGTCTGAAACCAACATCGTTGATCCGGATGTAGGTTCAACAACCATAAAACAAATGGCCACCTCGACTTTTAAATTAGCCTATAAACCTTGGAAGCCATTTGAATTGGCTGCCCAAGTTAAAGCAAAAGATCAGGCTTCAAATATTGCAGCCTCAGTTTACAAAAACACCCAAGCGACGGTGCAGATTACTTTGATTTATTAATTAAAAAGCACCGAAAGAAAAAATACAAAATGAAACTACGCAACTCATTCTTATTGGCATTTATATTAAGCTTAGTCCTAAGCTTTAGTTTTCCAGTGGTGAGCTTTGCCCAGTCCTTAGGGACGTTAAAAATTAGCAAAGGTGTAGTCAAGATTCGTAGGGCTGGCAAAGACATGATGTTTAAAGGCCAAAAAGAAATTGAGATCTTTAAAAATGATGAGATCCAAACAGGCAGTGATTCTAAAGCTTTTGTGCATTTGAGCCGAGCAGACGACCGGATCAACCTTTTTTCAGGCACCTTTTTCAAAGTAGGCTCTGCCAGTGCTGACTCCACTGAAGTGACCATGAAGATTGGTAAAGCCAAGTTTAAAATCAAAAAACCCGCCAAGGGTAAAAAGCGTAAACGTCGTTTTTCTGTACGTACGGCCAACGCTGTGATCGGTGTGAAGGGAACTGAATTTTTGCTCGGCGTAAATGCAACAGAAACCAATCTATTAACAACAGAAGGCTCGGTGGGTTTTTCCAGTGCCGCAACGCCAGGCACAGAGGTAGCTGTACAGGCGAACCAAGCCAGTAAGGTTTCAGCAACCAGCACCCCAACAGCACCTTCTAAAGTTTCACCAGAAATACAAAGACAAATTTTAAGCTCAGATTCTGGTAAGGGTTGGGACAAGGTTAAGTTCTCTGAACCCGTGCCCCCCTCTGATGATAAAAAGAAGAAAGAAAATAAAAAGGAAGAAAAGAAGGAATCTAAAAAAGAAGAAAAAAAAGGTGATGAAAAAAAAGAGGCCAAAAAAGACTCCACTCCAAATGACCCTAAAGCAAAGGGCCAAGCAGGCGGGCTTCCTCCCCCTGGTGGGCCGTTAGCTGGCGGCGCTGCTTTAGGCGGGGCGCTACTTAGTAGCGAAGGCGACCCTGAAAAACAAGGTGAACCAGGCCCAAATGGCGAGCCTCCACCCCCTCTTGTAGGCGGTGAAACCGAAGGCCAAGGCCCAGAAGGGGCCTTAAACCAAGACACAGAAACAACAGGCCTAGAAGGCCCACCACCAATTGATGGACCCGAGTTAGGAGACACAGAATTAGGCAGTGGCGATTTTGGCCCTGATTTAGGTGATGACTTTGGTGAGGATATTGGCGAAGAATTTGCAGACCTTGAAGAAGATGATTTTTCTGATATCACAGATGAAATCAATGATCACCTTGATACCCTGGATGATGAATTAACAGAACTTACCGATGAGGCAAACCTCGGTATTAGCATTACCATTCAAAACTAGTGTTATGAAACAGAAACTGACCCTTATCTTATTGATGGTAACCTTATCTTTTTGGCTTTTCGGCTGCGAAAAACCAACCAGTGACGGGGTAACTTACGCCCAAGTTTCCATTGGACTTAACACCCCTGTCAGTGAGGCCGCATTAAATTACCGCAGGCTATATAATTCTACCTTGCCAACCGATGCCGCTACTGTTTTGATTGTTGCTGTTCCAGCAGGCACCACCTTTACCAATGACTATACTAAAATCGAAAATGCCATTGATGTGCAGCTTTTAGACATTCCTCGTTCGCAGGTAAGCTTAAAGCTACCACTTTCGACACCTGTTCAGCTTTTTGAATACACATTTTCTTCCGCTTTCTCTTTAAACAAATTGCAAGCTAGGGCACCTGTACCCATTGCCTCGGCTGAATTTGATTCTTTTATTGTTGATGGCACGGGTAATATAACTTTAAAAAGTTTTCTAAAACTTGTTACCTTGCCTAGGTCTTTGACTATTACATCAACCGCCTCCCAAGTGACCAAGGGTAGTAAAGTAGCCGTAACGGCACTAGGAGCCTTTGCCGATGGAACCACCCAAGATATCACCCAGTTGATCGACTGGTCTGGCTCTGACGACAGCATTTTAACAATAGACAATCGCCCTGGCACCAGAGCAATAGTAACAGGCGTGGCCTTGGGCTCGGCGACAGTTACAGCAACGGCTGGAAACGCCACAACCTCATTTATAATGTTGGTTAATGAAGGCACAGGAAACATCACAGACGACTTTATTGAAATGCTTTCTGGCTCTAATTTTGAAATAGATGCCAGAAACGACTACGGCGGGATGATGTACAGCCTCTCGGAAGTGACTTGGGAACCCTTTACTGAGTCGAACTTCGAATTGGACCCTTTTACCCGAGATTGGATTCCTTCGCCAAATAGTAATAAAAAAGGCGATTTAAGCCTGACTGCTGGCATTTGGGCAGAGTCCGCTTTTTCAATCGAAGTGGGAAGCATTGATTATGACAATACCAAAATCCAATTATCTGTCCCGCTCAATGCCACCTTAAAACTTTACGCTAGCGAAGTTTTGACAGGTAAAACGGTCAATTTAAGTGGTGACCCAAACATGAGGATCGAAGTGCCTTTTGCCGACCCAACCAGCAAGGCCTTTCATTTGGAGTATGTACGTTTGATTGGGCAAAATGAGTTTTCTTTGTGGGAGCCTGAATTTGACGATACAAATATGACGAGTTATCCCGATTTGGATACCTTTTTGATGAATAAGTTCACAAACAGTGAGCCAATCTCTTGCACAGAGGGGCAACAAACCCGACAATGTATTTTTATTGAAACCTTTGCCGCTGCACAAACAACAGGCAACCTGACAGAAGTGACGTTAGATTATAATTACAACGCTATTAGCACCGCTGTGGTTGCTGGTACTTGGGAGGTGATGAACAACCTCGGGCCAGATATTTTAATCGCTCGCCCTAATCAAAATATCTACAATTATGAAATGGGTGGTAACCCAATTTGGTCTCTTTATATGGGTGAAGTTTGGCGAGGTGGCGAACTTTCAGGCGCAGAACGGCAAACCTTTACCCAATACAACGAAACAGCCAAAAATGAGATCACCCAATTTTTGCAAACAGCACCGATAAATAAAGTCTTCCCAACAATGGGCGGAACCGACACAAATACAGGTGGCCCAGGCACTTCGACCCCCTTAGGCCTCGCCTTTTCTGGGGTAGCAACCTACCCTGTGCTTTCCAATACTACAGCGGTGGACTTTGGTATTGCCAATTCTTGGACTTTTGGCATGTATGTGAACCCCCAACTGAATTCTCTAACCCAGACTCTATTTGATTTGTCACTGGGCACAGATTTCAATCGAATTACTGCACAAATCACCGCATTAGGTGAGTTTGAATTTTTGGCTTATGATAATGCTGGGGTTTTGTCCATGGACTATGTCTCCATCCCTACCTTAGCAACGGGCGGCCTCTATCACTTAGCCGTTACTTACGATGGCACCTCTGTTAAGCTCTATATAAACGGGGCAGAGGTAGCAACTTCAGCCAACACTAACATTGCTGTGAGCTTAGGCTTGATTGCTAGGAATTTGTATATTGGCTTGGATTACCTTGGGGCCAACCCCTATGTGGGGGAGATGAATTCACTTGCCATGTGGAATCGGGCTCTTACCCCATACGAGTTGCGTGATATTGTAAACCACCCCGCGGGGCTAGGCCACGACTTAAATTATACCTACAATAACTATAGCCCCTCAGGATTGGTCCACTACTATAGATTTGTTTGGGACCCTGCAAATCTAGGCAATGATTATGTTGCCAGCGGTTGGATTTTCTTAGATAGCCCTATTAATATCAGTGGTACCGATATAGTAACTATGACAGGTCTCTTTCCTGAAAATTATCGTAGCAGGGCAATAGTCTATCCCCGTGGAGGTGAAAACCTACCCTTTGGCGGCAATCTAAATGTCACCTGGGAAATGGGGATGTTTGCCTCAGATGTGGATATTTACATCATTTCGAATACTGCTGGCGGCCTCAATCCATTGGACCCTGGTGTGGCCTTAAATATTAATGCTGCGACACTAAATTCCCTTGCCACAGGAGTCCAAAATTCAGGCAATTATATAGCCAACATTGGCAGCTATACTTCTGCCAGTGACTACAGGGTTATTGTTGTTGATTACATGGGTAATTGGTCTATGAGTGAAACTAATTTTTCTATAAATATGCCCATGACTATTGCAGTTCCTACATCTGCAATTACCATTGACGGTCTGGCAACCGATTGGGGCGCAAGTATGGCCAGCCCTTCTGTCGCTGATCCCCAGTTTGATGATAACGCCAGTTATGTTGGCGATGATCTCAGTGGCCTATCCTACTTAAACGATGGAACCAGTTTATTTATCAAGATAGACTCATACGATGGTTTCCCCACAACCATGCAAAATGGCCCTACTGGGTCAGAGGGCCGCATAGAATTTGAGATTTTTTCAGATACCGGGGTGCATCATTTTGGCGTTGCCTATGATTCGGTTAACAGTTGGTGGGCCATTGGTGCCAACGGCAGTGGTTCCTTTGGGACTTTTGTTGGGAACAGCTATTTGGCGGTATCAACTGCCACGACAGAAATGGAAATCAATGTACCTCTTGCTGAAATGGGTAACCCAACAGAATTTTATGGGATTCATGTGAGAGTGGTTAACTGTTGCTCTAATGGCATCTTTGATATGGATGAAATCATAGCGCCTTAAGATACTTGTCTTTGGGCTTAAAAGTTTATATAATCAAAGTTCTTTGTAGCTTTGCTACAACCGCAATCTTTTTACCCAAACCCACGGAAAAGCATGAGGATGACCTTTTGGGGAGTCATAGCTACCCTAGTATTTTTTTTAGGAAACCTTACACCTCTTGCGGCCAGCCCTGCAAAAAAACTGGCTGAGTGGAACCAACTCTTTGAGGCTAGCTCACAGGCTTCTGAAGCTGAAGACTACCAAACAGCGTTGAGCAAAGCCAAAATGGCTTTGAATTTTGCTACCAAAAATTTTGGCAATAGCGCCAAACCCACAGCTTTAAGCAACTGGCACCTAGCTAGCCTTTACTCAGATTTAGAACAGGACGATAAGGCCAAGCCCTTGATGCAAAAGGCCTATAAAATTGCCAAAAAAGCTTTTGGTAAATCATCTGAAAGTTACGATATCTTAAATAGCTTGGCTGAACTCAATAGCCTTGGGGGAGACATAACCCTTGCCCAGAAACAGTACTCGCAAGTTTACCAGTTTAGAAAAGAAAATCTTGGGCTGGAAGATACCAGCACCCTAGAGGCTTTAAATTCTTTGGCCCAGATGGAAGAGGCTCTGGGAAAATTAAAGACAGCTGGCGACCTTTACCAAAAGGCCTTAAACACCCAAAAACAGATTGCCGAGCCTGATGGGGATGCACTGCTTGGCTCTATGGAAGGTTTAGCTTCCATTTATAAAAAACAAGGCAGCTTTACCTTAGCCGAAGAGTTAACTGAGCAGATTTTAGCTGTGAAGGTTCAGGCCTATGGAAAAGAAGACTATGAATACTTTTCAACCTTACTATCTTTAGGTGGGATCCAACTGGCCAAGGGAAACTATGAGCGAGCGAGGGACTTAATTTTAAGCGCCATTAGCGGTATTGCCACCACAGAAGGGGCAGAAAGCCCTGATTTATTCCTAGCCAAATCAAGCCTAGGCCAAGCTGAAGAGGCATTAGGCAACTACTTTGCCGCAGAAGAGCTTTACCGAGAAGTCTATAAATTTGACCAAAAATACTATGGGGAAATGGATAGCAACAGCATCATTGACCTAAACAATTTAGCTGGCATCTTGCGCAAAAAAGGCGAGTATGAAGAATCAGAACAGCGCTACACCGTGGCCATGCAACAGATCAAAGAAGTTTTAGGCGCAGATCACCCTGAGTCTTTATCCATCATGAATAACCTCGGGCTGCTCTTTGAAAACAGAGGCTTTTTTGACCAAGCAGAACCCATCATGAAAGAAGCCTACTACAAGGCAAATAGTAGCCTTGGGCCTGCAAACCCCAAGACCTTGGCCATGGCTAACAACTTAGCTGGCCTATATGAATCACAGGGTGTTTTTAACAAGTCAGAGGTTTTATACCAAAAGATTTTAGCCACCAGTGAATCATCTTTTGGCCTTACCGATTCTAGAACTACAGCCTTTAAAAATAACCTTGCATACCTCTACTTGATGCAAGAAAATTTTGCCAAGGCCGAGCCTAACTTCGCATCCGTTTTTAAGCAGTGGGAGCAAGACCTAGGTCTACGCCACCAAAAAACGCTAAAATCTTTAAATAACCTTGGCCGTGCCCAACATGGCCTAAAGCAATTTGATGCGGCCGAAGTAACTATCTCTCAGGCCCTAAAGTTAAGAAAAGAAGTTTTAGGGATCAAGCACCCTGATGTGGTGCGGTCTTCTATTGATTTGGGTAGCCTGCTCATCAGCAAAGGTGACCAGATTAAAGCCCAGCACCAACTAGAAGGGGCGCTGGCCCTTTCTGAAGAGGTGTTAGGCGACAAACACCAATATACCTTTGATGCCCTAAACCACCTAGTTCGCTCCCAATCAGCAGCAGGAAAAAACACTAAGGCTTTACTCACAGCCTATAAGGGTTTCACGAGGCGGAATGAATTTTTTAATCAGGTCCTATGGGTTGCTGGCGAAAATACGAGGAATGGTTACATTTCACTCCATCGCCACGAGCAAGATCGTTTGTTAAGCCTCTTGATGGCAGAAAAACATCCCGTGGCAGCCTACCTCGCTTTAGAGGTGAGTTTAAAACGTAAGGGCTTGCTTTTAAAGATTGCCTCTGAGACCAAAAAAGTGATCGAGATGCAGGCCGACCCAGTGCTTACAGAAATGGCGACCAAACTTGAAGTTTCTAGAAAGGCCTTGGCAGACTTAACTCTAAAAGGGCCACAGGGCAAATCGACAGAAGAATTTCATGCCCAAGTTGAAGCTTATGAACAAACCAACAACGACCTCCAAGCCAAACTAGGCCAAGCAAGTATTGCCTTTCGTGATACTATAGCTGTGGTTTCTAGTGATGAACTTGTTAAAGCCTTGCCTGCCGATCATGCCCTGTTAGACTTTATGGTTTATAGCACCGATGGGGTGGAAAAGGTGATGGCAATTGTCGGCGTGAAATCAGTTAAAAGCTGCATGGGTTTTTTCACCTGCGACGACCCTACATTTACCTTAGTCGACTTAGGCGACCACAAAGCAATCCAAGATGCCGTTGGATATTTCCGTGATTCCATCATGGATGACTCTATTGAACCAGACGAGTTAGAAGAAGCTGGTAATGATGTCTACCGGTTGGTTTGGGAGCCTGTTTATAAAAAGTTCGGCAAACTAAACCGAATTTACATGATCCCAGATGGGATTTTCAACATCCTACCCATTGATGCCATCCCTGATTTGGCAAAGGGTGGCTACCTCTTAGAAAATTATCATATCAAGATTTTATCTTCTGCTAGGGACTTAGTCATACCCCCACCGATTAAATCTAAGGGTGAGTTTGTTATCTTAGCTGGCCCTGATTACGATACAGACTATGTGCCCCCAACTATTAAAAAAGCTGCTACCAGCCGTAGCCGAAGCGCTGTTAAGGATGGCATCAAGCTTTCTCCACAGGGCCTTAGAGCCTTAGCCTTTGATCCTTTAGAAGGCGCTAAAGTGGAAGGCCAGACAATACTAACCGTTGCCCAAGACAAACAAGCGAGGACAGATTTCACCACAGGCCCCAAGGCTGAGGAGCAACGTCTTAGGGATTGGAAAACCCCCCCGAGGATTTTGCATATCGCCACCCACGGATTCTTTTTAAAAGAAGAAGAGAAATTGAAGAATCGGCTATTATCAATCAGCCGTGGTGGTGCGGTAAAACCACCTCCGCCAGGGGATAACCCACTGCTTAGGGCAGGTTTGGCCTTTGCTGGCATCAATTCCAATGCGCCGCTTTTAGGTGAGATTGACTCTGATAATGATGGCGTTTTAACAGCCATGGAAGTGTTATCATTAAACCTCTATGGAACTGAAATGGTTGTGCTTTCTGCTTGCGAAACTGGCCTAGGCGAGATTCACGCTGGCGAAGGCGTTTACGGCCTTCGTAGAGCCTTCCAAGAGGCAGGTGTAAGCAACGTGGTCAACAGTCTTTGGGAGGTGAGCGACGATGCCACCCGTGACTTGATGACTGGTTTTTATAACCGCTTGCTTGCAGGCATGGACGCTCGGGATGCCATGCGAGAAGCCCAGTTAGAGCTTTTACGTAGTGAATCTTGGAACCATCCTTACTTCTGGTCTGCTTTCCAGATGGTAGGTAGGGAGTAGGTTTTAGATTTTTTGTAGATGTTTTGGGCTGCTTTTTCAAATAACTATTTGAGGGTGCAGCCTTTAGTTTTATTTAAAATTTTGGAGGCCTTTTTAGGCTTCCATAATTTTTCTCTTTCTTTCTCCATTTCCTTTTTTACCTCCTTTCTTTTCTGTCTCTGCGCTCACCTTGTTTTTTACTGGATTAGGTTTAGCCCCACCTCCGCAGGAACGTTCTTCAAAACTTTCTAGCTCATGGTTTATTTCTCTCTTCTTTTGTGCTGGACAAAAGAAGCAAAAACCAGCCCTCAACGCTCAAAGCTAGTTATCGCCAACAGCCAGCCATATATTTAGTTTTTTCTTACATGAAAGGACCATCAAGTTACTTACACCTTATGTAGGCGAATTCAGTAAAAGCCTGCGGCTTTTACCTTAGTATGTAAGCCATAAATGGCTTAAGGAAACTTATTCGCTGCGCAAATAACCGCTTTTCACTAATTCGGGGACAAGTTTACCCACGATTTTTGTGTACAAGCCATAAATGGCTTAAAGAAACTTAATTGCTTCGCAATTAACCTAACTAGTTAAGATGGGCCTTGGGCCTCCACGGCTAACCCTTAACCTTTTTAGTTATGGAATTTACCCTTCTGGCCCAGCGTATCAAGTTTTAGGCAGTCTAGCTTGCAAAGTTATAATCTACCTACATCTTTGCAGCTCAGAGCCAAACGCAATACCCAGAAACCCGTAATATTTTATCTCTATTTCCTATTTAATTTTATCAACCGATCTGGTATCATTTTGCAATTATAGGGGTAAAGTAAATGACAGCAAGAGAACGATTTAAAAAAGAAGGCATAGAAATAGGGATTCCATCCCCTTGGTTTGTGATAGGATCTTATCTCTTTGGCGCCTTCATACCAGTAAACAAACTACTTCGCCCTCTGCCTCTTTTAGTTATTGGCGCTCTATCCCTCTTTGCTTTATGGAAATTAGACGTTTTTTTAAATCTATCAAGTTGCCTTATCGACCATACAACGCTTAGTTGTACTAGTTTAAAAAACACCAAAGAAATTATTTTTCTTCTTTTTGGTATTTTTCCAACCTTCCTTTTGTGGGTGTGGCGGAACCAGGATAAAAAAGAAGAGATTGAAAACAACCAAGCAAATTTTCATAAACTGGTAGAATGGTTAGGTGGCAAAGATGAAACTCTGCAACTAGCTGCCGTCCCCCAGTTTTTAAGTTTTCTCAAAGGGGAAAAGGGGAATGAATTCGAAGAGCCTGCAAAAGAAGCACTGATGGCTCGACTCCAAGCTTGGGCTGATTCTAAAGAATGCAAAAATGCAATGGATAGCTATACTCCACTCGCCTTGTCAGATGATAAGGTCCAAGAATCTGGGCCTCCAGAAATTCCACTTCTAATCAAACGAATCCATCAATTAATCAGGGAAAATGGCGAGGTTTTTCAAAAATTAGATTTATCAGGCATCCAGCTTCCATTTGCTAACTTATCATATGCAAATCTAAACAACTTCAATTTATCTGAGGCAAATCTATTTAAAGCACAGCTAAAAGGGGTAAAGCTGAATAGTGCATTTCTTTAAAGTGCAAATCTAAATAGGGCGTGCCTTGATGATGCTATTTTGCATGAGGCTGACCTAAGTGCTGCAGATTTAACCGATACAGAGCTAGAAGCGGCTGATTTTACTAATGCATATCTTGAAGATACAGACTTTACCAAGGCAAATCTATTTAGGACAAATTTGACTGGCGTAGACCTAAGCAGAGCTAATTTAAAAGCGGTATTTTATAATAAAACAAAATGGCCAGAAGGATTCGCCCCAGGAGACCCAAAGCATGGATTGATCGACATAGATAAAGTAAAGAAAAAGTAACCAAAGAAACTCCCCTTGCCCTAGCCCACAAACCACACTAGAATATGCCAGCCCATAAAAAATAGAATACAGAGGTTGCAACGTACCTCAAAAGAAGAATTGACCTCGCCCTGTCACAAAAGGGCAGACCATAAATCTAAGAACCATAAAATTGAAGACCCTTAAACTTTTTGTTACTCTCCTTATTTTAACGCTTGCTTCACACAGCCTAGCGCCGCAATATCTGCAAGCCCAGTCTTTATACCAGAGTCAGCAGTTGGCAAAGCAAGAGGCGGCAAGGGAAGCGAGGAAAAAAAAGAAGGAGTTGCTGCTTCGGCTGCAAAGGGAATCGGCGGCAGCGGCAAGAAACCAAGCTGGTGGAAGTGGCAGCGGCCAGAGCTCTGCAATTGGGAGCCAAAATTTAGCTGGTAACGGCTCAAAAACCGACTCGGCAAGCGGCGTCCAGTTGAGCGACCAAGGCGATAGTTATACAAGGATAAAGGGCACGGCGGTATTTGATAAAGACAAAATCCCCCCTTGCAACAGTGTGGGGCCTGAGGCCTGTTTAAAGGCTATGTTATCCTCTAAATCCTGCCAAAATTGCGATCTCTCAGGTTTGGAGCTTAGTGGCAGAAATTTCAGTAAAAAAGACTTACGAGGGGCCAAGTTCACAGGGGCAAACCTCAAGGGAACCAATTTTACTGGTTCCATGTTAGATGATAGTGATTTTACAGATGCAGACATGCGCAAAGCCAATTTAATGGGGACCAACTTGGCAGGGGTAACTTTAAACGGCAGTAATTTGTACAAAGCCAACCTGAGCGGTGCCAACCTAGACCAAACCTTAATCCAAGGGGCTAATTTTGCCAGCGCTGTGATGGAAAATGCCACATTAAATGGCATTAAAGGTAGAGAGAGCAACTTTAAAAAAGCCAACCTAAAAGGCGCAAAAATCAATGACTCCATCTTTGATAAGGCTAATTTATCTGGTGCCAACCTGAGCGATGCTAATCTAACGGGCAACAGGTTCGATGGTACTAATCTGGATAAGGCTTGGCTCTACCGTGCGAACATGAAAAATAATGATTTTACTAGTGCCAGCCTTAGAGGGGCCAAGATTTGGAAGGCCAATTTAGACGGGGCAAAATTACAAAAGGCCGACTTTACAGGCAGTGACTTTAGTGATGCCAACCTGCAAAATGTGAATAGCTACAAGGCCAAATTTAACAATTCCAACTTCAAAAATGCTAGCTTGGCCGACGCTATCCACGCAGGGGCCGACTTTAGCGGTGCCAACCTCCAAGGTGTTAGTTTAACAGGGTCCAACCTCGCAGGGGCCATGTTTGAAGAGGCAAATTTAAATAAAGCCGACCTAAGCCGCACAACTCTTTCAGGGGCCAACATGAGAGGGGCCGATTTAAGAGAGGTAAATTTTTCTGATTCCACCCTTACCGGGGCCAATTTAAAGGGTGCTAACTTAGAAAATGCAACGCTCCAAGGGGCTAAATTCAAGGGTGTGGTTTTTGACAACAGCATTTGGGTCAATGGCAAGCCTTGCGAAGCAGGCTCCACAGGAAAATGCAATCAAAGGTCGGCAGAGAATTTTCAGTACTAGGCAATTTACTTTGATTTTTTTCCCCCTGCCAGCTACTTTAGTTTAAGTAATTTTTATGAAAGGTCCTATGTTTCAGTCTCTCGCAAAAGAACAAATCATTTTAGCATCCACCGCCAAGTGGCGGGGGCAAATTTTAAAGCAGCTCAATCTTAACCACCGTATGCTCCCCCCTCGCTACACCGAGCCTAGCTTTAAAGATGGCAATCTTGAGTCTTATGTACAGGAATTGGCAACGGGCAAGGCCGCAAGTTTAGAGCGAGACTTCCCTAATGCATTAATTATTGGGTGCGACCAGATGGCTGTGTTGGAACACGAGCCTATGGGCAAGCCGAAAGATATTGTTGAGGCCCGTGAACAGTTGCATTTGCTGAAAGGTAGAACCCACAGACTGGTCAATGGTTTAACGGTTATTTACAAGGGCAAAAGCATCACTCGGCTGGATGAAGCCTATTTGACCATGCGGGATTTGAGTGAAGAAGAGATTGAATCCTACTTAAAAACAGAAGAATTTAAGGGCTCTTGTGGCTCTTATAAATATGAGGGGTTAGGGGCTAGTTTATTTAGTGAAGTTACCTGTAAAGACCCCCACTCCATCACAGGTTTACCTGTATCTTTACTCATTGGCATCTTGCGGGATTTAGGCTTTAGCAATTTGCTTTAAGGCAAGAGTTTGGTCTCTGCTAAGGCTCAAGGGTCGAAAGTAAGCGATTGCTTAAATATTCTCGGTCACCACTAAATTCATAGGTAATTTTCACACCTAAGTCCACTAATCTAGAAGCGCTGTCAGCACTGATCCAACCTGTGGCCAGTGCCATGATCGGGGTGTTGGCCAGTTGTGAAGTTTTTCTTAAAAACTCCACCAACAAAAGCAGTAAATCCATCTCTAATTCAATGAGTAGAAAATCTGGCTGGACATGGACAAGGTCATAGGTCGCCTGTTCGAAAAAGTCCTTTAAAGTCAGGGCGTTTTTAGCGGCTTCTGCATTGGTAATTTCTTCTTCGCTTACATCCTTCTGTTCTTCATGCTCTGGCTTGTCGGTTTTTAAATCCTCCCCATCCAGTAAATACTCTAGGTTGATAAACTTCAAGGCTGGTTTTTCTCCAAATAATTTTAAGGAAAGAAATCGTAATTTCTCTTCTGAAAGCCTTTGGGAAGAAAATAAACAAACTTGATTCGGCCGCTCTAGTTTAAAAATCTGTTTTTCAATTTCAGGCAGAGCCTTGGCCGCTGCATCTAATATTTCGTTCAAGTGGATCTGGGTAAAGTCTTGGACCTGATTCCATAGGGTCAAATAACTCAATTCATCTAAGGCTTGGTCTAGGGCTGTGCCTTCTAGTTCTAAAGCCTGCTCTGCCATTTGTGGCTCTGAGGCATGGGCTAGGGGAATCTCGTCAAGGATATTAGACATCAAAGTTACCAATCGCCTTTTCGAAACCCTGCTTGCGTAAACCCGACCTTGGTCACAGTAGTGGGCTAAGGGGTGGGTGTCATATTCTAGCAAGGCATCCATATTTTCGATCTCTGAAAGATCAACAAAAAGACTCTTGCCTCCTCCTTGGGTCAGCATTCGGCTCATAGAACTGGCCACTGCGGGGTCATCGAAAAAGACTAAAGCATCCTCGCCTAAACTTAAATCTACATCTTCAATCACTTCAATTTTCTGAGCTAAAATAATCAAAAGTTGGGCTTTTTCTCGACTTTCGTAAATCAGACCCATCTCTTGCTCGGCCATTACCTTTCGCCCAGTCAAACCCTTTTGCCTTTCAAAAAGCATGTGAATCTGGGCTTTGACCTTTGATTTTTCCTCATCAATAGCCGCCGCACTGAGCAAGTTTTGCGGCGGTAACAGTCGCTCAAAATAGGCTGCGCCTAAATCAGGCATGGCTAAAATCCGAACTAATAAAGGCTCGGCCGAACTATCTAAAAAGTAGGGGCATTCTCCGATTTCTGTATTGTTTAAAAATACATGGAGCGAATAAGGGCTTTTTGAGCCAACTTGTGTTTTTTTAAGCCCCAATTCCCGTAAAGAGCAGGCGATCATTTTTGCCGCCAGTTTATGGTGAGAAATAATGGAAATGGGGGTAAATTCTTTCAAATAGGTAAGGCTATTTTTTTCCACTTCAGTCCATTTTTGCACCAGTCTTGCCTTGGATTCACCTACAATATCAGCAATAAAATTTGGCAATTTTAAATCGGCAAAACTAACAATTTGGTCTATTTCAAGGTTAGGGTTTTTAATGGATAAAATTTCCCTCGGGTTAATTTTACCTCTCAAATATATATTCCCCTTAGATTTTAAAAATCCTTGGGAAAAGAGCAGAGGTTTCTCCGCCTCAAAAAGGTAGGCCTGGAAATCAAAAAACTCTGGTCCTGTAAATTCTTGGTCTTGCCAAATCACTTTGCCCACTACATCGGCAGGGATAAAGCCTTCACTGATCTGTTTTGAGGTAGCCTCATCAACACCTTTTAGGTGAAATTTTGGCGTAGGGGTGATTTGCAATAGCTCGTTGGAAGCGGATTTTTCCTTGATTTGGCTTGGGCTATTGAGTGAAATTTTGCCTATGTTACGGACATGCAACTGAGAACGAGGGTTCTTGTCTAGGATTTCGGTAAAGGTTTCTTGGTAGTTTTTGGTAACCAGCCAAAGACTAGGCAGCTTTTTAGGTTCATGGAGCAAGAGTCCATTATAAAAATCAGCAAAACCTTGGAGATTGTTAAATGCGGGCAAAGAAATGAGGATAATATCAGCTTTAAAATCGTCGTATCCCCTT
The DNA here is from genome assembly GCA_033791585.1 of SAR324 cluster bacterium. Classification (GTDB taxonomy): domain Bacteria; phylum SAR324; class SAR324; order XYD2-FULL-50-16; family XYD2-FULL-50-16; genus JASJGK01. The sequence goes on along the minus strand of JASJGK010000155.1, from coordinate 4,113 downwards.
AAAGACTGCATCAAAAAATCCCCCCACCCTTTGGGTACAAGGTGGAATTCTACAAGGCCACCTTGCTGGATCAATTCATTGTGAATTCTACTGGTGAGCGATTTCCAGCTTAAGAGCTTAAAACCCAACCCCAATATTTTTAGCTTTGCTGCCATATCATCCTATAGTTTTCCTCATACTAGGGAATCGGCGTTGCAGGTTCAAGTAGAATCCGCCAGAACGGTGATTTATTTGGTTTTCAGGACTATTTGGTTTGCTCATTTGATTATAGTACCCTGGTTTGGCGCTAACCCATATCCCCTAGACTAAACTGGAGAATAGAAAGCACAGCAAGTGCCGCTGTATCCGCCCGCAGAATACGAGGCCCAAGGTGATAAGCAGGATATGTATCTGGTAATTCGCCCTTACTAAATCCCCCCTCAGGGCCTAGTATTAGGTTTAGATTTGTTTTAGGTAAGTTTAAGTCCTTTAGGCTTTTCCGCTCGCCACTGGTATCAAAAACCAAAGTTGCCTCAGGTGGTAAATCTAGTGGCAAGGCCTCTAAAAGCTGGATTTCAAGTGGCTTTAAGCGCCCCGACTGCTTGGCCGCTTCTAGGGCTATTTTGTTCCAGCGGCCTAGACGTTTTTCCGCTTCACCCTGATGTTGGGCTTTGTCTTGCGTTTTACCTTTGTATTGCGATTGAGGTAGCTTCTGGGAATTTTGACTTTGGAAGAGGATTATTTTAGCGGCCCCCAATTCACAAGCTTTTTGGATAATAAAATCCAAAGCCTTCTCTTTAACCAAAGATTGGTATAAAATCAGTCCTAAAAGGGGTTCTAAGGGAATTTCAGCTTTATTTAAAGGCTTTAAAACCAGTGACTTACGCTGCAATTCGGTAATCTCACAAACATACCTTTGGCCATTTTGGTCTTGGATCTCTAGTTGCTCGGTAACCCTCATTCTACGAGACAGTAAAATATGCCCCGCTTCCTCTCCCTTAAGTTCAAAGGGCTCTAACAATTTTAATTGGTTTTCAGTAAGAAAGTAAGACACTAGTCCTTGCCAGAAATAGGGGTTTTCAAGAATAATCAACTTAACTTATAAAATTTCACAATTTAAAATTTCTGCCAAGACTAAGTATGTCCAATTACCTTGAATCCCTTGCCCAACATACAGTCATTGTTGCTGATACCGGTAATTTTGAAGCCATTGCCGCTTTTAAGCCTGAAGATGCCACCACTAACCCCTCTTTAGTCCTTAAAGCCGCCCAGTTAGCTGTTTATAAGCCCTTGGTTGCCAAGTCGTTACAAGCGGCAATGGAAAAACAAGGCAATAGCGAACTATTTATGGAATATGCTATTGATAAACTTTCTGTTTCCATTGGTGTTGAAATTTTAAAAGTTGTGCCAGGTAAGATTTCCACAGAAGTGGATGCCCGTCTTTCTTTTGATACAGCCAGAACTGTGGAACGAGCAAGAAAGTTGATTTCTCTGTACCAAGAAGCTGGGGTGAGTAAAAACAGAATCCTCATTAAAATTGCCGCCACATGGGAAGGCATTCAAGCTTGTGAAGTCCTTGAAAATGAAGGGATTCACACCAATATGACATTAATTTTTTCTCTAGCCCAAGCGGCTGCTTGTGCCCAAGCAAAGGCCTTTTTAGTCAGCCCTTTTGTGGGGCGTATTATGGACTGGCATAAAGCCAATGAGGGCAGAGATTTTGCTCCCGCAGAAGACCCTGGTGTAATTTCTGTACAAAATATCTATAAGTACTTCAAAAAATTTGGCCATGAAACTATTGTGATGGGTGCCAGCTTTCGCAGCATTGGCGAGATCACAGAACTTTGTGGTTGCGACCGCCTGACCATTGCCCCTGAATTGATGAAAGAACTGGAAAGTACCCCAGGCGAACTAACCCCAACCTTGACCCCAACTATGGAAGTCGAAGAGTCGGTAAAAGTATTAAAATTGGATGAAAAATCCTTCCGTTGGGCTATGAATGAAGACCCTATGGCAACTGAAAAATTAGCTGAGGGCATCAGAAAATTTGCCCAAGACCTAAATACACTAGAAGACTTTTTAAGAAAATTTGAGGAATAGAGATGCAGCGATTAGCCAGTAAAGATATTAAAGCGGCCATTGAAGAAGAATTAAAAGTTGAAGCTTCGAATCTAAGCGCAAAGGGCATTCAGCCCTGCCTAGCTGTGATTTTAGTGGGCGACGACCCCGCTAGTGCCATCTATGTCGGTGCCAAGAAAAAAGCCTGCCAACGTGTTGGTATTAAATCAATTGAGCATAAACTTAGCGCCGATACTTCCCAAGAAAAGTTGATGGAAATCGTAGCCCAGTTGAATGCTGATGATTCGGTTCACGGTATTTTATGTCAGGTCCCCCTGCCAGACCAGTGCAACGAAGACGAAGTTTTATTTGCCATTCATCCTGATAAAGATGTGGATTGCTTCCACCCCCACAATGTTGGCCTTTTAACCCAAGGTCACCCCCGTTACCAACCTTGCACCCCCTTTGGTGTGATGCAAATTTTAAAGCGTAGCGGTATCACGACAGAGGGAAAGAAGGCTGTGATCGTTGGGCGAAGTAACATAGTTGGTCGCCCCCTTTCCATTTTAATGTCTTTGAGCGATGCCAATTGTACCGTTACAATGTGCCACTCTAGAACAAAAGACCTTAAGGCCGAATGTAGACAAGCTGATATTTTAGTCGCTGCCATTGGTAAGCCTGAATTTATCACCAAAGATTTTGTTAAGCCTGGTGCTGTAGTGATTGATGTTGGGGTAAACCGCATTGAAGACCCAAACCACCCTAAGGGTGCCCGTGTGGTTGGCGATGTTGCCTACGCTGAGATGGAAGGCCTTGCAAGTGCCACAACACCTGTTCCCGGTGGTGTTGGCCCCATGACCATTGCCATGTTGATGTACAACTGCTTGAATGCTGCCCGTTTTAAAAACGGCCTAGCACCGTTTGAAATATAGTAACTTAGAGATTTAGCCAGATTGAACCAAAATTTAATAAAACCAACCAGCCTAGTGACCCTGAAAAATGGGCTCACCTTGGCACTTACGCCCTTCCCTAAAATTAAAACCGTGACCCTCCATGCTTGGGTTGGGGTCGGTTCTAGCTACGAACCTAAAGCCATCAACGGTGTTTCTCACTTTTTAGAGCACATGCTTTTTCGGGGCAACGAGTTTTTAGGCGATTCTAACCAGTTAAATTTAAACATGGAAGAACTTGGTGGCGAGATCAATGCAGCCACCTCTTTTGACCACACAGAATATTGGCTAGAGTTCCATTGTAACTTTCTAGAAACAGGCATCAAGCGCTTCATTCAGTTTTTGCGTTTCCCCACCTTTGAAAAAATTGAACTGGAACGAAGCATTATTTTAGAAGAGCTAAAATCCAGTTATAACGAAGAAAACCAGATCATTGATGTGGATAGCCTCACCTTAGAGACTTTTTGGCCTGAAGACCCTTTTGGATTCCCTGTGGCAGGCATCCCTGAGTCCATTAATGCCATTACCTTAAAGGACCTCCAAAACTGGTATAATAAATACTACCAAGCCAGCAATATGGTCATAGGCATCACTGGTGACTTTGACGTTGCCCAGATCCAAAAATTGCTTGAGGCAGAAACAACAAGCCTAGTGAGTGGGGAAAAGCAACCCTACCCGAACCCCACTTGGACACTACCCTGTAAAAAGCCCTTAAACTTTGTGCAGGAACGAGACAACCAATACCAGTTCCAGTGGAGTTTTCCCTTCCCAGACTTGACCCCAACAAAACGTATGCATTTGCAATTGGCTTTGCGCATGCTCGATGACGGGTCTTCTACTCGGATGCAACGCTTGATTCGTGAAGAAAAGGGTCTGGCCTACGATATTTCGGCAAGCCCATTTTTCTTTTCCACAGGCGGATTGATGCAGATCCAAGGCATTGCAGGTTTAGATAAGATCAATGAACTGGTCACAGAATTGGCCGACATTATCAAGGGTATTTGCGAACAAGGGTTTAACGAAAGTGAATTTAAGCTGGCACGCCTACGCTTTCAAACTTCTTTAGATTGCTTTAGTGACAATGCTGAAGGTTTACTTTTAGAAGCAGTGTCACCGCTTTTGCACC
>JASJGK010000154.1:0-4838 GCA_033791585.1 SAR324 cluster bacterium | reverse complement strand
TTAAAGGATCCCAAATTAAATTCTTCAAAAATTTATGCAAATTCTATAAAAGCGGGGTACTTTAAAGTTAGACTTCTTAACACTTTTGTTTAAACAGGTCGCAAAAAAATATTATTTATTGTAGCCTTTCGGAAATAGATAACAATCAACTTAAATTATTTTTTACTATGAAAGCATCTGAAGCAAAACTGCTCGAGTTTTTAAAAAAGTCCCCACAATTTGTGATCCCGATATACCAGCGAGCGTATTCATGGACTGAAAAGGAGTGCCTTCAATTATGGAACGATATAAAACGTGCTGGCCGTAACGATGAGGTTTCAGCCCATTTTATTGGCTCGGTTGTTTATGTCCAAAAAGGATTATATTCTGTTTCATCCCATACCCCATTACTTGTGATTGATGGGCAGCAGCGGTTAACAACTCTAAGTTTATTGATTGAAGCCCTTGCTGAAGTTTTAGACAAACAACAGACAGAACCCATAGATGGTTTTTCAGCACGAAAGTTAAGAAATTACTATTTATTAAACCCTGAAGAGGATGGAGAACGGAAATTTAAGCTAATTTTATCTCAGACTGACAAATCCTCTTGGATTTCAATTTTACAAAAAGGCCCTAGGCAAGAAAACTCATCCCTGAAAATTTATGAAAATTTCCAGCGCTTTCAAGACCTATTGGAGAAAGAAAAGGATGATTTATCTACTATTTGTAAAGGAATAGCAAAAGTCATGGTTGTTGATATTGCTTTAGACCGTGGTCAAGATAACCCGCAACTAATTTTTGAGAGTATGAATTCAACCGGGAGGGAGTTAAGTCAGGCTGATTTAATAAGAAACTTCATATTGATGGGTCTCGACCATGAGCTGCAAACTAAGCTTTTTACAAATTACTGGCGCCCTATGGAGCTAGGCTTTGGTCAAAAAGCTTATAGTACACATTTTGATAGTTTTATGCGTCATTTTTTAACCGTCAAAACGGGTGAAATCCCTCGTATGGGTGATATTTACACGGCATTTAAAAAATATGTCCAGAAACCAGAAATAGTAAAAAGAGGTATAGAAAACTTGGTTTCTGATTTACGTGCCTATTCAAATTATTTTTGTTCTATGGCCTTGGGAGCTGAGAGTGACAAACACTTAAAACAATCATTTCATGATCTACGAGAATTGAAAGTTGATGTCGCCTACCCGTTATTGTTGGAAATGTATCACGACTATGCGTCTAAAAACCTAAATAAGGAAGATTTTTGTAAATGTATTAATTTGATCGAAAGCTACGTCTTTAGGAGGGCTGTATGCGCAATTCCTACCAATTCGATGAATAAAACATTTGCCAACCTAGGAAAAAGCCTCAAAAAAGATCGCTACTTAGAAAGCGTACAAGCTGCATTTCTCCTTTTACCCTCATATCGTAGGTTTCCCAAGGATGAAGAGTTTGACCGTGGGCTCAAAGTTAGGGACCTATATAATTTTCGAAGTCGCAGTTTCTGGTTAAGAAAACTTGAAAACTATGGCAGAAGGGAGCCTGTAGCAGTGGACCAATACACAATAGAGCATATTATGCCTCAATCAGATGGCAAAGCAGAAAAAGTACCCGATTATTGGCGCAGTGAACTAGGCCTAGATTGGGAAAGGGTTTGGGAAAGCAAACTCCATACACTTGGAAACTTAACCTTGACTGGCTACAATTCGGAATACAGCAACAAGAGCTTTACTGATAAGAGTAATATGACAGGAGGGTTCAAAGAAAGCCCTTTACGCCTCAATGAGTCAGTTCGCTGTGAATCTAAGTGGGATGACACTGCGATCAACAAGAGAGCAGATACTCTAGCTAAGAAGGCAACTACAGTTTGGGGTGCGCCTTCATTAGATGCTTCTATTTTGGATGAGTATAAACCGGGGATAGAGCAGCGAAACAACACGTATTCAGTTGATGACCATCCTTATCTGAAAACTTCACTAATTAAACCTCTGTTTGATGCCTTGCAAAAAGAAATTTTAGCCCTTGATTCAGTCGTTTCCGAGGAGATCCTTAAATTCTATGTTGCGTACAAGGCTGAAACTAATTTTGTAGATGTTGTTCCTCAAGCAAAGCGTTTATGTTTATCTCTAAATATGTCATTCCATGAAATTGAGGACCCAAGAGGCTTATGTAAAGATATAACCGGTTTAGGTAGATGGGGAAATGGCGATGTTGAAGTCGGGCTTTCAACTCTCGAAGAACTTCCATATGTGATGGGACTGATTCGGCAATCTTTTGAAACACAGATTGGTGATGGGGGCGTTTAGTGGTTTTTTACAAGTAGGTGGGATAATTCTAGTGAAAGGTATAAGTAAAACAGAAAATAAACTTATATCAATCAATGTGCAAGAGATTGCATCCGCTATTGAGTTCAGTGGAGACCCAGCAACTAGATAGCCAATTGTCCCTGTAAATTTCTAGCTCGGCCACGATAAATCATCAAAGTTGAAAAGTCCTTACGGTTCAGAAACTCAAGGATTTCATCAAGCCCTATGCCTACCTTTTATTCCGCATTGGAGATGTCCCTATGTTTGTCAATGAGGGCTTTGGGGAGTGTTAAAAAAGTCTTCCCTTCATCAAACAGGTCAGGTAAATATGAATTTAAACATAAAACCTTACACTACCCCCTTTATGTGAATAGTGGTCGGAACAATATCACAAAGAGGTTGTCAACTTCTGTCACACATATTTTAAAGAATCTCTTAATAGACGGAAAATTATTATGAAGTTTAGCCTTGTATTTCACTCTCACGAAACTTTTGATTTGTCATATGGCCTAGTTTATATTCCAGGTACTGTTTGGAAGAGAGGCGATGAAGAACTAGTAATTATGTCGGATGAGAGATATCAAATGGGTAGTATCACAAAGCTTTTAAAAAGCAGCCCTGACATTGAAAAATATCAAGCACCACAGAAAGAGTGTTTAATTATTGCTCACCAAACAGGTCACGGTCAATTGGAGGACTACAATACTTTATTGGAGGATCTGAGGGGTCATGGTTATAATACGACAAAAGCGTCTTTCAAAATCTCAGAGATAGTTGAAAAAGAAGAAATTCCTAGGACTATGACTAAGACCCAATGCGAAATGCTAGATATTCTTCATTTGGGCGTGAACCCCTATAAAATGGAAAAATTCTATCAAGAAAGAATGGACCTGATCTTTGGCAATGGGCGAGATTGGCATCACCGAAGTTTACGGACTTTATTTGACTATCACTCGTCTGAATACAACTCAACATCAATGGTTGAAAAAGTAGAAATTTTGAGGGCTATGATCAAGGAAGGCGAAAAAATAGGGGCTATTGGAATGGAATACGCCGCCCATTATGTGGGTAGTGGTCGGAACGACATTGCAGGGAGGCTTTCACTTTCTGTCGCTGATATTCTTGATCACACTTTAAAAGACGGGGAATCAATATAAAGTCTCTCTTAATTTTTGAGCCCATTTGTCCCAAAAGGTTTGACGACGTACAAGAAGAACAAAGTGGTATTGTCGATGTTGTATTTTGTATGGTTTATGACCCTAGTTTACATGAAAAAGTACAGATCTCAATAATTGTGTCTGGGTTTGAATGTGAGAATGTGACTTAAAAAACCTGTTTTCGATTAGTACATCTGTGGCTGTCTATAAAGAGTACGTTAACTGAGCTTATCGTATACATTCTTTTGAGGGTAAATGAGGTGGGAGGCAGACTGGAAGTAACGACCTTCGGGTTATGAGTGCGATAACGAGTTAAAACACCTAGAAACACTGATTGCCATATAATACCACATCTTATGTATTATCAGTGAGTTAAATGGATTTACAAGAGGACCTAGTACCACCCAAAACCATGCTTTGCGTTCGCTGATGTAGACCTATATGTAGGCTGAAAATCGAAGGTTGTGAATAAGGAAGTTAAGACTACTTAAAGTAAAGTTCAGAGCACCAACATTTTATGGTGTGTGTTAAGCCTTCGTCTAGCTCAAAAGGAAATATTTTATATTGAATGTTTTGAGCATTTGCATTTTTATTGAACCACTCCAAGGGGCTAAGTAGTTGCCCGTTTTCCATTTGCTTCAACACAAAAGGGTGGATTTCTCCCTTTGGGGCTAAAATCCATGCCGTAATATTTTCAGAGTTTTTTGCTTTTAGTAGCCCATTAGGAATATCGTTATCACTGTGCTTAAAGTTTATTTCGCCATTGGGAGTACCACGCTGGACGTGCGACAACAGCTGGGTATAGTAAATCACCTCAGGTAATACACCGACCTTCTTATTGTTCTTGGCTTTAAGTTCAAAAAGATGAAATTCCTTACTATCAAGTGATGCACCCCATAAATCAATCTGGCTTGCCCCACCTGGTGTCCATGCTTTTGATTTTTTTATTTCGTCTTCGAAAAGCCCAACTGGAAGTTGTCTCTCAAACTTTTGAAACTTTGCTCCTGTTTTCTTTAGGAACTCAGAGTGCAGTGACTTATTTTGTGTTAGGAACACTTCTAGATTATGCTCTGAGTTATCCGAAATTTGATCATTCCGTTTATCTTGGGCAACATTCATAATTGGGTTTTTAGGCCAAACCTCTTTTTCTGAAAGAGGTATTTTGAGGTCTAATCTATCGCCAAGTAGTTCCTTATATTGTTCAAGTAAAAAAAGAGATCTATGCCAATGACATTTTTCTGATAAGCTCATCTCTTCATCTTTAATTGGGCTTACTCTATATTCTACCGCAAAAAACGAATCCTTGTGGATTTGCTGGGCCCAGTATGCGATAGAAATCAAGAAACTTAACCCAGCCGCTTTATCAGTTTGAAGGTTTAAGCATAAATCTTTTTGG
>JASJGK010000153.1:0-6292 GCA_033791585.1 SAR324 cluster bacterium | reverse complement strand
CCTTCCTTGGCCCAATGAATAGCGGCGTCAGCAGCTGAATCTGGCAATTCGCTAAGCTTTACATAATTGGTGATAAAATTACTTTGCCTGTGGCTTAGCCCATTATTACTGGCTAAAACCTTTATGATTTCAATCAAGCCTAAGTAGAGCGCTATTTCGCTAACCTCATCTGGGGCGACCATACGAGGGGGAAGGTTGTTTTTTATTAGGGCAATAACTCGGCTTTTCTGTTGACTGTCTTCAATGGAGCGGACCACTTGCTCTACTAAATTGCTCTCCTCTTTACCTAGTCCATCTTCATTTAAAAATACCGCTAAAAGGGCATCGGCAAACCAAACCCTTTGGCTATCTGTTAGCTGGTGCAGGGGCATTTTAAATTTTTTAATTTCCAAAGTTGGGGGCAAAATATTGACAATCCCCCTCTGCCATTCAATGCCGTCTTTGGCCCAATGAAACACAGTTTTTTGGTAGGAGTCACTTAAAGAAAAAAGTTTCCCAATCTTTTTCAAGGCTTTTTCTTCGAATGGGTTTAAGTCCCAGTCGCAAATGGCTAAGGCCACTAACTCTTGATAGACCTGAGGTAACATGACTTGGGGCACAGAGTCTAAAATTTCTAAAGGAGCTTCTACAGGGCTTTCAAGCTCCTTCATCAACTCATTTAGATGCCCAGCATTGCCTATGGGTGCTGTCAGTTTTGAAAAGGCATCAAATTCTTCTTTAGAAAGATCACCATCACACCAGATCACTCTGATAGCCAGCTGAGCCAGCCATAGTTGTTGCTCTAGATCTAGGGCTTTCATTAGGGAGTTCATAGGCTATAATTTTTTTTTAGTGTGGTCATACAATTAAAGGCATTGATATTAGACTTAGGCACGCCTAAGCTTCTGGCTTGAATGCAAAAAACTGTCCAGTTTGCATCTGTAGACAAGCTTTTAATCAAAGAGAGGCAGCTTGATCAGAAACCGGGTCCCTTGACCTAACTTACTAAACAATTCAATGGTCCCGCCTAGGTTTTCCACCTCGTCTTTAACGGTTGAAATCCCCACCCCTCGGCCAGAAAGTTCCGTCACCGAGTGAGCAGAAGAAAAGCCGGGCAGAAAAATAAGCTGGCAGGCCTCATGAGGTTGTAAGGGGGGCGTATCATTGGTTATTAACCCCTTTTCTCGGGCAATGGATTCAATCTGTACTGGGTCAATGCCAGCTCCATCATCATAGATCTCAATTTGCAGGTGATCCGCTTTTATATCTGCTTCAAGCGCCAGCTTGCCCATGGCATTTTTACCCTTAGTTTCTCGCTCTAAAGCTGGCTCTAAACCATGGTCGAGGCTGTTTCGAATAATATGCACAAGGCTATCTAAAATGGGTTTGAGGCGATTTAAATCCACTTCTGTTTTTTCCCCTGCCATTTCTACTTGAGTCTGTTTCCCTAGATGGCTGGCAAGCCTTTGCGCCTCTTGTGCCAAGACCCTAAAAATTGGTGCAATAGGCTGTAACCTAAGTTTTTGCACCACAGTTTTTAAAGAGTTTTCTCCCTTTCCTGAAAGCACCACAGCTTCTAAATTAGCAATCTTTTCTTCTGAGACATGGTAGCTTCTAGAGCCGACATTATCCCAATCTTCCACTGGGATAAAGTCAGAAAGTAAGTCTAAATAATCCATCAAATCACCCCTAATGGTTGTGGCGGCCGCTTTGATTTTATCCTTCAAACTTTGGGGGTCACTACTCTCACCAGTAACAAAGGGTGAGGCTGAAATTTCTGATTCTGTTTCGTGGGCTTTTGTCTGGATCAACTCCAAAGAAAAAATCGCTGAGTTGCCTTTAATCGTGTGAAAAATAGGCATCAGCCCATTAAAATCCTCAGGTCCTTGGGCCAAGGTCGCTTTCCCTTCCACTTTAAGTAAAAGATCTAATAAATCATGAACAAACTGGAAGAAATATTCCTGATTCATCACTACATTAGAAACCAATTCTCGGGTCTTTTGGGAACCTTCTAAATCTCGGGTCAACATTTTTTCAATGGTGATATCCGTTGCGGCAACCATAATTCTTGACTCTAAAAGTTCATGCTTTTTCTCGATAAAAAAGTATTCTAGACTCACCACCTTTTGAAGCACATCCAATTCATTTGGCAAAAGAGAAAGGGCCACATCGGAGTCAATATTCCCAGAAAAAATCATATCCACTAGGGATTTATTTTCGCCATTTTCATCGCTTGGAAAGAGCAAATTTGTAGCACTTTGGCTCTCAAACCCTAGCCCGAATAATTCGATACAGGCGGCGGAAAAATCCTTATGAATTTTTAAGTCTTCAGTGAAGGAAAAAAAGCCTTGGCCTGCGTTATCAAGTAGGTCTCTAATAGCAGCTGCGTAAATTGTGGCCTCTTTTTCTAGCTCCTTTCTGCGCCTAATATCACGTATCACACAACTAAAGAAAAAGGTTCCGCCTGTAACCCAAGCATTCATTGCAACCTCAATGGGTAAGTCTTCCCCACTCTTGTCATGACCTTTTATTTCTTTGGCCCCTTCTAAGAATTGGCCTCCCTTGTTTTGGGAGTAATCCCTCATGCCTTGTAAAATTTCTTCAAGGTATTGCGGCGGTAAAATGAGAGTTAAAGATTGGTCAATTGCCTCAAGGGCCGAAAAACCAAAGATGATCTCAGCGCCCCTGTTCCAAGTTAAAATGACTCCCTGGGCATTAGAGGTGATGATGGCATCAGTAGAAGAATCCATGGTAGCCCTAAAACGCCCATCCTCTTCGCCCTTCATTTCGGCTTCCACCTTTTTCTGTTGGATTTGTTTGATTCTGTTTGCAAGGCCCACCGATAGCAAAACCACCAGAATAGCCGAGCCTATTTGTAGCCCATGAAGAGTAAAAAAGTTGCCCGGCAAAAGCAGTAATCCACGAGCAATAGCCAGTACAGCCCCGATGATAAAGAAAAGCCAAGCCCCTAAAAAGAATCTAGCTGGCTTAAAGCCGTTGACCATAGCCCCTATACTGGACCCAATCAAAGCAACCAAGGCAAAGGCTGCAACGGAAGCTAATATATAGTCATTGAGCCAATAGGGAATCACTAAGGCGCTAAATAGGGTGAAACCTGAGGCAATGCCACCAAAAAATAGCACAAAGTTCCAAAAGGGGGCGTGATTTTTTGTATGGAGGTATTCACGTGCAAAAAACAGCCCTGAGGTCGTCATAGCGGCAACCCAAAAGGGTGCAGAGTAATAATGGAGCCTAGGGAATTCAGGAATTAAATACTGAAAAACCATTCCCTGCTCGCTCAATTGCATCATACTTAAAGAGACCAAAAAGATAAAATAAAAGAGATAACTTCGGTCATTTAAAGAGCGATAAATAAAAAAGCTGTAGATCGCCATCAACCACATGAGACCAAAATAATGGCCTAATACAAGAGCTTGGGCTTGGTGTTTGCCGCTAAATTGAGTTGGGTTCCAAAGCTCGAATTTAAATTCAAATACTTGGTCTGTTTGTAGCCTCACATAGATTGTTTTGGTTTCCTTTGCCGAAAAATCTAAGGGGAATATAAAACCTTGGTAGGGGTATTCACGAGTTTTAAAGGGGGTTAAATTTCCTGTTTTTATATGTTTCCAACCACCGTGTAAATTTTGTTTGTAAAGATCGATCCAGTTAATATTCCAAAATTCTTGTTCTAAAAGCCAAGCGGTTGGTTCGTCTAGGGGGTTACTCAAATCAAAGCGTACCCAAATTGCAGAGTTGGTATAACCTAGGTTTAGGTCTCGGGTGCCGCGAGCTTTAAAGCCTTCTGCTTCCAGCACTTGTTCAAAGGTTAACTTCCCGCCAGCATCTTCTAAAATTTCCAAATATTGGTTGATCACAGTCCCGCTACCTAAGCTGGGTTCAAGGTTAATCACCTCCTGGCCAAAGAGTGACTGGCTGAATAAACAGAGAAACAGGGGGAAAATCTTAAAAAAAAGAGTTGTTTTCAGGCGCATGGAGAGGCAACTTTAGCTTTAGGTTGAAATTAAAGCCATTTTATAGAAATTCGGAAAAAAAAGAAACAGTTAGCCTCAAACAAACTAAGGCATTTGCCTTACTTCACTTGCATGCGCCTAAAGTTCCTTCGGATTCTTCATATTTTCGCTTAGTATCGACATTTTTTTTTGCACCACTGAGCTTTCCCAAGGAAATAGCTTTTTCCATCATTTGTTTAGTCTTAGACCTTATAAAACACAATTGGTCTTTTAGTTAAGAGCCAGCCACTGCAACGGGTAGCAACCCTTATTGAATCCAACGCCTTAGGTGGAGGATGAAAGGGCAATAAAAAATGCCTTTGCCCCTTCACAGATGCTTACGCTACCCCATTTCTAGCCTTGACTGGTAAAAACAAAGGAGATAATATCCAAGCTATTAATTAGTTGTCTATCGAAAGGGATGAATATGTTGGATTTTGGGTTATTTAGTGGGCAAACCCCACCTGAGTCTTTTTTTAAAAATAACCCTCCTGTTGTGGTAATGAGCCGTGGCCATTCGGGGACTCGTGTTTTATCTTGGTGCTTAAGTAAGCTTGGTATTCCCATGGGGACAAGTGAAGCAGAAAACAAAAAACCAGGAGATGTTGATTTTGCACCCTTTTCTAAAGGGATCAGTAAGATTGCAGCAAAAAGCCTAAAGCTAACAGACCCGACTCAACTTGACCCTGCATTGGTTAAAAAATTTAAGCAGTTGGTTTATCAATATTACCAGCATATCGGTGAGCCTAAAGGGGCTTGGGGATGGAAATTCCCAGAAACCTACTTGATAGGGCCATATATTGAGGCGGCATTTCCTGATGCAAAGTATTTTCATATGGTTCGAGACGGGAGAGACATCGCCTTTAAAACCCATGCTACCGATGACCCTACAAAAAAAATGGGCCAAGCTATCTTAAATCATCTTGGCGCAATGGGTGACGCTCACCATATCCAAGCGGCAAAGTCTTGGGATTTTCAAGTGAATCATTTTGAGGCTTTCGCCAAGCATATTTCAAAGGAAAGGCTTTTTTCTCTTACCTTTGAGGAACTATGCCTAAAGCCAATGGAAACAGCTTCAGAAATTTGCAGCTTTTTAAAGACTGAAATGACAGAAGAATGTGAGCATTACTTAAAAAATGATATCCTACCTGGAAAGGTGGCCCAGTATAAGGAAAACCCAGACCAAGAGGTTGCTGAGGTTGTAGCTGTTTTAGAGGGAACAGCAAAAAGGCTAGGCTACTTGGAATAAATACGAAGTATTTATTCCAAGCTTAAAACAGCCTTAGTGTTTAAGTCGCGGTTTGGAGTTGTAGCCCTTTAATTAGCTCTGGAGCTTGGCCCAAGTAGATTTGTACTGGAAGATGTGAGCATTGCAATTTTTGCAAACCTCTATCTGGTCGTATTGACCTTGCAGCATCTTATTTCTGTAATCTTTCATGGTATCATTTTTCCAGATTTCTTCAACGCTAGATTCCATAACATTACCCAATGGGGCTTTTAGGTCGTAATCTAAACAGCAAAGGCCACCTTCGCCTTTGGAGGAAATCACCAGTTCATCCCATGGGTGCTGGCAGGCAAAAGTAAAACCTGAGGAAAGAGGTGCTGACCCACCTTTATCCACATTTCTATCTTCAATATCACCAAGCCAAGTGTTGTATTTATTCACATCCACTTTATCTACCTTGCCTGTCCAGTACTCCTTAAAAGCAGGGACTTCATCAACATTTTCCGTCATTTCTATGATGGTAGCTCTAGTTTGGATTTTAGCACCTTTTTTAGAGGTCTTTTGATAATCTAGAAAATAAAGAATATTTTCTATCACAGTTTCTAGCTTTACCTTTCTGATATTAAAGTGGGTTTCTTCTTTTACTCCATCGATATCAAAATTAATTACATCAAGCAGGCCCTCATCTAAAATAGCCTCTGCCTTGTCACTGCTTAGCAATTCAGCATTGGTTGAAAGATAAAGTTTTACCCCAGGCAAAGAGCTGCGGATTAGCCTAAAATGGTCAATCACATGTTTATTGCAAAGGGAATCACCGAACCAAAAGAGGTTGACCTTTTTCAAGGGTTTACCCTTACAGTCGGCTAGGATTTTATCTAGGATTTCCGCCGGCATATTTTGCTTTGTGCGAGTCATGATAGTCGGATGGGGGCACATGATGCATTTAGCGTTGCAAGAGCTACTTAACTCAATAGAAAGTAACTTGGGAAAGGATTCTCGTTTCTTTTTGAGAAGATTAAATAGGAGTTTTTTCAGCATGTCTTTTTATTTTGAATTAGCCTTAAGATACCTTGACGAA
>JASJGK010000152.1:0-2626 GCA_033791585.1 SAR324 cluster bacterium | reverse complement strand
CTGCCCATGGTGGAAATAATGCCTCCAGTAGAAGATAGCAGTGATGATATATGGCCAAGTGCTTGGCCAGCATTTTCCAGCGAGCCCTTAATATTATCTCCTCCAAACGAAGCACCTAAGGTTGTTACAAAACCGCCTTTAGCATTGGGCACCAAACTTGCGCCAGCCGCTCCTAAAGAAAGCCCAAACTGAACATACTGCAAATATAAGCTGGTAATATTTAGTGCACCACTAATTCGCTCCTCCGGGTTCATAAACTCAGACAACTGCTGCTGATAAAAATCTCTTCTCAGTGTTGTTCCTTCCAGCGAATGCTTCAGTCCCTCTACACCTAACTTACTTTCCTCTATTTGTTGTTCTTTTACCGCTTTTACGGCTGTTAATAAACGAGCTTCATGGGTGTTGCGCAACACGGCCAAAGCTTCAGAGTCTTGCTTTTCTAGGGCGGATAACAAAGCCCCTCCTAATGATTTTACGTCACTGCACAACTCACTGGCCTTTTGTGACAACACCTGAAACCGGTAATGTGACTGCGGTCCATATAACTGGCCTAATATACTGTCAATGTCTAGACCCATAGCCTTTGCACGTACAAGAATTGCTGGGTCAATTGGCGGGTCAAGTAATGACAAATTTAATGACTGGCCTTTAATATTTTGACAATGACGAATTTTAAATAAGCGGTCAGCAATTAAATCCCATTTACTTAATAACTTATCGTTTGCGGGCACACAAAAATACAATCCGTTTTCTTTATCCGACGGTTTAAGGACATTCATCATAGAGGGGCTTTGCATTAAGTTCTGGTATGCTTTATCGACGTTAGCCAAGGTTGCACTGTCCACTTTCCCTCTGGTAACCATGGTGTATCTATGCAAAGAATCACGGCCAACCCCAAGCCCGGTTCCCGTGGCAGGTAAATAGTTTTCAAACTCAACCAAGGCATTAGAAAATGCATCCAAACTAGGGACAAGTTGGTTAAAGCTCTGTTCTGCCCGCTTTTGTGATTTTGGGGTGCGTTCTGGGCGAGGGCCCAATAGTTTTGCTGCCAAAATATAAAGCTGCATAGCCTCATTTACAAACTCGCGCGTTTCTCTTCTAAATAACGAGTCTCCCCAGGCAATTAAATTGTCAATGTATTTCATTACCACCGACTTTTGGAATGCCAGCGTGCGGCTACGTGCAATTAAATGCGGATTAAATGCATCTTCACGCCAGCGGTGTACGGCCCATCCAAGCTCTTGTAAATTTTCGCCCTCGTTGCTTAATATTAATAGCAACTGGTCAATATCCTGAACGCTATAGTCTGCTTGGGATGTTTCAACCAAAGGGCGTGTGCGCCAATATTTTTCTGGCACACTATTGCTCGAGGGATCTGTTGGATTAAAAATAGTATGAAACCAATGTTGGGCTTCGCGAAAGTTTTGATTCGTTGAAAGGCGTGATGCAATGAGTAAGGGTATATGAAAGAAAATTTCCCAATTGTATTGTGAGTATGCGCCAATGGTTGAGAAGTTGAATTCTTCGATCGGATTGAGAGATTGATCTACACTCAAAACCACACTATCAGGCGGCTCATAACTGTCCTCAAAAAAACTTTCATCAGAAAGTAATTGCAGTGGTTTACCCATCTCACCAAATAAAAGTGGTTGCGGGCGGTTTTGCTCGTTTAAAATATATTGATCTTGGTATAGGCCTTTTACACCTGCACGTTGTATGTTTTCGATTAATGAACATGAGTAGGGATGGTAAAAAGGGAAAAAAATGTATCCTAAAGTTGAATTTTTACTGGCACCGTCCTTGTATGGTTTTCTCCATGGCAGGCAAAAGAATACTCTAGAAATGTCTTGGTAAAAAAAGCCACCAATTTTAGAAAAAAAATGCTGATCCTGATGCCTAGCCAATACCCGATAATCGCACTCATTATGTTGTGGAATTTCGGGTAAACTTAATAGATCAAATCCCTTATCAAGTATTTTCCTTAATTTGGAAGGTCTCTGTGGGTCATCATCTGGAGTGCTGGGTTCTCCTCTTTGCTGAAGTTGACGATCAGTATCTAACTTCATATCGCTAAAGCCATCAATTATTTGACTAATGCCTTGATTAAAAAGATCAGCCAAATTTAGCTCTACCGCTTCATCCACTACTTCCAAAGCGCCATTGCAACTATTGAATTGGAAGTACCCAAATTGTTTGGGTACAGATATACCAGTATCGTCGGCGTCGGCTTGCAGGGATGCTGGCAATCCTACGTTGCAGTATATAGACAACTTATTTTCATCATTAACCTCTCCTCTAAAAGTAAATAACCGGCTGACGCCCAAACTACCTAAGCCGGGTAGATCAGGGATACTGTCAAACAGAGGGCTTATTACATCTCTAAACGCAACAACATTAGAAGAAGATTTTTTGGCTGCCCAACTATTATTTTTTAATTCGGTCCAAGCAAGTTGCACTTCCAGGCGTTTTGCAGGCATAAGGCTGATTAAATCTTCCTGCGTGGCGCCGACAAAATCTATTGCATTTCCAAGCAATGTACTCAAATCATCTGAGTCCAAATCATCTGAGTCATCAAATTCGAATGTTGGAAATTCAAGGATATCCCGCAAGCTGCCACCTCCGCTAT
>JASJGK010000151.1:0-7497 GCA_033791585.1 SAR324 cluster bacterium | reverse complement strand
AGTAAAAGGAAAGTTTCATAGAATCAAGGGGCGTTATGCCCCTTTTGCAATTTTTGCTTGTAGGCAAAAATTCAAGCCTAGCGGCAAACGGTCTCATTGAAATGAGGGTTAAATCCATTTCAATGGCATTGAAACGCCATTTCAACAGCGGTCATTTTCATTGAAATGAAAATGAGTTTTGTTTTTAGTAAAATCATCTAGGCTTTTACCTAGCAAGGTTACAATGGTTTATTGAACCGTTGCAATGACCCTTGGTTTTCATTGAAATGATATTTCAATGGGTGTTTTTGAGTTATGCGCCAGTCACAGTTTTTCAAAAAAAGTTAAATGGAACCTATCCCCCCCTTTAAAGTCATTCACAAGTTACTGTGTCATTTATTGCTCATAACAAATACCGTGATAGACAGGTTTCACAGAAATATTATATACTGACTTCTATCACAGCAGTTTTGGATAGCCCAGAGAATGAAAAGAAAAAAATTTAATAAAGACATTGATTGGTCTGCCAGAGAAGTAATAACACTGGTGTCTATTCTTCCTGGAATTCTTCTGTTTTTATTCCTATTGCTGCTTTTAATGTTGTATTGGGATGAGTACATCCCCACAAACTCGCCTGACCAATACAAAACCCCTGTTATTTACCGTGGAATACCTGATAAAAATATCGATGGCCATGAGTATACACAAAGTGAAATGATGTCTAGTGTTTTAGATACTTTCGACATCCCGACTGATTGGGGGGGGAGTGGTGATTTTTTCACCATAGAAGTCGAAGATATAGGACATAAAGAAGAAGCCCTTCGGCGGCTTCAGCTATATATTGACAGTGACAGACTATATGTTGATGACCAAAATTACTTGGTCACCGAGTAAGACTATTGGTTAATGTCCAAAGTCGTTCGCAACTCTGTGCGGAAGGGGGTAAAATCGCCTTCACGAGCTAAGGTGGTCAAGGCTTCAGCAATGCCAGTACGATGAGTCGCTGCCTCAAAATCAAAGTCATCCCAAAGAATTAAATCATAGATACCTGTTATTGGGTTTAGGGTCGCTTTCCAATGCATTGTGCCAAATGCACCAAAAAGTTGAAGATCTGCTCCTTTATTAAATTTAAATTCTTCGCTTAAGTCTTCACCTTTCTTAATCTTTTCTCTAATCTTTCTCTTAATTACATTTTTTTCTGCTTTGTAAGTAGTACTATTTAAAATCCATTGGCCCTCTTCGCTCTTTGGGTCAATTTTCCAAGTAGTGGCATCATGCCCTCTTCCCCGTTCAAAAAACTTTTGCGTTTTATCTAGGCCAAAAATGGCAAGAGTATAAATGATTAACATTTGCCGTTCATGCTCCTCCAATGTGTCCATTGTCTTGAGCGGAAAATAGACTTTACCATCGTGCTCTGTTACCTGCTTCACAGTGATCTTTTTTTCTTTTTTTAGTTTCATTAAGTCATTAAAATAATCAACCACTTGTTGGAGGCTTTTCTGCCCCTTGAAAATAAAGACATGCTCATTCCAGTTCCATTGGAATTGTTCTTTTTCCTTCTCGATTGCTGGCTGGTTAGCTTGCTTATCTGCTTTTGTTGGGGCGCTTTCTGGTAAGGCTTTATTCTTTTCTTCGCTTAAGTCCACTTCAGGGATAACCAGCTCATCGCCAGGATAAATATGTACAACTTCATTAGGGAGATATTTAATTTTGTCTGGGTTGGCCTCGGCGATTTTGCGCCACTTAAAGCCGCTTCCATAGTGCTTTTCAGCAATGCCCCAAAGGGTATCGCCTTTTTTGATTGTGTAGGTTTTCTCGCCCTTTTTTGCTGCTAGATTGGTGGGGGTACCACTGGCTTGGGCTTCCAGTTTTAATTTATGCTGCACGCAAGCTAAGCTTTCCCCATGTTTCACCACTTCTTTTGGGATACGACTTGGGTGCATTACTAGCTCCCCTTTGTCGTTTGTAGTTACCCAGTTTGTGGCAAATTGTTTTGCTGCAACATGGGGGTTGTGTTTGTGGTAGGTTGCAATTTGCTTGTCGCTTGCTATCCATAATGAAATAGCAGGGTGGTAGAGATTTACTTTGCCACTATGCTCCTCAGCTCTCCCATATAAAAAAACCATCTGAGGAAACATAAGATAAATTGTTTCAGCGTGGAGATCTCCAAATTCTTGGCATACTCTCTTCTGGATTTCGATTCTTTGTGATTTGGAAGAAACGCCTATTAGGGCTTTACGGGCTTCATAGTCTATTTCGACTTGAAATCTCTTTTTAAATTTGGCGCTTGAGTTTTCATAGACTTTTGAAGTCTCTCTGCGGGCAAGATTTGCCAGTTTTTCTGATGTATCAAAGGTTACTCTTGCCATTTATTCTCCTAGTTTTGTAAAAGCCTGCGGCTTTTGTTTTTATTTGCAAAGGATAAATCCTTTGGGGAAACTTAAATTGCTTCGTGCTTAATGGATTTAAAGTTAGGGTTCTGTAACAGGGATTTTTCACTCGGTGCATTCTAGATGGGTTGGTGGTGCAGCCAATAAATTTGCTTAAGGCAACTATGCTTTTTAATAGCGGAGCTATTAATGGGTTTAAAGGGGGCACTGTAGCAGAGCTATTTCACTTGTTACAGTCTAACTCAAGTTGGTAGTTGGGAAGCCAACAAGATTACTCTAGCCATGAATTTTGTTGAAAGTTAGGGACCGGTAGCAGGGATATTTCACTCGTTACATTCCCCTCTGGCACAAAAGAGTTAAGCGAATACTTGGAGCATACCTAAGAGAAATAAGCCCTAAACTTGAAAAATTAGCAGCACGACCTTAGGAGAGGGGGCTAAAAATTATACCCTAAAAATTTCCAACAGCACTATGGGCAAAGCATTGGGCATCTAAAAGGAAAGGCGTAAGGGGGCGGCACGGCGAGGAATGAAGAAAAAATACTTATACCCAAGACTCTAAATTAAGACGGGCAAAAAAAGAAAACCTAAAAAAGGCCGAGGCCTTAAGGAACAGGCACAACCTCAAAAGCATCCTGCCGCTCATTCATCAAATGACTAATAAAAGCAAAATGGCTAGCGTGCCCAGATTTATGGCTGAAGATGTTGCCTAGAATGCGCATGTTATCGGCTAAGTAAAAATCACCAATCTGGTCTAAAATTTTGTGTAGATTCGGCTCATTGAGCCAAGTCATGACACCCATATTTTTAAAACCACCTTGGCTGTCTAAAATCACAGCGATATCTTCACTAGCCCCCTTGATTAAACCTGCCTCTTGCATCTTTGGGATGTCTTCTTCACGGCAGAAGGTTTTTGCCGCTGCAATCTGCTCATGGTAGGCTGCCGCTGTAAGAGTAAATTGAAACTCTTGGGCGCGGACTTGATCATGGTCAAAATCAATGGAGAAGTTAAATTGCGAATCTTGGGAAGGGGTAGCCATGATGGAAATATCCCCTTGGGTAAAGGAAACGGGCTTGGTGATGCGGATCATTTTTTTTGTTGCGTCCAACTCTTTTAAACCGATCTGTTTAAATTTTTCTACAAATGCAATGCCACTACCATCATAAATAGGCACCTCTTCGCCTGTTAATTCTACCTCTAGGTTATCAATACCTAGGCCATTGCAGGCACTCAAAAGGTGTTCAATTGTGCCCAACTTTACATCACCAATGCCAATAGTGGTACATAATGCACTAGCTTCTGCATACCGCCAGTTGGCAGGAATTTTGACAGATTTATCTGTACGGTGGAAAATGATTCCAGAATTAGGGGGGGCAGGATGGAAGGTTACATCAACCTTTTTACCTGAGTGCAAGCCAATACCGCCAGGGAGTAAGCAACTTTCTTTTATGGTTGTTTGGTTCATGGCAATTTTATGGATTATAAATGAAAAAAATGATTTTACTAGTAAGCCTAATTTCAGGCTTATTTTTTTTAACCGGATGCGAAGGCCATGTCACTGAAGATACGCCTGCCACACCGAGTGGTGACCCTAGAGTCATTAACGTGACCAAGAAGGAAGCCTCTCAAGTGCTAAGAGATAATAAAGACAACCCTAACTTCGTTGTACTTGATCTTAGAACTCCTGAAGAGTTTGTTCAAGGCCATGTTGTTGGTGCCCAGTTGATCAACTTCAACTCACCTAACTTTGCTTTAGAGGTTCAAAAACTTGACCCAGCAAAGACTTACTTAATTTATTGTGCCAGTGGTTTTAGGTCTTCCAAGGCCTTGCATACTCTGCGTCGTTTAAGCCTAAGCCGCATCTATCACCTCCAACGTGGCCTTAGAGATGGTTACCCAGCTCGGCCGATTGTGCCTGAAAAAGGTGAAAACCCCTATAAGATTAAAATCGGGATATAGGCAGCTCGCTGCTTTAATAGTTTAAAGCAGCGGACCTTACCTTTGGTGGCTTAGGGCTTTTAAATTTCCTTTAGGCGATTCGCCCTTCGAGTATATGTTAGGTCGCTTTAGGCGGCTCGCTGCATTCAATGACTTGTTCTTTAGGCAGCTCGGCTCAAAACATTTTAAATAGCAGCTAAACTCTTTTTAAAGGCGCTAGCTGTCTTAGCTAAATCATCTTCACTGTGAGCGGCAGACATAAATGATGCCTCAAAGGCCGAAGGTGCGATGTAGATGCCGTTGATTAACATCTGCCTAAAGTAGTCACCAAATAGTTTTTGGTCGCAACCTAATGCGTCTTCAAAATTCTGCACAGGGTGATCTATAAAGTAAAAGCCAAACATACCGCCAACCTTTTCCATATGGTAAGGTCGCCCAGCCGCCTTTAAAGCATCTTCCATTTCGTTACAGAGCCAAGTTACCTTTTGGCCTAGGTCGGAGTAAAAGCCTGGTTGTTCTAGAATTTCTAAAGTAGCAAGACCAGCGGCCATGGCTACGGGGTTGCCAGATAGGGTTCCAGCTTGGTAGATGTCGCCACTGGGGCTGATTCGTTCCATGATTTTTTTCTTACCACCGTAAGCACCAACAGGCATGCCGCCACCGATAATCTTACCAATACAGGTTAGATCAGGCTCCACATGATACATCTCTTGGGCGCAGCCTAGGGCCACCCGAAAGCCAGTCATAACCTCATCGAATATTAGTACAATCCCATTTAAATCGCATAGCTCACGGAGCTGCTTTAAAAAATCACCCTTAGGGGGGATAACACCCATGTTGCCTGCAACGGGCTCCAAAATAATACAGGCGACCTCACCGTTATACTTTTCTACCAGCTCTTTTACTTCATCAATATTATTGTATTGAGCAATTAAAGTTTCAGCAGCAAAAGCCGCAGGTACACCCGGTGAATCAGGTGAGCCTAGGGTTGCCACCCCACTGCCAGCCTTAACCAAAAGGTAATCTGCGTGGCCATGGTAACAGCCAGAAAACTTTATAATTTTGTCTCTACCTGTGTAGCCTCTGGCTGCACGAATGGCAGACATGGTAGCTTCGGTGCCGCTGTTGACCATACGAACCAATTCCATAGAGGGAACAATGCCTCTAATTTTTTCGGCTAAATCTATTTCTAACTGAGTAGGAGCGCCAAAGGAAAGGCCGTTTTTCATTACTTCCCTGATACGGTCTAATACATGCTCATTGGCATGACCAATGATCATGGGCCCCCATGAGCCAACATAATCAATAAACTCATTTCCATCTACATCGAGCATCTTACTACCATAAGCCTTGTCTATAAATAGTGGCTCACCGCCAACACTTCGAAAGGCCCTAACGGGGCTGTTTACACCACCAGGGATGGATTGTTGTGCACGGGTGAAAAGTTGTTTTGATTTACTGGTTTGCATATTAAAATCCTTACAATTCTGAAATTTGAAATTTTTAGGTTATGTTTTGTGAAGTGGGCTAAAACTTATACATAAGATGTAAGCCCCAACGGCTGTAGTCTTCTTGCACAGCTGTGGTTGCGACGACTGAATCTGACTCAGAATAGGCCCCTTTACCTCTAAAAAACGCACTGTAGGCCTTTAAAATCAAATGCTCCTCAAGACTCCAGCGAAAAACTATATCCACCTCTTGGCCAATGCTGCTTTTTTTGGAGCCGTTATCAACAAACACCGCTTTATTGTGTTTAAATTCATAGATATCCATATCAAAGGCGTAGTCTCCCAGAACATCTACATAGGATAACCCTATACGATTGTAGATCAGGTTTTGGGCAGAGTGGCCATCACCACTTTTTTGGATTCCGTTGAGGTAAAATAGAGCGTCACCAAAGTATCCTTTTTGGATCTCTTGGTAACCTGTTGAGTCCCTTTCCCAATATTTTTCATCGCTACTGGCTTGCTCAGTTCCTGAGGATAGAAACTTTTGATAGCGTACCTTCCATTCGGGTTCATAGGTATAATCAAAGGAAACCTGCCCCATTCCACCGCCTTGCCCACGGTTAGTTAGGTATGTATATTCACTAGTAGTTGCGTCTTGAGAATAGAAATCTCTATGGCCGCCAAGGCTAGCAAAATAAAATTTACTTTGGAGCTTATCCCAATTCCATTTGATATTCATGGCAATGTATTCCACGGTTTGATTATCAAAAAATACAGCATCACCAGCGTCAGTCGTAGCTTGGTTGCCGCTACCAGCGGCGGCCCAGGTGCCCTTATTATTCATCGGAATTTTAGAGCCATTGTAAATTGCACGAATGAATTCAATATCTAAAGATTCTTTTTGTCTTTTACCTTCCCATGGGTCGTTGATGATTACGCCAGTTTGGTAAACAGGGTAGGTAAGCTCACCCCAATACAGGGTATCGTTTTCTTTATCGCCCAGTTGCATGGCACCAGCATAGTAACACCAGGTGCCGACACGGCATTTTTGAGTGATGCCATTTCCGTAGCCCTCATAAATTAGGCCTTGCTCATCGCCTAAACTGGCTTTGTGACGGCCGATTTTTAAAACAGCATTGGGATTATGGTTGTACTCTAAGTAACTTTCTTTAAAATAGAGGTTCATTCCATCTGAATCACGAGAGTCGCCCCATTCATCTGCGCGCTCGCTCCCGTAACCATACCTTTGGGTGGAAAGATCGGTTTTTAAATTGGAAACATGAGCATTGATAGAAACATGCTCATTGAAGGTGGAACGAAAATGAAAAATCATCTCTTGGTTTGTGGTCCCTCGCCCAATTCGACCACCAGTAAAGCCTGTTTTTTCGGTTAAAAAACTAGCTTCATAAGAACCATGCAGGGTAAGGTTGGTAGGTATTACCGTTTCTTCACTAACTAACTCATATTCACCTTCTTGGAGGGTGTTAAAGTTGCTTTGTGCAAATAGTGGGGTGGAAAAGGTGACGGCTAAAACTAGGCCAATGGCAATGAGATAAAATTTATTTTGCAAGGTCTTCACTCTGTAGCAACGTGATCAAAGAATTTTTAGGCCTGAAAAGTAATAATAGTAAGGCTAAAAAAACAAAAAAAATAATTGAGCCTCAAAGGCTCTTTTTTTAATTCGTGGTTAAAGTTTTTTTTACCTGATTCGGCTGGGTCTTACAATGGTTTTGGGGGTTAAA
>JASJGK010000150.1:0-4871 GCA_033791585.1 SAR324 cluster bacterium | reverse complement strand
ATATTTTTTATTTTTCATTTAAAAGCGAGACGTGTTAAAGGTGTTTTTAAAAGTCAATTCTATAATGCATCTGGCACATTATCAAAAAAAGCTGTTGCCTCATATGGTGGGTTGTTCCTAATGAGTTATATCGCTTCCTACCCCACCTTTTCAAACTTTACCCTTTTTTTAAAAAATGCCTATTCTTTTATCAGTGCGGCATATTATGTCTATTTGGGAATGCTCATAAAATTTGGGCTGTTTGATCTTTTTGAAAATCGACTTTTTAAAAGTAAATTTTATAACAGTACTTTTGGGGTAGCTTTAAGGGCGGATATTGAAAAATTTCATTTAGTTCTCATATCCTTAGCCATTGTATTAGTCGGGTATTATTTTCAAATTCAATATAATCTATTTTATGCCGATTTAAGGTGGCCCTATGATTATTTTTTATTTAAGCCTCATCTTCGCTTTGGCGATTTTAACATTATTGTCACCCAAGGAGCAAATTTAAATCCTTATTTCCAAGGTTTTGGGGTTGCCCCCTATTTCCCTTTTGCCTATTTTACTGCCTATTTGTTAAACATGATACACTCTAGTTTAAGCATTTATCTTTTATTTTTTTTCTTCGCCTTAGGTATCGCCGGTTTGGCTAAGCAAATACAAAAAGACCAAGGTCGTTTTGGTGTTGTTGCCTTGCTATTGCTTATGGCTATTAGTTACCCTGTATTATTTGCATTTGACAGGGGAAATTTAGAAATATTGGTCTTTGCTTTGATGGCATATTTTTGTTTACAATGGCGGGATAGGCCAATCGTAGCCGATATATTTTTAAGTCTCGCAATTTCTATGAAAGCATTTCCTGCTGTTTTGTTGTTAGTCCTCTTGAAAGATTTTAAGATCAAAAGAATAATTATTATCGTAGGTTTAAGTTCTTGTATAACTATACTTTCTGCTATGTTATTTGAAGGGGGGATTTGGAAAAGTTTTCTAGGGTGGCAATACCATTACACTAGGTTTGTGAAGGAATACGCAGTCGGGAATTCAGGCTTTTATTACGGACACTCTATATGGGGAATGGTTAAAAGTTATGTAATATTTACTCGGCATGGCGTAAGCAATATGGCTGAGTATTTACATAATTATAATATTTTTTCAGCCATAACACTGGTACTAATAGCTTTGTTTGCTTTTTTAAAGGTAAAAAAAGACTGGCAAGTTGTATTCTTAATGGTGAGTTTAGTGGCAATGCTACCACCTGTTTCATCTGACTATAGATTAATACAATTTTTAATTCCCATGTCTATGTTTTTTGGTGCAAAAAATAAGGAACCAGTGAGGTCTTTTTTCTATATGTTGCTATTTGCACTTCTTTTGATGCCTAAAAATTACTCGATAAATCTTGCCTATCACTGGTTGCATCTACCGAAGGGGTTATTTTTCGGTCAATTAGTAAATCCTAGTATAATTTTTCTCTTTGTATTAACGATAGTTGTCGAGAATTTTAGAAACCCCATCGATTTTCCAAAACTAGGCAGAAGATTAAAAGAAACGATTGGGCTATCTACCTCAGTAGACGAGAACAATACAACTACAAAAAGTCGAGTACCAAAGGCATAATCAGGCCTTTTTTAAATCAAATCATGTCCCAGAAAACAGTGAACTACCTCTTTAAGAAAAACGTATAATTTTTTTTAGATCCTTTACCCAATCTCGCATTTCAGGCGTAGCTTGTTTAGCCAAGTCGTGCAGAGAAACATTTTCAGGCCTTAAAAAAAAAGGGGGCAGTTGTTCTTGCACAGTTCCAATAGCGTTCTTAAAGCATAGGGCTGCCCATTCAGCCCTAGAAGGTTGCATATGGTCATGTGGCATAAGGTGCATTCAATGACAATTCATAGCCTTTCTTTTACAGGGCATTTATGCTATCATCTTCCTAAAGAATAATGCAAAAGGGAAAAAACCCCTTTAGGACTTAATTCTTGATGATATGTAATTTTTTTAAAAGTCTCATAAAATGGTAAGCCCCGCCGATTTGTACAAGCGATTGGTTTTTTAAGCCTTCCTAAATCTCAAAACGAGGCGGCTCAATTTTGCAATTAAATTTTAATAAAATACTGGCTAATATGAAAATTCTAATTGTTGAAGATGACTACTCTAATCAGATGGTATTGCAGTCTATTCTTGCTCAATACGGCAAAGTGGTGATTGCAGGGGACGGGAAATTAGCAATTAAAAAAGTCCTTTTTGAATCAGGGGGCTTTGATGCTTTGTTCATAGATATCGGGCTGCCTTATATCAATGGCAATGACTTAATTTCAATGATTAGAAAATGGGAGCAAGAGCAAAAGAAAACCCCCCATATTATTGTAGTGACTTCTGGCAGAGGAAGTAAAAAAGATATTTTAGACTCCTTTAAAAGCGGCTGTAATTTCTACCTCACAAAGCCATTTTTACTTTCAGAAGTGGAAGGCTTTATGAAAGAAGCTGGTTTTGCCATTCAAGCCTCTTATGCAACTGAAAAAAGTTAGTACCCCAATCGGCTTTGGATTTCAGTAGTCGCGTCTTCAGCCAACTCCCGCAGTTGGAAGTTCTCATCGGTTAAAAAGGGTGTGATGTGAGTTAGCTCTTGCGCCGTCCCAATAATTTCGAGCACACTTAAAGCCTCGCCTCGAACCCGAGTATCCACATCTTGCAAGAGGGGTAAAAACAGAGGGGCGATTTCTTTTAAGCCTTCTATCTTATGGTGGTCAAGCTCGTGTAGCAGAGTGTAAACCCCTGCCCGAACCCGCAAGCGCTCATCTAGCATCAAGGGCACAAGGTGCGGCAAAAAGGCCTTCACAGAACTCAACAAAAGAAGCACATTTTCAATCTCCCCCTCTTCCAGCTGGTCGCCTAAAAACTTAATTTGTTCAAAAACACTGTTGGGCATGGTCACCTTAGTTATAAATAGCCTTACCTATTATTTTAAGATACCCAGTCCACTTTTGCCAGCAAAAAATTTCTCTGAAACAGGTCTTAGTCCTCAATTTTTGAATCTTATTACCATTGGGCAGGCAAATTAGTTTTCCTGGTTAGATTCTAAGGTGGATATTTAAAATCAAAGTCTAAATTAGAGTGCCTCAGAATTGAAACTAACCCCGTTTTGTGGAGTTCTGAGGTTGCTATCATAGTTTTACATTCCAGTGGGGACCTAAACCCCAAAGGGTAATGTAATCTATGATTTTTGCTAACGAGCCTCATCTTTGATCTGATTTTTCAGTTGGCAAAACTCAAGATTTTTTTTTGTGAGTAACGGGAAAATATATAAAATTATATTTATTTTTTATATCATTTCTATCCTTAAAATCTTTTAAATAATAACAATACGATATGTCCTTTTTTGTGAATAAGTTTTATTTATATCAGCGTTTTTAATAAATAAAACTTTTATGTTTTATCTTTTACTGATATATAAAAGTCTCCTTGTTTTTTTAAGCAATGGTTTCTACAAAAAGCCTGTAAATTCAGTAAATGATTTGGCATTATCTTAAATTTCAATCCACAATAAAGGAATTATAATGAGCGATATTCAGTCTGATTTAACATCACAAAAATATGGTTATGATATGGTTGTTGGTACAACGCAAGATTCTATCAATGCCACAATGAAAAGCTTTCTTAATAAGTATGATGGTCAAGAATTTATCAAATGTTATGTATATCAAATTAATCCAACAACGAAAAAACCAGAATTTGTTGAGACAGATTACAATGCACTTGTGACATCAGTTGGTGTTGATCCCTTTTCCTTAGCCGACGGAACCCCATCGGATAATCAATACCTTACGAAACTTTACGACATGAAATTTGCCTTTGCATTTAAGGCTACAATGGGTTTGCCAACCAATTTTCCCCTTTCTGATATTCCCGATGTAATAACCTTGGATAAGGGAAACTCCTTGGTAACCTATACTCTTACTTGTAAAGAATTTGAAATTTTAAACCTAGCAGACAATTACGGAGCCATAACCTGGTCTAACTTGAATCAGTCTGCACAACCGAAGCCTTGGAGTTTTCAGTTTAACGTTAATCTTGATCTGCTTGATAATGACAGTGCTTTTTCCCACTTACCTGCAGATGTGCAAAATCAAGTAAAAAACCTATGCCCAGGTTCAATGTTTAGTGTGCAACAGTTATACTTAGACCTAAATACAGCAGGGTTAGAGTCAGCCCCTACAGTTACAGGTCTTCCCCCAACTTCTACAGCCTATATATACTTAACCCGTGTATTTTTAGCCTCTTATTTTCTAAACTTGCAGGAAAAAGATAAGTCTCCTACCAATCCCAATGGCAACTACTTACTTGGTTATTCCATTGTGCCCTCAAAGCCTGGCAACATATCTTCCATTGTTCCTACAGATTTAAACTTTTTAGTTTCTCCCTATGTAGATGCCTCAGGAAATGCAACAAAAGATTATGGTATGTATACCTTAAATTGGCTCGTGATGACAGAGTCACACAAAATGCCTGCCGCAGTTCCTTTCAATTGGAATTGGGTGGAAAAGGTCAACCAAGGTTCTTACAACGGAGCCATGGCGATAAAAAAAGATGTTTTTTCCAAGTTTATCAATCAATTGTTCTCACCTTCTTTAGGTCAAATTTGCCTAACTCCTTCGGTCGGCGTTGATGTGAACTTAGCTAAAATTGAGGTTACCTGTAGCTGCGCCCAGAACACGGCAGCCCAATCCTATACACTTGTAAATGACGGAACTTCTCATGTGGCAAGCTTTAACTACGAAAAAAGCGCTAAAGATGATGATAATTATGGCTGGAACTGGGCTAACTGCACGATCAAAACAAGTGCCCAGTCAGACATTTATTTCGAGGGTACAACTATCCGCACAGTGACAACG
>JASJGK010000149.1:0-8197 GCA_033791585.1 SAR324 cluster bacterium | reverse complement strand
GCTGGCTCAAATTTATGGTCTTTGATGATGATAGTTCTTTTTTCTAGGGCAAAAGCTTGGGCGTTAAAGATAGCGGTGCATAAAAAAATCAAGAGGCTGACTTTTATGCGACGAGATTTTAAATTTTGTGTCAAATTCATTCTTTTAACTCCTTTTTTGTTTCAGGCTTGGATGGTTTTAAAGCTTACTTTAAAAAAGCCAACCAAGACAGAGGACTTGATTGGCCTTTTTCATAGACGCTGTTCAATTAAACATATTGACATCTATTCATATGAATGAATTAACATTAGTTCATAGGTTTGTGTCAAGCCCAATTTTTTAAGTTGAGGGAAGGAATCAATAGGCGAATTTTCTGCATAAATATACAAAAGTACAAAATAACAGATAAATAGCGAGTCATTTTTGGAAGTTTAGTGAAAAAATGAGATAAATTTTGTTAGTTATTATGTAATTATCTTACAAAATTTCTAAATTTAAACTGCGATCTTCTGGTGACTTTGATCTTTATTTTGTGGGATTTGTAATAGATATGTGGGGTAAGAAAACCTAGGCGGAATTTTTTGGCACTACTAGATTATACGCTATGACCCAGCCAACAGGCGGTAAAATGGCGTTACTAAAGGGACTTAGCAAGTGGGATTTGTAGTAGGGCTTGGCTAATGGGGCCTAGCTTACTGGGGGGCGGTTAGGGCAACCTTGCGGGAACCCTAAGTAAATTTTAATTTGTGAAACTAAGAGGCCTGTGGGCAAGCGACATCAGCATGGTGCATGCAGGCGTTGCAACTGGCAGCAATTTTTTCAACTTCTGCATAAGAAAGATCCACAATTCTTTCGCCTTTTTGGGTTTCAAATTCAAGAATGCATTCTAGTGAATCTGGACTTTTTTTACATTCGTCGATAAATTCTCTGAGTTTAATCAGCTTTTCCATTTTATCTTCCATATAACTTCCCTCCTAAGTTTACTCTATTCTAATGAAATTATTTGCTTTTCTATTATTGGGTGTTAAGTCAAAAAGCTTAGTACAAGACTATAACATAATATAGGCATAGGCAATTAGGGCATTTACCCTAATTGACAAGATGTTACCCCCCTATTTTAAGGCTGGTACAGGTCCTGTTTGCGCAGTCTAGCTGGAAGGGGTTGTTTGAAATCTGTATGTATACTGAGTTAGCGGCCTTTTAATATAATTGTATAAATACAAAATATGCTACTAGGGCCTTTTTCTTTTTAGAGGCAATTTTTTTCTATTATTTTTTTTGGAAAGGTGAATAACCTAGTAGAAATCCGCTTTAAGCTAGAATATGAGTTTGAAAAAATTTTGAAAGATTAAAGGAGGGGAAGAATGATAGGAAAGGATTTGCAAAGAGGGAAGGCTAGCTAAATATAAAACCAACAGGCCGATGCCTGTTGGCCATAAAAACTAGTTATTTTGGTTTAGCTTTAATCTAAAGTTATGCCCGAAGCAATAAAGGTGAGCAGGTATTCTTTCAGTGTGCCCACTTCACCAGCAGCACCGTTGGTGCCTGCCGTTCCGGCGTTAGCCGTCAAGCCAATAGCAGTTGTGTTTGAATCACCATCATCGCAGAAAGTATCAAAATCTGTAGTAATATCTGTTGTCATACATGTGTAATGAGCACCAGCGGTTTGGGAGGTTAAAGTAGTGCTCTCGGCAACTAGGTCCACATCACTAGCCATATAGGTACAATAGGTTGAGTCTGTGGCCGTCCCTGTGTAAATAGTTCCACTTTCATAACAAAGGCAACTTACGTTACTGCCACTTTCTACATAGCAACCAATTGCAAAAGATGATGCCTTAAATGCAGCGCTTGACTCTAAGGTTATGCTAATTGAGCCATCAGCTCCGTCTTCACCCTTGCAGCTTACCAGCACAAAAACAGCTACAACCATTAATAGAAATATCCTCATTTTAACTCCTCAGAAATCATGGTGGATAAACAAGATTAAAACTTTCCCAATTCAATCTTGCTAGCATTCTAGCTTACAATTGCCCTTGAGTAAACTTTTTACTTTTAAATATAATAGGTAAAGACGGTGAATGACTTTTCCTTTGGCACTTAAGGAATCGCCTTAACGCTATTGAGGAAGGGGGTAAAACCTTAAGAAGCAGGATTACAAAATTTCTAAAACAGCCTCAGGTGGCCTACCAATGGCGGCTTTTTTGCCACAAATAACAACGGGCCGCTCAATTATTTTTGGGTTTTGGATAGCAGCTTGAATCAAGTCAGCATCACTTTTACTGGGGTCACCTAAGTTCAGCTCTTTATAGGCCTCTTCTTTGGTTCTCATCACTGCTCGATAGTCTTTTCCCAGTAGGCCCCAGACCTCTTTCAGAATTTCAGGCGTGATAGGCTCTTTTAGATATTCGAAAATCACAGGCTCGATGCCTTTACTTTGGAGTAGTTCCAAGGTTTGGCGTGATTTACTGCATTTTGGGTTGTGCCAGATGGTTACTGTAGACATGGGTTTTCCTTTAATTTGATTGTGTTTAGGGTCAGTCTGAAGTTTTTTAGATGCTAGATTTTTTTAAAACTAAAATATCCCTGACAATGGATTCACTCATTCTGTGGGGAGCCGTGAAATCTAAAACTTCTAAGGGTTGCTCGCTAAAGACTTCTATCAACTCTTCGCGTTTAGGAATGTAGTTATTAAAGCTCATGACCATGACTCCACCAGGTTTTAGGCTATTACACCAGTCGCTTGCACAGGCTTTTAAAACTTCCGTTGGGTTGCGAGTTTTTGCCGTTGTAAAATGCTGCACACCATAGGGTAAATCGGTTACTAGCATATGAAATTTTTCATTTTTTAATAGGCGATTTGCCTGGGTTGAATCGCCGTTAATCACCCTCATTGTGCAACCATTTACGGTTAAATCTATAAACTTTTCATTGCCTTTTTTACCTATTTTAGCCCCGATAGAACCTTCATGCAAATGGTGCTTTTGGCGGTGGATTTTTGTCCATTTTTTAATCATTTGCCTTACATCATTCAGTACCGTTTCTTCTTGTTCAATCCCCTTGGCTTGGCATCCATAATTTAAGGCCCAAAGCATAGTTGTGCCACGCCCACACATAGGGTCTAAAAGTTTAACTTCGTTGATCTTGTTATAATCTATGGCAGCGAGGCCAATGTTGACTAAAAGTTGGGTTAAGGTCTCGTTGGTCTTACCTTTAAATTTAGCCCCATAAATAAAGTCTTCATGCAGAGCAAAATTAGGGTTTAGGTCTAAGGGGAGCAGCGAGTTATCTTTCCGCTCAAAAATCCCAGCGACAAAAGAAAGGCGTACCAGTTTGGGCATTACCGTTGCTTCTTGGTCGGCGGCGAGGTCCAAATGAAAAAAGTCCATTTCTCCTATTTTAACATGGGTGAAGTCTGTTGAGACTAACCCACAGCTACTCAGTACCCAGCTCAGCTCGGCCTTTGAGACGGCAATGTAGTCATTAAAATAAGCACTTTTGGCACGTGAGGAATGGAGTAAAGCTATAGCTTTCATAGGGTCTTTTTATTATTGTTCTTGAGGTTGATTGATTTTTTTTGGTTCTGATTTCTGTTTTGGGCTTGTTGACTTTCATGGTGTTAATTTACAAGCCTCTATCGCTACTTAACAAGAGCCAATGCCTCTCGGGCAATCTGTAGTTCTTCGTTAGTAGGGACAACTAAAATTTTAATCTTTGAGCCGTCGCTACTAATTTCTGGGCCACTGGAATTTTGGTTTTTAGTTAAGTCCAGCTCTAAGCCTAAATGCTCCAAACCTTTGCAAACTTCAGCCCTCAACTGGCTTGAGTGCTCCCCAATGCCTGCTGTGAAGATTATGGCATCCAGTGGGCCTGTGATAGCTAAGTAGGCGCCAATATATTTTTTTATGCGGTAGGCGGTCATATCCAAAGCTAGTTTTGCTGCTTCATTTCCAGCGATAGCATCTTCGCAGATCTCACGAAAATCAACTTTACCCGTTAAACCCTTAAGGCCAGAGGCTTTGTTTAAAACTTTTTCAACTTGGTCCAAGCTTTTGCCTGTGTGCTCAACCAAAAAACCTAAAATAGCAGGGTCAAGGTCGCCTGATCTAGTACCCATAATCAAACCTTCCAATGGGGTTAGGCCCATAGAGGTATCTACGGAAACTCCATTTTTAATGGCGCAGGCGCTGGCCCCATTGCCAAGGTGCAAGGTGATCAAATTGCATTGCTCAAGGGGTTTTAGTAGTTGTTCTGCCGCCCGAAGAGCTACGTATTTGTGGCTTGTGCCGTGGAAGCCGTAGCGCCTAACACCATAATCTTTAAAATATGAGGGGTCTAAGGCGTACAAATAAGAATGCTCAGGCAGGGTCTGGTGGAAGGCTGTGTCAAAAACAGCAACCTGTTTCGCTTGGTTAAAAACTTGGGTAGCCGTCTCAATACCTAATATGTTGGCAGGATTATGAAGAGGGGCCAAGGGCACACAATCTTTTATGGCCTGCAAGGCTTTAGAATCAATTATTACAGGGGTAGAAAACTGAGTACCACCGTGAACAACCCTATGACCAACAGCTTTGATTTCAGACGGTTCAGAGAGAAGTCCTTTTTCTGGGTCCAGTAACAGAGCTAAAACCTGCTCTAATCCCTCTTTGTGATCTGAGATCACTTCTTGGATTTTTAAGTTTATATTTTTTGCAGGGTATTCATAAATTAAATCGCCTAGAGGCTCGCCAATTTGCTCTACCATACCGTGGGCGAGCATGGTTTCATCTTCAAAGACTTGGTACTTTAGTGAGCTAGAACCTGCGTTTAAAACTAATATCTTCAAGATTTCTCCATTTGGGCTTGGATGGCGGTAATAGCAATGGTATTTACAATATCAGCAACTAGGCAACCACGACTCAGGTCATTTACTGGCTTATTTAACCCCTGTAAAATAGGGCCAATTGCTACGGCTGAGGCCGAACGCTGGACAGCCTTATAAGTATTGTTTCCTGTGTTCAAATCGGGGAAAATAAAAACCGTTGCCCGCCCTGCCACTAGGGAACCAGGCATTTTGCTCATGCCTACTTTTGCATCCACAGCTGCATCATATTGAATAGGGCCTTCGATGAGTAAATCTGGGGCCATCTTTTTTGCGATTTCCGTGGCCTCACGAACTTTATCCACATCGGCACCTTGGCCACTCTCACCAGTTGAATAACTTAGCATGGCAACCCTTGGCTCAATGCCAAAGGCCTTGGCAGTCTCGGCGCTGGAAACTGCAATTTCTGCCAATTGCTGGGGGTTGGGGTTGGGGTTAACGGCACAATCACCATAGACCAATACGCGATCGCTCAAGCACATAAGAAAAACAGAAGAGACAATAGAACAATTGGGCTTGGTTTTAATGATCTGTAAACTTGGGCGGATAGTGTGGCCTGTGGAGTGGACAGCCCCTGAAACCATGCCGTCGGCATGGCCAAGATGCACCATCATGGTGCCAAAGTAACTGACATCACTTAGGTAATCCTTTGCCTGGTCTAAGGTTACACCTTTTTTCTTGCGGATTTCCACTAGAGCCTCTGCGTATTTTTCAAATTCTTCCGAAAGCTCTGGTTGGACAATCTTCACGCCTGCCAGTTGCAGACCTAATTTTTGGATCTTAGCTGCCACTTTCTCTGGGTTCCCAAGGAGCGTAAAGGTGGCAACCTTTCTTTGGTGTAGAATCTCAGCAGCTTTTAAAACACGTTCGTCCTCGCCTTCAGGCAGCACAATATGCTGTGGGTCGGCGCTAGCTCGTTTGATCAAACCAAACTCAAACATCTTGGGTGTGGTCGTTTGAGAGGTAAAGGCGATGATTCGTTTTTTAAGGCTTTGGATGTCTACATGACGATCAAAAAGCCCTAAGGCCTTGGCGATCTTTTGGGGGTTGTCAGGCTTAATTTCTGTGTGGATTTGGTCTACAGCTGTTGCCGCTTCATAAGTTGCCATGGGTACACTTAAAATAGGGATCAAATGCTCTATGCCCTCTACCAGTTGATCTAATATAGGGTCCGGCGCTAGGCCGCCTGATAGGATTAGGCCCGAAGGATGGGGCATGGTCTTTGACCGGCAAGAAGCAAGGCAACCTAAAATGATATCCAACCTATCGCCTGGGGTGATGACCAAAGCATTTTCTTCTAAGCGTGGCAAAAAGTTGCGTAGCTGCATGGCAGCAACATCGTAATGTTCTACTTGGCGGCCAAGTTGGTCGGCCCCAAAAAGCACTTTCGCGCCCAGATTTTCAGCCACTTCGCCCATGTTGGCTCTGCTCAGTTCTGGCTCATTTGGCAGTGCAAAAATAAACTCTAACAGATCACCTAGTTTTTTACGTAACTCGATAATGCATTGGTCATGGCCTTTTAAATCACAATGGTTCAAAAAGATCCCAATCACCTCTGCACCTCTTTCTTTGTATGACTCAATAGAGAGGTTCACATCGGTAAATACTGTCTCGCAGTCTTTGTTTTTAGCACTGGAAACCAACAGGGTAGGCGCATTTAAATTCTTGGCAATTTCTGCATTAACATCAAATTCTACAGCTGAGGTAATGCCTTCAAAGTCACTGCCCAAACACAGGATAAAGTCGTAGTCTTTTTGCAAGGTAGCATATTGCTTTAAAACTCGATTAACAACTTCTTCATGGTTACCTAAGGCTATTAAATTTGCCGCTTCATCAGCATCAAGTGCGTAACATCGTTCAGGGGGTATATCGAGTGAAAAATATTCGGTAATGAGTTTAATATCCTTATCTACCTTGCCAGCACGCCTATGTATGATGGGTTTAAAAAAGCCAACTCGGCCTAAATTTCTTACTAAAATTTCCATCACACCCAAGGCGATGAGGGATTTACCACTTTTTGCCTGGGTAGCTGAGATATAGAGGATTTTAGACATGGGATACTTAGGAAGAATTAAAGGAGTAAGCTCCCTTTAATTTATAGATGTCTCCGCTTTTTTGCAATGGATAAGGTTGCGATTTATATAGGCCCAAGTTAAGTAAAAAATTTGCCTTTGAACAGTCGGTAAAGTGCGATATAATAAAGGAAACCCCGCTCTTGGAGGCACAATGTTTAAAAAACTAGAAGAAAGCAGTGACAAGGTACTGGGCTTTCATATTTCGGGAAAAATATCCACCGCCGAAATTGATGAGATAATTTTAGATCTTGAAACAGCCATTAAAAAACAGGGTTCTATAAGGTTACTGGTTCATATGAAAGACTGGGCCGGGATGGAAGCCATGGCCGCCTTTGATGACTTTCACTTTTTGGTGCATCATATCAAAAATATCGAGGTTTTAGCTGTAATAGGAGATAAATACTGGGAGAAGTTAATCTTGGGAATTGGCGCTCTGTTTGTTAGCACAAGGAGCAAGTATTTTGAAGAAGATGAAATAACCTTTGCTTGGAGCTGGATAGAAGGGGTTCCACTCAAACAGTGATTCAACTTAGGTAGTCAAACCTTGGGCAGGAAAGAGGTGGTTTTAAAGGCAATTAAAAAGGCCTAGAAAACAAATTTTACAAAGGCGTTGTACTGGCTATATTCTAAATGGGGTTGCAAAACCTCGCCGCTCGCGTCTTCATTAGAGGCTAGGTCTCTAGTGCCCACAAAGCTGGCCCCCACTTTTAGACTATCTATAATTTGGAATTCTGTGATCACTGAGCCTAAGAGGTAGTTACTCACACTGCCTAGATCAAAATGCCTTTGGGAAAAAAAGAAATTACCTGTCATTTTCGAATTTACATAAGCTATTTCCAGCTTTAACCAATTAAAATCCATGCCCAATGATGTGGCCATTTCACGCACTTGTAAATAGGTCGGCTCAGATACTGCGGCTTTGGGGCAACTATCCCAGTCAGAAAGACCAGTGCAGTCTACCTGTTCTATTTGCTTTAGTGAGTGGAAGTAAACCCCTAGGTTTAAATAGAAAACAGAAGCCCTTAAACTAGGTGTTACAAAGCCAAAGGTTAGGTCTTCCTGTTCAAAGGGAACCGTGGTTTGGTAAAGTTTTTCTGTCTCTTCAGTATAGGATATAATTGCGTGGTAGAAGTAAGTAGAGCTACTTTTACTTAAAACAAGTGCAGCGTTATTTTTATCTTCTGCAATGAGTAAGCTGGGGCTGAGTAGAAAAACGAAAGCCATAGCGGCCAATATTTTTACAAAAAAAATTGAAAAGGAAGGTGTTTTTAAAGAGGGAAAAGAT
>JASJGK010000148.1:0-6815 GCA_033791585.1 SAR324 cluster bacterium | reverse complement strand
CTGTAATGGTGCCTGCAAGATTGCACACAACCACCCCGATTGGCATCTCTGGCCGATTGGTAATTAGAAATGGTGCACTGGCCCGAATAAGACATACAAAGTGCCCCATGGAGAAACATCTCCACCTCAACGCCTGCCTCTTTTTGCAAGTAAGCCGCCTCGGCCAAACTCAACTCTCGACCGACAACAATGCGCTTT
Organism: SAR324 cluster bacterium; assembly: GCA_033791585.1. Taxonomy (GTDB): domain Bacteria; phylum SAR324; class SAR324; order XYD2-FULL-50-16; family XYD2-FULL-50-16; genus JASJGK01. The sequence continues at coordinate 6,617 of JASJGK010000148.1, read as the reverse complement.
ACTCCTAAGCTTTTATAGGCCTTGGCATGGGCAACATTAATCACACTCGCTTGGGTGGAAATATGAAAGGGGATGCTGCAATGTCGCCTGATCACAGTGGCTACCCCAATATCGCCAACGATAATAGCATCAGGGGCAAAGCCTTTAATCAACTCTAAAAACTCGGGAAGATCAGCCAATTCAAACTCGTGAAGATATGAATTTATAGTTAAATAGATCCGTTTGCCTAGTTGATCTGCAATTTTTCGGGCCTCGGCTAAATCAGACAGGGTAAAATTATCAGCGCCTGAACGTAGGCCAAAGCGTTGAAACCCTAGATAGACTGCATCAGCTCCATAGGAAAAAGCAATTTTCAGCTTTTCCAAATTGCCTGCTGGTGCTAATAATTCTGGTTTACCCATGGGTACTTTCTTTGGTAAAAAACGTTAAGAATAAAAATTTAAAACTTTAGGCTTTTGAGCCACAATTTCATGTACGACTACAAGCCACAAAAGCCCAATAATAAGTCTAAAAAAAGCCCAGCGCCAAAAAAGCCCAAAAAGGTGATTGAGCCAATGGACTTTAATACCCTCAACAAGGAACAGCGCCAAGCTGTGGAATCAATTGATGGCCCCCTGTTGCTTTTAGCTGGTGCTGGCTCAGGCAAGACTCGCGTGATCACCTACCGCATTGCTAATCTCATCCAAAACAAGGGCATCCCTGCCCGTTGGGTATTGGCTTTAACTTTTACCAACAAGGCTGCACAAGAAATGGGGGAACGGGTAAAAGAGCTATTAGGCACCCTTTCCCGTGGTATTTTAGTTACTACCTTCCACAGTCTTTGTGTCCGTGTCTTGCGACAGTACATTCCAATCTTGGGCTATGAATCAAACTTTGTCATTTTCGATACAACTGCGCAACTGTCATGCATGAAGACCATCATGGAAGAGCATGAGCTGGATAGCTCCACTGCCAATGTGAAGGCGGTTTTTTACGAAATCATGAAATACAAAGGGGATGGCCAAAAGCCTGGCGACCTTTTAGCCCAGACGGCCAACCCTGCAAACGTGCAGATGGGGAAGATCTACCAAGACTATAATAAATTACTAAAGTCCTGTAACGCTCTGGATTTTGAAGATATTTTATATCTGACCTTAGACTTGATCGAAAAACACACTGCCGAGGTAGCCGAGCTACAAGACAGATACCACTACATCATGGTTGATGAGTATCAGGATACCAACCGAGTGCAGTATAAAATTGTTAGCTTTTTATGTGAAAAGAGAAAGCAACTCTGTGTGGTAGGTGACGATGACCAGTCTATTTACGGCTGGCGAGGGGCGGACCAGAGGAATATTCTAGACTTTAAAAAAGACTTCCCCGACGTGACCACCATCAAGCTAGAGCAAAATTACCGCTCTACTGATATGATCTTAAAGGCTGCCAATAGTGTGATTGCCAACAACACAAATCGCATGGAGAAAACCCTCTGGACCGATACCAAAGACGGCCCCAAGGTGAAATGGGTTTTTCAGTTGACCGCAGAAGACGAGTTGCAGGAAGTTGTGCAGCGCTTGCGCCATTACAGGCTCAGTAACGGTAGGTTCTGGAAAGACTGCGCCTTTTTATATCGCTCTAACTTCCAATCTAGAGTCATTGAAGAGGCCCTACGAAATGAAGGCATTCCCTACCAACTCATTGGCGGAACCAAGTTTTTCGACCGTAAAGAAATCCAAGATTGCATCGGGTACATGCGCTTTCTTCATAACCCCAAAGATGAAATCAGCCTCTTTCGAATCTTAAACTACCCAAGGCGGGGCCTTGGTCAGGCAGCCATTACAGGTATCGGTGAGGCCCGCACAGGCACGGGATTAAGCTTTTTTGAAATCATGTGTCATGCTTCTAGCTATTGTGACCTTAGCCACCGAGAGCTAGGTAATGTAGAGGCCTTTGCTATGCTGCTGGAAGAGTATATCGAACGCCTAAACCACGAACCCTTTTATGAGGTCTGCAAAGACCTGTTTGAAAGAGTGGGCTTAAAAGAAGCGCTAGAACAGAGCGAAAAGGTAGAAGAAGCAAGAGAAAAAAAGGTCAACAACTACCTAGAATTTCTAAACACCATGTATCTTTACGGCCAGAAAAAAGAAGCTACCACCACCCTTTCTGACTTTTTAGAATATGTTTCTCTCTTCACCGATCAAGACACGATGGATGATAAAAAAGACCAAGTGAGCCTAATGACAGTCCATGGGTCCAAAGGGCTAGAGTTTGACTTTGTTGCGCTTGTGGGCCTGACGGACAAACAATTCCCCAGTGAAAAGTCCGTGATTGAAGGCAACCTAGAAGAAGAGAGACGTTTATTTTATGTGGCCATCACCCGAGCACGCCATGCCCTCATCCTTTCTATGTCTGAAACAAGACGCTACTTTGGCGAGGAACAGAGGAATTTACCTAGCCGATTTTTAGAAGAGATCGACCCCAGCGTTTTTGAGATCCCGCCCTTTGGCAAGGTGACAGTTGCGGCCAAAAAAGTTGCCGCCACAAATGCCCGAGCTGCATTTTTTGATCGCTTTAAAAAAGATTAAAGTGATTAGGATTCGCAAAGAGATAGTTAAGTAAAAAGGGTAGTTTAAGGGGAATTTAAAAATTTTGCCTTTTGCAGCCACAGGGGATATAGGTAAGTCTGAATTTTTTAAAAGACCAAGCCCATGAACCAACTGATCCAGGTCCAAACCACCTGCCCCAATGAAGCTGAAGCCAAAGCCCTAGCCAAATTAATGGTGCAAGCAAAACTGGCAGCCTGTGTGCAAATCCAAGAAATTACCAGTATTTATGAGTGGGAAGGCGAAATAGAAGAAGAGAAGGAGTGGCGGCTTTCCATTAAAACCCAAGGAACCCACTACCTGCATCTGGAAGCCTTTATCTCAGAGTACCACTCTTACCAAACCCCACAAATTATATCCTTAGCAATTGTTAATGCTAGCGAAGCTTATAGGAAGTGGCTGGAAGAGGCTACACAGCGACCAAACTAGAGTGAGCGCTAATTAAAGCGGGAGTAAACAGGGCTTTTAATAGAGGTGCACTCTTTAAAATCGATATAACATTGTAAAGTTCAACATAGTACCCGAAAAATTCAGGAGGAGGTTGCCATTTGCCGATTGGCTAAAAGGGTCATTGGAAGCGGCGATGGATTCTGCTCTTAAGTTTCGAAGCTCCACAGTTACCCCAAAATTCTCTTGGATATTTATGATGGCACCATAGGTTTGGTAGGTCATCAAACCAATCAAGTTCGTTCTGGCAGAGATACCATTGGTTCCATCAACAGAGCTAAATTCCCCATTGATCCAACCCCAGCCAATACCAAAGAAGGGTTGCACAGTACTGGAATAAAAATCTGCAAAATAGGATCGAAGGGTAAAACTCCAAACCTGCAAACTCATGTTGATAGCAGGTCCATCAACAGAATCTCCGCCACTATAAACCGAGGATGAGTCAGAAGAAAACTGCATAAACTCAAAGCCGTAAGAATAACCAGTCGGGTATTCAAAGTCGGGGAGTTGCTCTAGGATTTGCAAAGAAAAGTTGCTAAAATAACCAACGGGGCTGTTACCATCGGCAAAGAGATCGTCTCGCCCTGAAAATTGGGCATAAACGTTTTCTACATAGCCATAGTTGACAATTCCGTTATTGATTTGGCGCTTTTTACCCCCTGCATCCTGTGCAAAGGTCGCCCCCGAGAAACTGCTTACTAAAACTAAAAAAAATAGGATAAGAAAAAAATCGGATCTCCGCCCCATTTGTTACTCCAGAAGTTTACCAATTCGGTTTAAGCGGTAGCCTTCAAGCAGGCTTTGATTTGCATTGTGTGACCAATAGATAATCATCCCCTTGCCTGTCACCTTAGTTTCATCAACATAACCCCAGTAGCGGCTATCTTTTGAGTTCCTACGGTTGTCACCCATCACCCATAATTTACCAGCGGGCACTATAAATTCTGATTCAAGGGGCATGCCCAAAAGATTAGGATCAAAGTAAATATAGTCAGCCGCTTCTCTTTTATCATTAATATAAACATCTTCACCAACAAGGCGAATATGATCACCGCCAACAGCCACCACACGCTTAATAAAATCAATGGAAGGGTCTTCAGGGTAAGGAAACACCACGATGTCGCCTCGATGAACCCGTGCCGTTAGTAATTTGTGATCAGAAAAGGGAATCACAAAACCATAGGAATTTTTATTTACAAAAATATGGTCACCAATTTCGATGGTGTGAATCATACTGCCTGTGGGCACACGGTAAGGTGCAAAAAGCCAGGTTCTAAATATAAAGGCAACGATAACCGCAAAAAGTAAGGCTTCGCTCCATTCCCGAATGGTTTTATTTTTAATAAAACGCTCTAAATTAATGATCTTCATCTTTGTTTTTTTAATTTTAATAGGGGGTCTTGGTTGGTACTCTATCTGTTTGTAGAATGATAGGGCACAAGGAGCCAATTGTAAAGCTAAGCCTTACCTCTGTTTTTTAAGTAATTTTTTAAAAATTTTACTTCTTTTTGCGCCGCCAAGAGCACAGGTAAAATTAATGCTGGAAAGATAGCAAAAAATAATACAAAAAACTGCACAAAATAAGAAAGTTCTAACTCTGTGTTGAGGTATTTTTTTAAAAACCACAATTCTAAAAATAAAAGGGTTGAAAAAGCCAAGATCCGCAAGGATGTCAGAAATGGCAAACTTCCCCTAACGCCCAAGCGCCCCAAAAACAGAAGTAGAGCTAACATTTGCATGGCTTGGGCAAGGCTAGAGGCCAAGGCAATCCCTAGATGGCTCATAAAGCTGCTCAGATAAAGGGCCAAGACAACATTGGCAACCATCACCCCAAAGGCGATCCAAGCCGTGAGCGAGATCATTTTATTTGCTTGGTATGAGGCTAAAAAGATGCGGTTGATGCCAATAAACACGAGACCTAAAATATGAAAGCGCAAAGCGCCTGCTGTCATTTCTAAACTGTGCAGATCAAAAGACCCACGTAAAAACAACAGAGCCACAATTTCTTCTGCCATCACCAAAGTAATAGCAATGACAGGCAAGGTGACAAACAAAATCACCTCTATATTTTGCTTGATCATGGCACTAGCTCTTTCCACATCCCCAGTGCTAAAAAAGCCCGCTAATTTTGGTAACATCACCGTGGCCAAGCTCACCACCAAGACCCCTAAAACTAACTCAAGAAGCCTGTTTGAAAAGGTGAGGCTAGAAAGGCTGCCTTGCTTTAAAGTGGTGGCTATAAGATTTGAGACAATGATATTAATTTGATAGACACCAGCCCCAAATAGCGTGGGCACCAAGAGTTTTAAGGCTTCTTTAATTTTGGGGTCGCCCAGATTAATCCCTCGTTTATTTGCATTGCTAAATAACCGAAAGCCCTGTCGTTTTAAAGCTGGAAACTGAAAAAAAAGCTGTAAGAACCCACCAAAAATCACGCCAACAGCAAAGGCAATTGCAGGGTTGGCAAAGGTCGAACCCAAAGAAAAGGCCGCCGCAATAATAGATAAATTAAGTAAAACAGGGGTAAAGGCGGGAATGGAAAAAACACCTTCACTGTTTAAAACCCCTTGGGCCACAGCGGAAAGAGAAATTAAAAGCACATAACCAAACATAAGGCGGCTTAAAAAAACGGTCACCTCTAGGGTTTCACCTGAGTAGCCTCTGGCAAAAATCTCCGAGACCAAAAAAGGGGCCTGCCAAATAAAAAGCCCCACCAAACAAACCAAGATCAGGCTAAGCCCCCAAAAAAAGTTTTTGGCAAATTCTAAAGCTCGCTCATGGCTGTCTTTTTCCTTAATTTCACAGTAGACTGGAATGAAGGCATTGGACATGGCCCCTTCGGCTGTGAGTCGCCTAAAAAGATTGGGCAAAGAAAAGGCCAAAGAAAAAGCATCAGAATAAAGGCTAGTGCCCAAAAAATGGGCACGGGCCATTTCACGGACTAGGCCTAAAATTCGGCTTATTAAGGTAATGGACCCCACTTGGCCGACCTTACTAAAAAAATCTCTTTTCTCGCTCATGGGCTAATTTAGCTGGGCTTTGGGCGAAAAGGCTAGAGTTTTTTTCTTTCATTTGAGTGGAACTTAAAAATATGGCATGAAACTTTCTTACCCTTTGGTTAGAAAACCATAAAGGAACATCGCCATGCAGGTAAAAAAATATATCGCACAGGACATGCAAGAAGCTGTGCGCATGATTAAAGAAGAGATGGGGCCCAGAGCCGTAATCCTTTCCACAAGAAAGGTGCGTAAAGGTTCAGGTGCTTTTGGCCTTTTTGGAAAGTACGTTTTAGAGGTGACTGCCGCACAAGATGCAAAGGCTGCCGCCTTCCCTAAATCTGTACCCAGAAAAGCTGCGCCCACACCTTCTTTAGCTGCTGCTCAGCCTTTAAATGTTGCTCCACAGGCAGCCCCTCAAGCGCAAGTGCAGGCAAAACCTGAAGGTTTAAGTGACTACCAATGGGAATTACAACAAAACTCACCACTTACACCTAGAGTCTTGAAAAAAGAAGAAAAGACCAAAAGTTATGGCAACCTACAAGATGATATCAGTGAACTAAAAGATTTAATTCATGACCTTAGAAAAGGG
>JASJGK010000147.1:0-4173 GCA_033791585.1 SAR324 cluster bacterium | reverse complement strand
TACCGAGCTATTTACAGGTAAAAAAGAAAAGGCCAAAACAAAAGAACTGCTCCATACCCTTAAAGTTGGAGGCAAAAGAATGGTCGCCTTTGGTTCAGGTGCTAGTTTTAGTTTAAAACGTTGGCCCAAAGAAAATTTCCTTGAACTAGGCCAGCTATTATTTGATCTTGGTTTTTACCCTGTCTTAATGGGTGGCCCTGGAGAAGAAGAAGCAGAGTGGATTGCTAAGGAATCAGAAGGCAAGGTGATTAATATCGCAGGCCAACTGAATTTTTTGGAAACGGCTGATTTTTTATCCAATGTAGCCCTAGCCATTAGCAATGATTCTGCTATTGTTCACTTTGCTGAGGCCATGGGAACGCCTGCCATTGCACTATTTGGCCCTACTGTTAAAGAATTTGGGTTTGGTCCTTTTTTAGAAAAAAGCCTTTTGTTGGACCGAGAACTAAAGTGCAGACCCTGCTCTAGAAACGGCAAGGGAACCTGCAACATCAAGGAAGAGCTAAAATGCCTGAGGGATATTTCTACAGAAGAGGTCTTATTAGAAGCCTTAAGAATTATTGGTGAAACCTCTGAATCTCAGTTACTAACTCCTGAAACAGGGGAGTAAAAAAGTTATAAATGATTGGTCTGGATCTCGTCTACTAGCGCCCCAAACAAAAGAATAACATCATTATTGACGTTTCTCAAACGGTCGATAACGATTTTATTAACCACTCTGGTGATGGGCAGGCCAATTTCTGGGTGCTGGTCACCCATTTCCATAAAGCCTTCACGGTTCATAACTAATAATTCCGAATCTTCTAAAATCATAATGCTGGCGCTGCGGACATCTTGGTCCATCAAGGCCATTTCGCCAAAAAAAACATGAAAGGAATCTTCTAGATCAACAATGGTATATTCTTCCTGTTGCTTGGTTTTTTTGATTACCCGCACCTTACCCTTCATGAGGATAAAAATCTCATCACCTTCATCGCCTTCTCTAAAAAGATACTCATCTTTTTTTGCCCTTTGTGGGGTCATATATTTACTAACAATTGCCATCTTTTCATCACTTTCTGCAATGTCTTTAAAGAGACTAAAGTTTTTTAAATGTTCGATTTGGTTTTCCGTGATCATTTTTCCTCAAGGATACTTTTATTTATAAATACAGAGCCGCATAGCCGACAGAATCGGGCCCGCCTGTTTTAGCTGCTGAATTACTATAGGTTTTTAGTTTAAAATTTTCTAGTCCCTTAGACTTAGCCAGTAGCATCGCCGTTAAAACAGGTAAGTTGCCGCAGATAGTACACTGGTATTTTAGATTAAAATCTCTAAACTCACCTGTGTCGCCTCCTTCAATAATCCTGCAAGCTTGCTCATCTAATTGGGTGCCTGTCCCCCAACCCTCTTTTTCTGGCTCATAGCCAAAACGGGGCCCAGCATGATTGAAGTCGGTAGAAACAACAATTAAGTTATCCCCCTTCAGGCCCTCTAATTCAGTTGCTATGGCCCTAGCGACACCCATACCGCCACTGAGTAATATTGGGGTGATTGGTGCCTCAGGTAAGACTTCTTGGATAAAGGGTATCTGTACTTCCAAGCTATGTTCAGGGGCGTGGTAGGCTTGGTTTTGGGCAAAGCCTAAAGACTTAGCATTTAGTAATTTAGCACTTCGAATCTCCACCTTTCCCAAGGGAGTTTCCCAAAAATCGGCCCCATCTAAAAGTGCGCCTGAAAACGAATAATGGTGCGATGGGCCAAGGAGAAAAATCTGGTCGTAACTATAACCAGCCACCTCTATGAAAGCTGCCGCTGCCACCTCACCTGAGTAATAATACCCTGCATGGGGCACGATGAGAAATTTGGGTTTCCTCTTTGTTTCTGCTTTTTGACCACTCAAATAACCTTGAATATCTGCCCTTAATTGCTCAGGGTCACTAGGGTAAAAGGTGCCACTTACTGCTGGCGGTCGGGTAGTTTTTTGGCTCATCTTTAGGGGTTAAGGCTAGGGTACAGCTATAGGCACAGGTGCCACAAATTTAGGTGCCAAGCCGCCTGCACCTGTTGCATCTTTAACTTCTGCCGCTGGCTGCTCTTTTAAAATTCCCAGCAAAAAAGCCGCCACTCCAACAGAGCAAACCCTAGGCCAAGCAATACATTTGGTGGAGCCAACTCGTTTGCCCGCTAGCGTATGGGCATAAGAATAGGTAGGGGTCCAAAAATAGGTACCTCTCATTTTATTGTTTGAGTCATAAATTACACCCTTTTTAGCAAAGCCTGCAATCAACCTTTTTCCTGACGGTAAAACCACATGAACCCTCGCTAAACCTTTACTAACTAAGATCCCAGCCTTAGCTACAAATTTATGATTTTCATCGTAAATTTCTACATATCGGGGGTAAACTTCAGCTGTACCTATCTTGGATTTATCCGCGTCAAAGATCGGCCCGATGACAGGAAAGGCGGCAAATAACTCACTGGAAAAGGAAAATAGAATTAGGGTAATTAAGAACAACCGCATGATTTTTCGCAGATTTTAGATGTTTTGGGGCTTTGCTTTTAGGTTAAAGGTTGGTTAGAAAAAGCAAAGGTTAGTCTTTAATGAATGCGAAAGCAGTGCCCTTGGCCCACTTGTTTGTGCTTTTGAGGTACGCCTTCAATAGGTTTACCTGTGTGCATATAGTTCACAAGATTAGGATTACTAAAATAATCTTGAGCATCGCCGTGAATCATACCGCCACCTGCATCAACTAAAACAAGATTGTATTTATATATATCGGGGCGCAATTCAGCCAATTCGGCCAAACGTTCAGGCGTAAAAATTCCCTTTTCTTTTAAATTGGCAATGGCTCTTTCAGGTAAATGATCCCCTGAAATAAATAGACTCGATTCCCCTTTAGTGGAAGGAACATTCAACTTTAAACCTAAGGCTGGAATAGCGTGCACAGAGTAAAAAACTTCTGCCTTTGCCCCAAATAATTTAAAGGGTTCCCTTGCGTAAACAGGGTGAAAGTCATAGTGGCTTGCAGCTTCTTCGTAAGTGCAGTCTAAAACAGCCTGAACCTTTACTAGCATAGAGTGGTAGATCTCTGGGCTGGAATAGAGTTTAACTTTTTTGCCCTCCTCAAGGGTTTGGGCAACGTCAATATGGTCTTCGTGAACATGGCTAATAAATAGAGCATCAAGGTCGCCAAAACCAATGCCTACCTTTGCCAAATGTTCTCTGGCAAAGGCGGGGCAATCCCATAACACCCATTTGCCATTAAAATGTATAAGTATACCATTGGCTGGCCCAGAGGGGTCAAAACCTTCTGAAACGCCCAGTAACCTAACGGAAAAATTCAGGGAAAAAAGTTCCTTCGCCGTTGCTTTGGCCGCTTTGATTGAGTAAGCAGGTTCAAAGGCTTGGGTGGTTTTTACCGAAACGGGGTAGTCTTTTTTACCAGTCACAATAAAATCATCGTCGCCTGTTCTTTTTATTTTAAAATCAGGTTCATCATGCAAAGCTGGATACAAAGTGATCTCGTCACCGACCTCGAATGTCACAAATTCGACCAAATCAGTAATTTTTAAAATCTCACCTTCTTTATTTTTCAGAGCTAAAAACTGCGTTTCTTTATAAACCTGAGCCAAAAAGTCTTTATTCAGCTTTTCTTCTATCCCGAGGTTTTTTTCTACAGCTAGTGATTCTTCTAAGCTTGGGCCGATTAAAGTCATCTTTAACATTGCTTCTAGGTTTTTAGCCATTGCAGCCTTTGCCAACACCCTAAATTTCTTTCCCTGTGCCAGCCCTTGCTGGATAAATAAAAAATGATAAAAGGGAAATTCCAAAGAAGCCAAAGAGGAATACTGATTGACCACGGTGCCAGGGATAACAATGGTATCTGGCATAGGTAAATGTTTCTGCATCAAGGTCTTTAAGACCTCAGGCGGGCATCCAATTAAAATATTGCCCATATTGCCACTAAAAAGATGGCTCGCTTCATTTAACTGGTAATGACTGATTAATGCATGTGAATTAGGCATTTTTTCCTCGAGTTTCAAGCTGTTTGGTTTTGCCAAAAAGCTGGTAAAGAGTTTATCTCAGCCCCAAAAAAGCAAAAGATATACCAAATTTCCCCTCAATCATTGTAAAGATAAGCTAGAATACATTTTATTACAAATTTTGAACCCTTTTAAAAGTTTTTAACC
>JASJGK010000146.1:0-12416 GCA_033791585.1 SAR324 cluster bacterium | reverse complement strand
AAACTATTCTGGTTTTTGTTACATCAAGACTCCCAGACTTATTTCTTATTTTAAATCGAAATGGTAGTTTTTTGTGTGTATAAAAGGAAATCTTCAAGGGTTGGTTTCCAGGTTTTACGAGTTTCCCTTGCTTGATAACTTTGCGACCTAGTAGCATTTGCCAATGGGCAATTGCTTGATCAGAAGTGTAGTTTAGAGTAAAAGAATATTTTCCTTTTTCCAGGTAACCTCTGGCGATGGACTGATAGGTTAAAGACTCTAAAACTTCTTTACCTGTCCCTGACTTTTGGAATTCGGGATAATAGGTTTGTAAAACGCCGAGAAACATAGCGTTTAATATCAAAATTGATATAATACCTATGAAAACTGAGGTTAGTAGTAATTTAAAATCCAGTCGTGACTTTTCTTTTAGGGCTTTTTGTTCCAAATTTTTTCTCTTTGAGTGCAACTCTTATGTATCCAGAAAATTAAAAAATTTTTAATCTTGGCCGATTACAAATCTAGTATGGTTGTATTGGGGGAATAAGCAATGGCCTTACATTAACCCAGCAATTCCACTGTTAGAGTACAGTTCCCCAAGGTATCTAAAAAAGCCCTGCGTTCAATTCATATATTGCTGTCAGAATCTATCTGACAAATCCTATTTTATCAATAATAAAGAGTCTATTGAGTTTTTAAAAAACCAAATTTATTCCTCCTCTTTGGTTGATAATTTTAGAGTCAAGAATCCTCAGAGAGATTACAATTTGGGTTAGAGGGATTTAAACCAAACCGCCTAAGCTCACAAAAAAAAGTTTAATTTGGGCCGCAACAATGAGCAAATAGAACTATTCTGGGCCTAGACTTTGTAACCTTAATTTTCAACTAGCTCTAGGAAATCCTGACCAAAAGAATCATACTTTTTCTCTCCAATCCCCGTGATACCCAGCATTTCAGCCTTGTTGGTTGGTCGAACTTCAGAAATTTCTAAAAGGGTTTTGTCGGAAGCAACAACATAGGGCGGAACTCCTAAGTCTTTAGACTTGTTCGAACGGTATTCTTTCAGGGCCAAAAAGAGGGGGTTTTGGCTCGTGGTTTTTGAGCGTGATTTCTTTTGTTTCTGGGGCGCTGAGGGCTCAAGTTTACCTAGGGTGGCGTGCCTGCTTTTGAGCAGAACTTTCTGTCCACCAGTTAAAACCCCTTTTGATTTAGCTGTTAGCTTTAAGGCGTTATATTCACCGATTTGAATCATCTCACTAGCAACAAGCGTTTCTTTGATAGCCTCCCAATCGTTTCGATTAATATCCCTGCCAAGGCCATGCACCTTTAATTGGTCATGGTTGAAATTTTTGATCTTTTGCGCTTGACTCCCTTGCAGGATATCCACGATATGGGTGATCCCGAATTTTTCACTGACTCGGTAAATGCAGCTTAGCAGTTTTTGGGCCGGTATAGTTACATCTATAAAGTGAAATTCCCCTGTGCAAGAATCGCAGTGCCCACAATTTTCAACTCTGTCTTCTCCAAAATAATCGAGAACCAATTCCGTTTTGCAGCTGGTTGTTTGGCAGAGGCTAATCATTTGATTTAGCTTTTTCTCGCCATCGGCTTTTAAGGCTTCTTCCATCTCAGATTCATTGATGAACCGTCGGTACAAAAGCATCTCTTTTTTCCCGTAAAAAAGATAAGAGTAGGAGTCTTCACCATCCCTGCCACCACGCCCGCTTTCTTGGTAAAAGCTTTCAATGGTTTTAGGCATTCCGTTATGACAAACAAACCGAACATTGGGTTTATTGATCCCCATACCAAAAGCAATGGTTGCAAAAACAATCAGGTCGTCTTCATTTTCAAAGCGATTCAGGTTGGCGGTTTTTTGGGCTACAGCCATTTTTCCATGGTACTTTAGAACGTTATAACCCTCACCTTTAAAATGCGCTTCTAAGGATTCAACCTCTTTAATAGTGGGGCAATAGACAATCCCACACTGGTTATTATGGGTTTCTAAAACTTGGGCAAGCTGGCCTTTAATCTCGGTCTTTGGGGCCATTTTATAAAAGATGTTCTTTCTTTCTACCGACTGAGAATAAAGATTATAGCCTTGCATATTCAAGATTCGCCCAATATCATTTTTAGTCCTCATAGTTGCCGTAGCTGTTAAGGCAATCAATGGGACATGGGGAAAATCAAACTTTATCCGAGAGAGGTTTAAATACTCCTTCCTAAAATCATGCCCCCATTGGGACAAGCAATGGGCTTCATCAACAGCAAATAAAACCAGTTTTGTGTTAGATAGTAAATCTTGCAGGCTGCTTGAGGAAAAACGCTCTGGTGATAAATAAAGAACCCGCAACCGCCCGCTTACTAGTTCCCTTTTGATGTTTGAAACTTCTTCAGGCCCACGAGTCGAGTTTAATGCCGCCGCAGGAATCCCCAACAGAGTAAGTTCACTAACTTGGTTTTCCATCAATGAAATTAGAGGGGAAACCACAACACTTAACCCCTCTTTTACTAATGCAGGCAATTGATAACAGATAGATTTCCCCCCGCCTGTGGGCATGGTTGCCACAACATCCTTGCCATCAATTAGGTCTTGAATAATTTGCTGCTGTTCGCCCCTAAAGGATTCATAACCAAAGTATTTTTTTAAGGTTTCATGCAACATGATTTTAAAGGGGGCCTAGGGATTTTTATGCTATTAATTCTAAAACCTATTTCTATCTCCAATAGCAAAATAAAACAACTGTTGAGCTTTGTGGCTTGGTGATCTTATGGATAAATCAAACTCTTTACTTGCCCCGTTGATAAGTCAGACCAACTAGAGAATAAATCAAAGCTACATTCAACATAAACCAACAAAAGCCTACAGAAAATGGAAGGATTCAAACCGAAACAAATTAAAGCACTTGGCCTTCTAGCAACAGGTACAAGCATTACTGATACCGCCAAAGGGATTGGAATCAATCAATCTGTTATTTATGACTGGTTTGAACTTGCACCCTTTGAAGCAGGTTATAACCTATTCTTAGATCAAATGAAGCGAGATACTGAGGCTGGCCTATTATCTCTATCAAAAAAGGCCGTTAAGGCTCTTGAGAAGTGTTTAAATTTTGATAATCACCAAATAGCTTTTAAAGCTGCTCTTCGTGTTATGGAAAAGGTGCAATATAAAAGAGTTGGCGACCTTGACCCTAGGGATATTGTGTCAAAAGATTGCACCTACCCAGTCTATGATCAATCTGGCTATAAAACTGATGATGACCTTGACCTTGAGCAATATGAAGAGGCTTGTAAGGAGCTTGGGATCGATCCTTATCAAGATGATTTATAGTCGTAAGGGCTCCATAAAATCGGGTTAACCTCACTTCATATTCTTTGGTAAATTCATAAAATACTTCAAATAGATCGAAAGTCATAGACAAGGCCAAAATGCCTACAAGGGCCAACAAAAATATGACTAATTCAATGTGTACTTTTCTGAACTTCATGGAACGTTGTTTTAAATTATTAAACTTTTATGATACACAGTATAGCGATTCAAGGGAAGCTTGAAACTTAGGCTGTCACATGAAAAGTAGAAAATTGTCTATGTTTAGAAGCTGCAGAAAATTTTGCTGGATACTTTAATTTACGTAATAGGAAGAGGCGGGAACAAGGAGTTTTACTGAGATTCAAAATAGGATAGTTGCGCAATAGTTCTTTTATCTGCCAAGAAAAAGAGTAGAACAAATACTTTAAAACTTTAACTCAGGTTTTCAACGGATCGCCTGAGTTATGCTTTAGGTTTACTTAAACTGGTTTACGACCAAAGGTTTAAGGTTCAGGGCCTGAGGCACATGGCACTGGACACAAAAATATCTTCCACGGTCGTAGTCTTCAGTCAATTGATGTCCAACGACTTTAGTTACCTGTGGTCTTTGTGCGCGGTCTACAACAACCTTTGGTATAGTCTTGTGACTATCTGGTAAGGCTGGAATAGGGTCTCCTCCTGGAAAGTGACAATCAAGGCACATATTGGTCTCGGGGCTAATAACCATATCCACAACACTATGTGGGATCTGCGGTGGCGCACCCAGGTAAGAACGATCTAAATTCTTACTCTCAAAAGCGGGCTTATCGCCATATTTTGGTGCTGGCAATGGAAGTGCATCTTTATTCACACAGTCGGTACGTAATGATACTTTTTCACAGCCAATCTTTACTTCGCTCTCACAACCTATGAGTAAAAATAACCCGCAGGAAAGAGCTACAAAAGCTTTTAACGTCTTCATTTCTTTCTCCTTTAAACTATTTTTTCGATTTTAACAGCGCACTTTTTATAGTCCGTCTGTTTTGACATAGGGCATGTTTGATCAAGAGTGAGCTTATTGATTAAAATATGCTCATCAAACCATGCGACAAAAATACTACCCTGAGGCATCTTATTTCGCCCATCGATCTCAATTCTTGCTTGCACGTGACCTCTACGTGAAGAAATTTTAGCCATATCACCATTTTTAAAGCCTTTGGCTTTTGCATCTTTTTTATGCATAGCAATAGTCGCGTGGGGTACAGCTCGGTAAAGTTCTGGTACACGGCGAGTCATAGTTCCTGAATGCCAATGCTCAATTACTCGACCAGTACAAAGCCATAAATCATACTCTGCATCTGGCATTTCTGGTGGGTCTGCGTAAGGCCTAAAGAAAATTTTGGCTTTGCCACCACGGATGTTCCCATGGTCATCTTTAGAAGCAAAAAGATTTACCTTAGGCTTTTCCTTATCTGGTCCAGTAAGATCGCCTTGTAAGATAGACTTTAATGCAGGACCATAGAAGTTAAATTTCTCACCCTTGTTTACATATGGATCATAATCTTCGTTGTAGCGCCACGGTGTTTCTTGTCCGTTTACCACGGGCCAACGTAAGCCTGCTAATTTAAAGTATTCATCAAAAGGAGCTAGATCATGTCCATGGCCTAGTCCAAATTTTCTGTACTCCTCCCATAGGGCTTTTTGTACAAAGTAACCTTGGTCTTTTGCAACATGGTTTCTTCGTCCATTGGCAATTGTAGAGCTTTCATCCCAAGGGAATTCTTTGCCTGGGTTTTCAAATAGCACCTTAAATAAGGTGTCACTTTCTTTGTAACCCATGGCTTTGGCTGCTGAGAGTACCTCAGGGATCATATCGCCTTTAGCACCTTTAACTGGCTGCTGGCCCCAAACTTCACCGATGGTGAAGCGCTTTGCCAGTTCTAAATATTGCCAAACATCTGCTTTGGCCTCACCTGGGGGTGGAACTTGTTCACGCCAATGTTGGGTGCGTCTTTCTGCGTTTCCATAAGCTCCCCATTTTTCAAAAATCATAGCACTGGGCAGCACTAAATCGGCAACTTTAGTGCTAACGGTAGGGTACACATCACTGATTACAATAAAATTATCCTTGCGTCGTGCCGCATCAAAAGCATCATTTAGTTTAGGGTAATCTTGGAATGGATTAGCTACATGAGACCAAAAGAAATTAATCTCCCCCGCCCCCAATTGTCTCATGATTTTTATAGCATGAGATCCAGGCTTCGGGTTGATAGTGCCTGCTGGCAGTTTCCAAATATCTTCTGACGTTTGTCTGTGCTTCGGATTGGCAATCACTAAATCAGCGGGGAGTCTATGGCTGAAGGTACCCACTTCTCTAGCTGTGCCACAGGCAGAAGGTTGGCCTGTTAAAGAGAATGCTCCATTGCCTGGTGTTGCCTGTTTTCCAGCAAGTAAATGAACTGAATAAGCGAGTTCATTGACCCATGAGCCACGAACATGCTGGTTCATTCCCATTGTCCAAAAGCTTGTAACTTTTCTACCTTTCTCGGCATAAAGTTCAGCTAAAGTGACCAGTTTCTTTTTAAAAGATTCTAGGCTTTCTGATTTATCCCCTTTGGCAAGTTCAGCAACAAAGTCAAGGGTATAGGGTTCCAGGGCTTTTTTGTATTCTTCTAAGTTGATCGCCCAGTGCTTTACAGGTTTGGCTGTATTATTTTGGGGGATGACTTTGCCTTCCCCTTCAGGGCCATAGCCTTGGGCAATGGCTTCTGCCTTAGAAAGCTTGATTTCTTTTTCTCTAGGGTCATCGACAGGTAATCCGTACCCTATATCTTTAGGCCCTGCGGCAAAGATAGTGTGCTTATTAACAAAGTCCCAATCTACTGCATCATTATCAATTAAGTACTTGGCAATGTAATTGAACAGAGCAAGGTCTGTATTGGGCTTGAAAATAATTTCAAGGTCACTTAGGTCGGAGCTGCGATTGCGGTAAGTCGAAAGGTTAACTACCTTAATCTTATCCCCACCTGTGAGTCTTCTTCTCGCAACACGAGTCCACAAGATTGGGTGCATCTCTGCCATGTTAGCACCCCAAAGGATCATGCTATCTGTAGCTTCAATGTCGTCATAGTTTCCAGAGGGCTCATCAATTCCAAATACCTGGATGAAACCAACAACTGCACTTGCCATACAGTGGCGTGCATTGGGCTCAATGTTATTTGATCTAAAACCAGCCTTCATCAATTTGTTGGCAGCATAACCCTCATCAACGGTATATTGTCCTGACCCAAACATTGAAATACCCGTAGGCCCTTTGGCTTTGAGTGTTCCTTTGATTTTTTCAGCCATTACATCAAATGCCTTGTCCCAAGAAATAGGTTTGAATTCACCTTCCTTATGGTACTGTCCGTCTTTCATGCGCAAAAGTGGTGTTGTTAGGCGATCCTTTCCGTAAAGAATTTTGGCATTATAGTAGCCTTTGACACATAATAAACCACGATTTACCGGCGCATCAGGGTCACCTTTTACGGCAACTATTTTATCATTTTTTGTAGCAATCTTTAGGGTGCAACCTGTTCCGCAAAATCGGCATGCCGCCCGTTCCCACTGCCAACCATTTTCCCCATTTTCACTATTAGTCAAAGCCGCTTGTAAGTCAGGGGTAAGCTGAACTCCTGCCGCAACAGCAGCTGAAGCTGCTAAGGATTTTTTTACGAAATCTCTTCTTGTCCAATTCATTTTGCCTCTTTGAGTTGGGTGTGTGGTTCTTTTTTCTGACGTCTTTACCTAATTACTGTTTTCTGTTTCTTCACAGTAGTATGCTGAAACTTGTACTGCGACTACACCATGTAAAGTTTCTAGTTCTTTTACCTTCTGTTCTGCTTCTTTTTCGCTTACAGCTTCAATTGTCACAATCACTTTGCTTGGCTCTTGTATTTGGACATCTACCCATTCAAGTTGGCTCAATTTTGCGGTTAATTGTTCTTGTAGCTCAGGTTTGCAGGCAATGTAGAGTGCTGAAATATGCATTTTAAAGTCTTCTTTAAATTTTTTTGAATCAAAGTTGTGGTATTTTAGAACAATCTTAAGGTTAAATGCAAACTTTTTTAATAAAAATTGTTTAGACGTTTTTTTAAGCCCATTGCGGGGTATTTCGTTTAGTCATATATGGCATATTTTGCATTGTTATAAAAGTAAAAATTAAATTTATTTTTCATTATTTACGTCTAGGCTATTATGAATGGCAGTTTACAAAAGGTTGGTGAGAGTTTAGAGTTAAGTCTGCTATGTGTTTGGGAGGGAAACTAAATACAAATGAGTAAATGTCTACAAAAGCAAATTACTTTTCTCTGGATTCGAGTGAAGGTTTCAGTGTAAAAAATTGCCTTTGGGTCACAGGTTTATACTGGTTGACTGCAGAGGTTTCAATTTATCTATCCTTTCAAAATGTAAACACAGCCATCGTTTGGCCTTCTGCAGGAGTTTCATTTGTAGCTTGGTTTTTATATAAAAAATACATTGGCCCCTCTATTTTTATTGGCTCTATGGCAGCCAATTTCCATTTTTTGTCTGCCTATTCTCTTTCCTTGGGAGACATAATTCTAGCAGATTTCACTATTTCAGTTGGCAATGTTCTTGCGCCTTGGATCGGCGTGACTCTTTGGCAGAAATATAGAGAAAATTCGTTTCTTTTTGGGGACCACAAAGAAGTTTTGCGGTTTGTTTTTTACGGTGCCTTGCCCGCTGCAGCTTTAGCTTCACTGTCAGGTTCAGCTTCTATTTGGTTCTTTGCCTCGCCTAAATCTAAGTTTTTAGTTGATTGGTTTGCATGGGGGATTTCAGATCTTTTAGGGATTCTTTTGGTTGCGCCCCTTTTGTTTTTGATCCTTTATTCTTATTTGGCAATTCCGCGCAAGTCAAAGCCTGTAGAGGCTTTGATTATAACCATTTGTATTCTTTACTTGGGGTATTATGTATTTGGTCCAGACATCATTGAAATTAAAGCCTTAACACAGCCCTTTTTATTTATCGTTCCCCTACTTTGGGGCGCTGTCCGTTTTTCAATGCTGTCGGCCCAGCTTTGGTCCACCCTAGCTTTTGTTATTGTCTGGATTTCAAGTAGTTTGAAAATGGGTCACTTTCAACTGGAGGGTCTTTCTCAGCCCATTACTACCGCTCAAATATTTGTTATACTAATTAGTATGTCTACCCTGTTGCTATCGGCTACGATTCGCCAACTGAGAAGGTTGCAATTTGATTTGAAAGAATCCAACGAAGAATTAGAAGCCAAAGTTTTAAAACGCACTCAAGAATTAAGTCTTTCAAACCAGGCTAAAGACCAATTTATTAGTGTGATTTCTCATGATTTACGTGGACCGGTTGGTAGCCTAAAAATGATATTTAAAGACCTTTGGAGGTCACCACAGGATGTGGATGGCGAAGTTTTTCATGCTGTTAAAGAGACTGTGAAAAGCACAAGCGATCTATTAGATAATCTTTTGAACTGGGCCAAAATGCAGCAGGGAGGGGTGCTTATTGAGCCCTTGTACTTTGATTTAAAGCAAGTGGTTGAAACCTGTTTTGCCGTTTGTCGCAGTCAAGCAGAACATAAAAAGATTCTTTTGGAAAATAAAAGCTCCAAAGATATCAGAGCCTTTGCTGATCAAAGCATGATAACCTCGGTTTTAACCAATCTAATCAACAATGCAATTAAATTTACTAGAGAAGGCGGGACAATTGTAGTCACCCTGCTTGAAGAGGAAGATTTTACCATTGTTAAAATCAAGGATAATGGGGTTGGAATGACGGAACGGGATAGGGGCCAAGCCTTTTTACCCATAGAAAAAAGGGGGCCTACCTTCGGGACTCACGGCGAGGTGGGCTCAGGCTTAGGCCTAGTGATTTGTAAAGAATTTGTGAAGCAAAATGGAGGGAAAATTTCAGTGGTCTCTGCCTTGGGTTTAGGTACAGAGTTTACCTTCAGCCTCCCAAGAGGGAAGGCTTGAGGCTAGTAATTATCAGAATATGTTTCTATTCTTCGGGTTTTTCTGATTTTTTAGCGCAAGATTGAATCCCAAGCTTTTCCATCATCCAGACTGAGGGGCAAAAATTAAATACAGCAAACATGGTCAACATGCCAATGACAAACCAAAGGATATATTGGCCTAACATGGCGTTTTGCGAAATGAAGTAAGCACCGATAGAGAGTACAGTTGCCATCATAAAGCGATGGATTTTTTCTAAGCACATAAATGGCTCCAGTAGGGGGATAATTGGGGTTTACTTCCCAAATTCAGTTTTAATTTACTTTATATAAATATATGTATAATAATGTTTAGTATTTTTTGGGTTTTGTCAAATCCCAAACGCACTCTTTTTTCAATTTTGACAGACTAGGAGGCAGCATTGTAAGAAACATAACAATTAAAGAATTTTCTTAAACCTTCATCTTTTCCTAGAGACCACCATGAAAAAAATTGAAGCTATTATTAAACCCTTTAAGCTAGAAGATGTAAAAACTGCCCTTAAAGAAGGGGGGTTCTTTGGTTTAACTGTTGCTGAAGTCAAGGGCTTTGGAAAGCAAATGGGCCATACAGAGCTATATCGAGGTGCTGAATACCAAATCGATTTTGTTTCAAAATTGATGCTTACCCTCGTTGTTGACGATGATATGAGGGATAAGGCTATAGAAATAATTGTTGAGGCTGCCAACACAGGTAAAATTGGTGACGGTAAAATCTTTGTTTCCTCCGTTGAAGAAGTTGTTCGTATCAGAACAGGTGAAACAGGTTCCCAAGCTTTATGAACTCATTAAATCGTAACAAAATGAAATCTTTTACTTTTTTTATTGGAGTTGTTTTGGCTCCCACTTCTTTACTTGCTGGCGAACTCGGTGCCAGCGAGTTGAGTACTGGCAATACTGCTTGGATTTTGACTTCAACAGCTTTAGTACTCTTCATGACTTTACCCGGCTTAGCCCTGTTTTATGGTGGTTTGGTAGGTACAAAAAATGTGCTCTCTGTTTTGATGCAGTGCTTTTCTATCACTGCGGTTATTTCAGTTCTTTGGCTAATTGGACTATACTCCATGGCCTTTTCTGAAGGTACTGCCTTTGTTGGTGGCCTTTCAAAAGCCATGCTAAATGGTGTGACTTTAGACAGCCTTTCAGGCGACATCCCTGAATCTGTTTTTTTTATGTTCCAAATGACCTTTGCCATTATAACGCCGGCTCTGATTGTAGGTGCCTTTGCAGAGCGAATGAAATTCAATGCAATGCTGCTTTTTTCTATCCTTTGGGCAATCTTTGTTTATGCTCCCATTTGCCATTGGGTTTGGGGCGGGGGTTGGTTACAGCAAATGGGTTTGTTGGATTTTGCAGGCGGAACAGTGGTGCATGTAACTGCAGGCATAGCTGCTTTAGTTACAGCGCTTGTGATGGGCAAACGAAGTGGATTTCCAAATGTAGCAAGGCCGCCTCATAATTTAACAATGACAGTTACAGGGGCAGGGATGCTCTGGGTTGGATGGTTTGGCTTTAACGGAGGCAGTGCCTTAGGTGCTAATGGTACCGCTGGTATGGCTATGTTAGTGACTCACATTTCAGCTTCGGGGGGTGTTATTTCCTGGTCATTGATGGAAGTTAAAAAGTATGGCAAACCTAGTGTACTTGGTGCTGTAACAGGAATGGTTGCAGGTCTTGGCACAATAACCCCTGCATCGGGCTTTGTAGGTCCAGGTGGAGCCTTACTAATTGGCTTGATCGCTGGTGTAGTTTGCTTTTATGCAACTAACTATATTAAAAATGTTTTGCATATTGATGATTCTTTGGATGTTTTCCCTGTTCATGGCGTGGGCGGAATTATTGGAACTCTGATGGCAGGTATCTTCTGCAGCCCAGCGCTAGGTGTTTTTAGTGGTTTTGGCTTTGCTCAGGGTATTGATTCTATTTCGTCTCAAGTCTATGTGCAGGCTGTTGGGGTTCTTGCAACCGGTACTTATACAGGAGTTGCAACTTTTGCAATTTTGAAGGTGGTGGCCTTAATTACTCCTCTACGTGTGAGTGAAGATGAAGAAACAGAAGGACTAGATATTAGCCAACACGAAGAACGAGGCTATTATCTCTAGTTTTTAGGAAAATATTGCATTATAGCAGGGTCTAAGCCTTTTCCCTATTTTATACTATATTTCATGTTTTAAGTTTTGATTTTTTTTGTATTTTCTTTTAAAGTTGCACTACTAATTAACCTATAAAGGAAACAATATGAAAGGATGGATTCCCCTATTTTTAGGGCTAGTATTAGCAACTGCAAGTTGCTCACACCATGCACACTGGGCTTATGAAGGTGCAGAAGGCCCAAGTAGCTGGGGTGACTTAGATGCTGGTTATGCAACTTGTAAATCAGGTCAGGCGCAGTCGCCAATCAATATTACTGGCGCAAAATCAGCAACCTTACCAACATTAGCAATCGATTACAAAGATTCAGCAGTGAAGGTGGTTAACAATGGTCACACCATTAAAGCTAGCTATGATAAGGGTTCATCCCTAACCATAGATGGTCAGACTTTTAACCTATTACAATTTCATTTTCACGCACCAAGTGAAAATAACATCAATGGAAAAGCTTTCGCTACAGAAATCCATTTTGTACATGCCGATGCCAAGGGTAACCTTGCTGTACTCGCTGTAATGGTAAAAGAAGGTGCAAAAAATGCTGAGTTAGAAAAAGTCTTTGCAGCGATGCCTAAGGTAGCTGGGAAAACAATGAAGGGTGATGGGATGATCAATGGCAATAATTTGTTACCCACAAATAAAGCCTACTATCACTTTACAGGTAGTTTAACCACTCCTCCTTGTAGTGAAGGTGTAAGTTGGAATGTTCTTCAAACTCCAATTACGGCAAGTGCAGATCAGATCAAATCCTTTACAGACTTGTATTCTGGCAACAACCGCCCTGTAATGCCACTTAATGGCAGAGATATTACTAAGGACTAGTTCTTTTTGGTTCCTTATCAGGGGGAAACAAAAATATGGAATTAAAATAAGTAGTTAGGGAAACCTAACTGCTTTTTTTTTGCTTAAAATTGGGGGATTGGAATAGCTAAGGATAAGTTTTAAAGAGCAGGCCTAAGTAGCAATACCCAAGATACCGTT
>JASJGK010000145.1:0-53541 GCA_033791585.1 SAR324 cluster bacterium | reverse complement strand
GCCCTTTTTTATTTTCACATCGCCAGCCTTGGCATCTTCCCCTTGGGGGGCGATAGCCAAACCTGAATTTACAGTATCATTGGTAAAGGAAACTTGGGCTGCCGATTTTTTAGAGTTTTCCACCATGATAACCGCATCCATCCCCTCTGGGATAGGTGCACCTGTCATAACGGGTATTGCTTGGTTTGCGGCTGTTGTGTGGGTCGGTTCGTCGCCAGCCATCTGGGCAGGTAACAAATCAAACTTTTGCCCAGCGCCTTTATAATCGATTGAATTAATGGCAAAGCCATCCATACAAACACGGTCAAAGGGGGGGAAGTCACGATCTGCGATTAGATCTTCTTTTAATACATGGCCTAGTGCCTCTAAAAAAGGCAATTCAACTACAGTCTTAGACTCTGGCAATGTGCCAGTATAAGACGCAACTTCAGACAAGACCAAGTCTAAGGCTTGGGTATAGGTAAGCATATAACTCCTTTTCAAATTCGGAAGGCCAAAGCGTTTCCACTTAAACCCTATCGCCCTAAAACCATAGCAATGTGTGCCTTAGGCTCTTCGGATCGGAGTAGTTTTATTAAAATTTAGGATAGCTTAAAACTACCTAAAATACAAGTTTTTCGGTGAACTCACCGAGTTGTTCTAGCGTTGCGCATTCAATCATTTGGTCGCAAAAGGGTTTATATTCTTTTGAAACATTGGAGGCACTATACCAAAATTTTTCTTCCTCAGGATTCAGCCAATAAGTCTTTGCTGCCCGCTCACTTAGGGTTTTAAAACCTTCGATTTGCGGAGCGTTAAAGTTATTCTGTCCATCGCCCATAATAATCAAAGTGGTATCAGGCGTTACGGCCGAGCCATAATCCTTTAAAAAAGAATTAAAACTAGAACCATAGTTACTGGGCTGGCCCATACGAATTTTATGCGAATCAATGGCCTTAAGCATTGCCTGCTCAAGGGGCCAAGACTCAAAAAAACTGGTGATTTCGTAGGCTTGGCGAATAAAAACAAAGCTACGAATCTTACTAAAACGTGACTGCAATAGATAAAGCAGTAAAATCATAAATTGTGCTGCATAAGAAACAGAAGAAGAAACATCACAAATAGCAATGATCTTACCCTTGGTTTTTTTATGCTGCTTCCATCTTAATTTAAAAGGAACCCCGCCATAGGCTGCCGATTGGCGAACCATGGCTTTGATATCAATCTTCCCTTTGGCCGATCTCTTTTGCTTTTGGGCCAATTTATTTTTTAGCTTGCGGGCCAATATATTCACTTCTTCTTTAACCTTACTGATATCCGCTTCACGAAGCTGGGCAAAGTTAATGGTGGAAATGGTATTTTCCTTTTCCCAAGGCAGTAATTTATCACGCCCCTGGGGTTTATTATCTAGCAAAGCCATAGCTTCTTCTAGTTGCTGGCGGATAATTTCAGCCAGCTTTTCACGTTTCTGCTGGGGCATGTGGAAGGACCGAGCAGAAAAATCTTCTGCCAGATCGATCATCATTTTTAATTGTTTTTTAAAAGTATTCTTCTTTTTTTGGCCACCCTTACCCTTTTTATGGTCTTCTGCATCATGGGTTAAAAAAGACTCTTCAGCCTCAATCAAGAGTTGCATTACGCCTCTACTTTTCCCCTCCAAAACCCCGATAATAACAGCGTCAAAGTTTTCTTCACTCTTTTTTACCTGGTCGATAAAATCTTTTAAATTAGCTTTAAAAAATTGATCTTCCTTTTCCAGTTGCATGTTGTTTTGGGAAAGAAAATAATCTGTAAATGCCGCCTCAAAACAATCCATATCCAAAGGATGCTGGACAAGATTAGCCAAAAGAGCTGTCTTGAATTGATCTAGGTCGAGTGTATCGACCCAACTCAAAGCTTCAAGCGCCCCATTGAGGGAATTTGGGGTTACCATTAACCCCCTCAACTTTAGCAGATTACAAAATTCTCTTACCTGATTTACCATCTTTTAAGAATCCTTTAAGACTTCTTCCATCTGGTTATGCACCTGTTCGATATCTGACTGGTACTTACAAATCACGCCTAAAGTTTTAGTTAAAGACTCATGGTTAATGTCACCAATCTGCAAACTAATTAGGGCTTTAGCCCAGTCAAGTGTCTCAGCAATAGAGGGCTTCTTTTTAATATCTAAGGTTCTGATATTAGAAATGGCATCAACCATAGAGGCAATTAATTCTGTATCTAAATCAGGGAATCTGGAAGCTACAATCTGAGCTTCAAGATCATTACTTGGGAAGTCTACATATAAGTGTAAACAGCGACGCTTCAAGGCATCGCTTAGATCCCTTGAGTTGTTCGAAGTAAGGAAAACCAAAGGGATACTTGTCGCTTCAATTTTACCCAGTTCAGGAATTGTGATCTCAAAAGAACTCAATACCTCCAGCAAATAGGCCTCAAATTCAGGGTCTGATTTATCAATCTCATCAATGAGCAGTATGTTAGGCCGCCCGAGAGTAATGGATTTTAAAAGAGGCCGAGGCAGCAAAAAATGCTTTGAAAAGAAAGCGTCTTCTTGCTTTGACAGCTCTTCGATCGAGTCTTTTAAATTACTAGAATCAGAAACCAGTTCATGAATTTTTTCTTTCAGCATCTGGGTGTAGAGCAGTTGTTTTGCATATTCCCACTCATAGATCGCTTTGGATTCATCTAAACCTTCATAACATTGTAAATGGATCAAATCCACTTCCAAGGCCTTGGATAAGGCCTTTGCCAATTCTGTTTTCCCAACCCCAGCAGGGCCTTCAACCAAGATTGGCTTTTGCATCTTCATGCCTAAAAAGACAGTCGTTGCGATATCTTGAGAGGCAACATAGCCTTGGGAGGCTAGGTGCTCAACAACTTCATTGGCGTGGTCTACCTTTGATTCCATAATATTAGTCCTTTGCAAATACTAAGAGATTAGCCATAACTTTGCCATTTTCAACTTTACTTTCATAGGTGTGGATGGCTCGAGTTCCCTTTTCCACACATTCACCACTTACAGCGTCAAATACCCATTGGTGAGACTTACAAGTTAAGTTGCCATCAACATTTTCACAGGGGAGCTTGTTGCCCAGGTGTGGGCAGCGACGATCAAAAACCGTTACGCCTTCGCCTTTACGAACAACCAACATTTGCACGCCTTCAATCTCAAAATCTGTGATTTTTTCATCTTCTAAACTAGCTAGGTCACAAACTTCATACCACTCATAAGGCTTTTTTAAGTTTTCAGGTAAAAAGTCAGGTAGGTTTAATTCTTGAACCACATCTAAAGCATCCAATACCTTAGGTAGGCCTGCTGCTGGAAAAGACATCAATATAGCATCAATAATTTCGTTTGCATTTGCACCAGCACGCATTGCGTGAGGTAGATACTGCTTTAGTCCTGCTGTTGTACCTGTGGCAACCTTGGTAACAACTGAAATTAAGAACCTTGTTTTATCATCAAGGTGTTGGCCTGACTGCTTTAAAAATTCAAAATAAGCTGTTGCAGCTTCTGGGCGGATATCAGCAAGGTACTTTAAACGTTTTGACATCTTAACTCTTCTAGTTTAGGTTAATGTAAATATTCATATAATCACAATTGCCTATTCTAGGTTGATATTTAGTAAGATTGCAAGTAAAAGCTAGTTTTTTACACTTTTTTATTGCTAAACTATCCACCTATAAAATCAGGAAAAAAAACCCATGGAATTTTTACCCCTCTTTTTAGACCTTAAAGGTAAGCCTGTTCTACTTGTAGGCTCTGATACTGGCTCCCATAATAAGCTTAGCTTGCTCGTTCGAGCCTCTGCAAATGTGACTGTCATAGCCACTCAAATTAGCGGTGAATTCAAGGCCTTGGTTGAAGAACAAAAGATTGATTACCATGCCAGAGAATTTTCTCCCTCAGACCTAGAAGGGAAGCATATTGTTGTAGTTGCCTCAGAGAATTTAGAACTTTGTGAATCTATCTATAAGTTGGCAACAGCAAAAATGATGTTGGTTAACGTGATTGATAAGCCTGATTTCTGTAATTTTATCTTCCCTAGTATCGTTGACCGTGACCCTTTGATTATGGCCGTTTCTAGCAGCGGGCAATGCCCTAGGTTAAGCAGGTTAGTTCGGGCGAAATTAGAAACTCTATTCCCTCACTCATATTCACGGCTTGCAAAGTTGATGGGCGAAGTTCGCTCCACCACCAAAGCGAGTATCGACCTTCATACCAGTCGAAAAAAATTCTGGGATAAGGTTTTCGCTAGCCCCATCATTGAAATGTTTTTAGGGGGCAAGGAGGCAGAAGCGAGAGAAGCCTTGATCCGTGAGTTGAATGCACCAAAAGAACATCTAAAAGATTATGGTCAAGTGTGCTTAGTTGGTGCTGGCCCTGGTGACCCAGACCTATTGACCTTGCGGGCTTTACGGTTGATTCAAAATGCAGATGTTTTGGTTTACGATAGGCTTGTAAACCCAGCAATTTTAGATTTTGCAAGGCGAGAAGTGGAGCGAATCTATGTTGGTAAAAAGTCTAGCTTTCATGTGGTCCCGCAAGAGGGCATTAACCAGATTCTAGTTGATGAAGCCAGTAAGGGCAAATTAGTTGTACGCCTAAAAGGCGGTGACCCCTTTATTTTTGGCCGTGGCGGAGAAGAGATTGAAACCATTTTATCTTCCAACATCGATTTTCAAGTTGTACCGGGCATAACAGCCGCCGCTGGTTGCGGTGCCTATGCAGGCATCCCCTTAACCCACAGAGATCACGCCCAATCGGTGCGTTTTATTACAGGTCATTTAAAGGGTGAAGAGTTGAATCTGGATTTTGACTCTATGACAGCGCCAAACCAAACTCTAGTATTTTATATGGGTGTTTCCACAGCGCCTATTATTGCCCAAGAACTAATGAAACGGGGTGTTAGTGGTGATATGCCTGCAGCATTTGTAGAAAAAGGCACCATGCCCGAGCAGAGGGTTATCACAACCACTCTTGGGACTTTAAAAGAAACCATGGAACGTGAAGATGTGCAGGCACCTGCGCTGTTGATCATTGGTACAGTTGTATCTCTGCAGGCGAAACTCAAGTGGTTTAACAGCTTGCCTAATGATGCCACCGAGGCCAAGTAAATAAGAAGAATGGAATAGCTTAGGCAAAGTTGACTCATTGCCTAGAAGTTTAATTTAAAAACAACCTTAAAAGCCACAAGCTTCATGCACCTCCCACCAAAAAAGTCTTGGATAAGCACTGAAACAAACGCATTAAGGCTGGGTTTAGGGGGTAAGGAGATTCAACATCTTTCAACCTTAAGCTTCAGAGAAACAATTTCACATTGGTAAAGCGGAGTCCTTAGGGTGACCGATCATCAACAACTAGATTACATTGCCTGATTCACCTCAGGCCCAATTAAAGAGCTTATATCCTTGGCCGAATAGCCGGAAGAACAACAATCCCTCCAGCGTTCAACCAGTCAATTAAACCTGACCAAAGACTCAAGTGAGCCTTGGAGCTACTTTAAGGTTGCTTGAAAAGCACCTGTATCAGTAAAGAAATTTTCATCGCCAATTAGGTCCCAAAGGTCGGCTCGAACTAAAATTTCTTGCACCTGTGGTCGGACTCCAATAAAAATAAAATCCTTGCCCAGACCCCGTAAGGTTTCGATTAGCTCACGTAGAACCAAATCACCAGAAGCATCAATCCCACCAATTCCATTAGCCAAAACCACTACTTTTTCCGTATTGGGAAAGCGGTCTAAGATGGTGAGAACTGCATTTTCGAAATGCTGTGTATTGGCAAAGTATATTCTTCCTTCAAATTCCATCGTAGGGAACTTAGCCGAACTATTTGGGTATTGTGAGTCATTTTCTAGGGCCAGATCACTTTCCAATCCGCTTTTAATCACTACCCTTGGGCTCATAGTACGAAATAGATGTAGCGCTAAAGCTAGTAAGCCACCAATTACAATACCATTCACGATATTTGGAGCAAAGAGTATGGCTGCACAAAAGGTAACGATACCACTAATACCGTCATAAACATGAACTCGCCAAGCTTGCTTAAAGGCCTTAAAGTCAATTAGCCCAATTACCGCCATAATAATGATCGCCGCCAAAACCGCATCTGGTAAAAAGATCAAGAGAGGGGTTAAAAACAACAGGGAAAGTAAAACAAAAAGAGCTACAAAAACCCCAGATAAACCAGTTTTACCACCAGAAGAAAAGTTCAATGCTGTTCTGGAAAAGCTACCACTGGTTGGGTAGCAACTAGAAAAACTCCCTGCAATGGCTGATAGGCCTTGGCCAATCAATTCTTGGTCGAGATTTACTTTTTGTTTTGATTTGGGTGATATGGCCTTTGTGACTGAAGTCACCTCCATAAAACCAATGAACATCACAGCAAAAGCCCCAGGGAGAATTTGCAGAATTAAAGCAAAATCAAACATGGGTGCTTGAAAAGCAGGCAAGCCTGCAGGTATAATCCCAATAACATTCACAAATTTCTGGTCAGCAGCAACAAACCCAACAAAATCGGCATTTATTAATCTAGGGTCAGCAAGGTTAAGAAACCAGACAGCAAGCGAGCCTAATGCCACTACCACAAGAGCAGAGGGGATTTTAGGTGTATACTTTTTCAAACCCCACAATAGCACCAACGAAGTACCACCGATGATTAGGGTGGGTAAGTGGATCTCAGAGGGGAGGCGTAACAATAAATCCCAAATATCGGCAATGTAGACATCGCTTTTGTGCATTTTGACGCCAAAAATTTTACCTACCTGCGAGGATGCAATGATCAATGCCCCAGCGTTGATAAACCCCCTAACAACGGGTTGGGATAAAAAATTAATAAAGAAGGTCAATTTAAAGACCCCTACTAAAAGCCGCACGACACCGACAATAAAGGCCAACAAAATAGCCAAGCCAATATATCTTTCTGAACCAACAAAATTAACGTCTCCGTTAGCAAAGGGCAATAACGTCGTCATAGTCAGTAGAGAAGTCATGGCCACAGGCCCTGTGCCTAAATGGTAAGATGAGCCCCAAAGCACGCCTATTAACCCAGGCATTAAGGCCGCATAAAGCCCGTATATGGGGGGCAACCCCGCCAACTGGGCATAGGCCATAGATTGTGGAATCAACACTAAAGCAACGGTGATACCAGCAATAAAATCAGCGCCGATGGTGTGTCTGTCCATCAAAGGGCCCCAAGCTAGAAAGGGAAATAGTTTTTTTAACATCTTCATTCGTTAGGTTTTAATTTTTTTGGATTAATCTGGTCTAGAGCCAGTTTCTGGATAAAAAATTTATATTAGGTATTTGGTTCTAATTCAACTGAACTGGCTTCTAATGATCTAGATTCAACTAAATCAAGCCCATGTTCTATCGAACTAACAATACAGAGCGTCCCTGCATTAGAGACGATTCCTGCAGCTTCAAACCTTTCTTTAACTTGCGGGCTAGGCCCACAAATGATCACTTTTATCTTAGCTTTTCTAAGGTCTGCTAATACAGATTCTAAGGCTACAATACCCGTCATATCGATCATTTCAACACGGGTTAGTTCTAAAATTAATGTATGAAATTTATTTTGAATCTCCCCTAGCGTGCTGATTGCTTTTTGGGCAGCCCCAAAAAACAAAGATCCTTTAATTTCATAAACGACTACACCTTCAGCACCTTCAAAATCAGTTTCATTGGGTTGGTATTCTTGGGATAATTGATTCCCTGTCAGTTCAAACATTCTACGAATAAACAGGACAGATGCTAAAACGATACCCACAGTAACAGCTGCAACCATATCTACCAAAACCGTAAGGCTGACACAAGCTAACAAAACGGCAACGTCGCTCCTAGGGGCAATTTTTACAATCCGAATAAAGTGTTTTACCTCTGCCATATTCCAAGCAACAATAAAAAGTAATGCCGCCAAGGTTGCCATAGGGATAAAGGCTAACCATTTGCCAATAAAGACCAAAGACAAAAGCAAAAAGACACCATGAACAATGGAAGAAACCGAAGAATTTCCACCTGCTCGTATATTTGCCGCTGTTCGGGCTAATGCCGCTGTTGCGGGGATGCCTCCAAAAAAGGGAGCAACTAGGTTACCTAATCCCTGCCCAATCAATTCTTTATTGGAATTATGTTTTGTTCCAGTCATACCATCGGCGACAACCGCACAAAGCAAAGACTCAATAGCCCCTAACATTGCTATGGCAAAACCAGCCATGAATAATTCTTTAAAAAGCTGCACCGACCAGACCAACGTTTTCCCGCTAGGGTCAACCCAGTTCCACGGTAAGGCAAATTTAGGTAGGACAGGGGGTATCCCGTTACCAGAAACCCCATCAATTACATAATGAAATTCGCTTCCGATTGTTTTAACGTGTTCCCCAAAGCCCATTGGGACCAGGAAATAAGCAAACAAAGTTCCTACTAAAACAGCGACTAAATGTGAGGGAATTTTAAGTTTTAATTTTGGGAAGAGCAATAACACTGCTAGAGTGACGACACCTACACTGGTATCAAGCCAATTTATTCTATCTAGTGAGGAGGAAATTTGGGTTATTGTACTGACAAACCCACCTCGGTTTATCCCTTCAATACCTAAAAAATCTTTAATTTGAAGCCCAGCGATTACAATTCCGATCCCGCTGGTAAAGCCAATAATCACAGGGTAAGGGATAAGGCGAATCACACCACCTAGTTTTGCGGCACCTAAAAAAATGAGAATCAAACCTGCAATTAAGGTCGCCGTCAGCAACCCTGCTAAGCCAAACTTTTGGCTAATGGGCAATAAAACGACAACAAAAGCGGCTGTGGGGCCTGAAACATTAAATTTAGAGCCACCTGTAAGCGCAATAACAATCCCTGCAAAGATAGAGGTATAGAGTCCGTGTTCAGGGGGAACCCCGCTGGCGATAGCCAAGGCCATTGCCAAGGGAAGTGCGATAATTCCGACGGTAATACCTGACAGGAGATCAGCTTGAAAACTGTTAAAAGTATAATTTTTTGGTAAAAATGATCCCACAGGCTTTCCCTCTTGAAAAATAGAATTCTGATCTTCGGCTGAATAATTATCTCTTTAATATTTCAATATATACATATTGATTATCCACCGTCAAACCTAACTGTAAAAAAGAATCTTTTAGTGTAAGGAAATGTAATTGGAGTTTTCACCTTAATATATGCTCTAAGTTTTTCCCAAAGAAAAGCCCTGGGGATAGACAGCCTTTAGTGCCGTCAGGCTACCGAAATATTTTAGAGAAGCGCCGCAGGCTTCCACTAACTAAGAAGGAGAAGAAAGGATACTCAAAATAAGTAGCCCAGTCTTAGGAAAAACCTAAAGCTAAGGATAGGCGTCGCCATTGAAGCGTCTAGCAATATTACTAAAGGCTGACCTTGCTTTAGAAGTCTCTCTAACCTTCGATTGCCTGGGGCGCTTTCTCTAAAATATGTTGTTAGGCTTACGCCACTAAAGGCGCATTTAGTGCCGCAAGGCTACCGAAATATTTTAAGGTAGTTAGTGCTTCATTTTAGCACGACCTAAACCCAACCTTTCCCTCGCTGTCTGCAATTGCTCGGAGCTAGGGTAGGGAAATAGGTTTTTCTGGGCGTGAAAATTCAAATCTGGCATATCTGTTACATTTTCCATCACCATTTCAATAATGATTTCGGCCTTGAGTTTTTTAAACTCTGCTAATTCAATTTGCCCGAATTGAGCGGCTGCGTCTGAGTCTTTTAACTCTTCAAGTCTGTCTTCATTTTCGACAAACCAAGCTTTTAACTTTTCTTTCATAGTAAATTATAGTAATATATATGCATATTTAAGTTCCTTTTTATCAAGGACTTATAAAATAATCCTAACATGGTAAAAAAACAACATAAAAAGGTTTGACATCGCTCGGTTCAAAGTGCAATTATCCACCATATATGTTTTTTAGCATATCTATATATTCTTTTAACTTCATATTATAAAAGGGGCAATGAAATTTGCAATTTTATTAAAAGAAGGACCTTATAACCACGAAGCAGCTGACACAGCGTATCACTTTGCGAAAGCAGTGATGGAAAAAGGCCACACCTTAACTTCTGTATTTTTATACAATGACGGGGTCATTAACGTCACTAAACTCATGGACCCACCTCAAGACGACAGGCATATAGCTAACCGTTGGTCTGAATTAGGCGCTAAAGG
Source organism: SAR324 cluster bacterium (assembly GCA_033791585.1). Taxonomy (GTDB): domain Bacteria; phylum SAR324; class SAR324; order XYD2-FULL-50-16; family XYD2-FULL-50-16; genus JASJGK01. Next base: position 43,379 of record JASJGK010000145.1, on the reverse strand, counting down.
CGTTAGAATCCTATCTTGCATCGCTGCAAGTAAGCGTAGAGGGATCGAAGATAGTCTTTTGACTGATCACTCTGAAATCACAGGTCTCGGTGAATTGACCGATATCGCTATTGATGTTGACCGCTTAGTTACATTTGGAGCTTAAAGTAGATGGATGACAACGTAAAAAAAATGATGCACATTGTTAGAACCGCACCTCACGGCACAATCTACACCTACGAAGGTTTAGAAATGGTTCTAATCATGGCCGCATATGACCAAGAAATAAGCATGGCCTTTATTGGTGATGGTATATTTTCTCTAAAGAAAGACCAAGATACAACTGAGCTGCAGATCAAAGGCTTTATGAAAACTCTTGGAGTTTTAGAAGATTATGACGTAGAAGACATCTATGTTGATAGGCAATCATTAGAAGATCGTGGGCTAAAAGTCGAAGATCTTTTTATTCCTGTTCAGGTTCTTGAAGCTGATGCCATTGGCAAGCTGATGGCTGTGCAAGATGTTCTAATTCATCATTAATCGGAAGGTCCAATATGTTACACACAATTAATAAAAGCCCTTTTTCAGCAGACAGCTTCGACACTTGTCTTAAGTTTGCACAAGAAGGCGACCCAATTTTACTTATTGAAGATGGTGTATATGCTGCGCAATGTTCAAGTAAAGTTTCAGGTCAATTAGCTCAACACTCCGCAACCAATGACTTTTACGCTTTAAGTTCAGACTTAAAGGCAAGGGGCATTAGTGTTCTTTGTGATCAAGTCAAAGTTATCGACTATGCTGGTTTTGTTGAACTTGCAGAAAAGCATCAAGTCAATTCTTGGCTTTAAATTAGTTACTTAACCGTTTTTTTAGGGAGAAACGATGTCTGGACAAAAAAAAGTTGCTTTAATTGCAACACAAGGAACCTTGGATTGGGCTTACCCACCTTTAATATTAGGTAGTGCCGCCGCAGCCATGGATATGGAAGTAAAGATTTTTTATACCTTTTACGGTCTTGATGTTTTAAGAACAGACTATGAAGGAATAATTGCCCCACAAGCTAACCCAGCTATGCCTATGAAGATGCCTTTTGGGCCAAAGTGGTTTCAAAACATCAACTGGCCTATACCTAATGCTTTGATGGGTAACGTACCAGGATTTGAGTCTTTCTCAACTAGCTTGATGAAGAAAACTTTTAAGAACAAAGGTGTAGCTTCTGTACCAGAATTACGTGACCTTTGTATAGATATCGGAGTCGAAATGATCGCCTGTACCATGACCATGGACGTTTTTGGTTATGAAAAGGAAGACTTTGTTGAAGGAGTCAACTATGCTGGTGCTGCGAACTTTTTAGATTTCGCTGCTGATTCAGATATTCAACTTTTTACCTAAAATTTAACATTAAAGGAACTGAACATGAATGATATTAAAGTAGATCTAGAGCTAGACTGCAAAGGTCTTAGCTGCCCACTACCTGTTTTGAAAACTAAAAAAGCTGTTGATGGATTAACCACGGGTCAAGTCCTAAGAATGGTTTGTACCGACAAGGGTTCTATCAAGGATATGCCTAGTTGGTCTGAACGAACAGGAAACCCTATTTTAAAATCTGAAGATGATGGTGAAATTTTCACTTATTGGATTCAGAGCAAATAGACCACCGCCGAAACTTTCTGCCTTCTTTTACTTAAAGTCGGCAGAAAATCAAACAAATTTAAAGATTTTAAAACAACCTTAAAGCTTTTCCAAGCTTTAAAGAATCTAAATCCTTTGGGATAAATAAGAGGAAACAATGAATTACGGCTTTGTCATTGACAACCGAAAGTGTATTGGTTGTCATGCTTGCTCAACTGCATGCAAAAGTGAAAACCAAGTCCCTTTAGGGGTCTTTCGTACTTGGGTAAAATATACGGAAGTAGGAAATTTCCCCAATGTGAGAAGAAACTTCCAAGTGAATCGCTGTAATCAGTGTGCAAACCCACCTTGTGTTGAAATCTGCCCCGTTTCAGCAATGACCCAAAGAGATGATGGTATCGTTGGTTATAATTCTGACCAATGTATTGGTTGTAAGTCCTGTATGCAGGCCTGCCCTTATAACTCTATCTATATCGACCCTGAAACGGGAACCGCTCAGAAGTGTCACTATTGTGCCCACCGCGTTGACCGTGGAATGGAGCCTGCTTGTGCGGTTATTTGTCCTACCCATGCAATTATTGCTGGTGATATCGACGACCCAACTTCAGAAATATCCACAACAATCGCCGCTAATAACGTGACTGTAAGAAAACCAGAACAGGGTACATCACCTAAGGTATTTTACATTGATGGTCACCAAGCTGCTTTGACACCAACTGTTACCATGAGTACATCAAAACAATTTTTATGGTCTGATGTAAGCGAAACTAACATGGACCAACATGTCGATGAAAACCCCACTCTATACATGGGTGACGGTTCTCAAATGTGCCAAACAACTTATAACACGAGACACAGCATACCATGGCATTGGCAAGTACCAGCCTATTTAGTTACCAAGGGCATTGCCACAGGTATCTTTATGTTGATGGCTATGGCCTTCATTTACGGAATGGCTAACCTTGACTCAATGACAAATGTAATTGCTGGCGGTGCCGTTGTTGCTTTTACACTACTCACAACCGTCTTTTTAGTTTGGGATTTAGAGAAACCTGAAAGATTTTTAAGGGTTGTATTCCAGCCACAATGGAAATCTTGGCTGGTTCGTGGTGCTTACATCCTCATTTCCTTTAGTACCTTAACAGGTGCTTGGTGGGCCGCTGAAACTGCGGTGTTGCTAGGATTAATCGACATGGATTTAGGTCTTATCAGAGAAGTTGCCTTCTTAGGTGGTTTCCCCCTTGCAATTGGTGCTGCTATCTACACAGCTTATCTCTTTGCTCAGGCAGAGGGTAGAGACTTCTGGCAAAGCCCATTGTTACCTTTTCATTTCTTCACTCAAGCTATGATGGCAGGAAGTGCATTTGTGGTGATTTTAGGTGAATTTACCCCAATCGAGCCTGACTTTGTACAGATGGCTTTTCACGGATTTAGTATAGCGATTGTGATCAATTTACTGATGATTTTACTTGGTGAGTTCGGCGTGAATCACGCTTCTGACACTGCGAAAGCTGCTGCTCATTCTATCACCCACGGTAAATATAAGAATTTATTTTGGGGTGGTGCAATCTTGGCTGGTAATATTCTACCCATCGTTTTAATCGGCTTGAAGCAACCTTCACTTGGCGCATTGCTCGCTCTAGTTGGTCTTTATATTTATGAGCATATCTTCGTGATGGCTCCACAACATATTCCTAACAGTTAAATCACCATGGACAAGAAACACGAAAACCTAACATCAGGTCATGCTTACGGTGTCCCCTCTTTTGTGGATTCCGATAAAAAACCTTTAGAGTTAAATCATATTCGTCATGGTGATGGTCGTATGACCAGCCACCCACCCTGTGAGCATTGGGATGACTGGACAGAATGGGACGCTAAATCATGGCCCAAGCAAGTTGCTAAAAATTACCAGCTAGTGCCTACCGTTTGTTTTAACTGTGAGTCTGCCTGTGGTTTATTAGCCTATGTAGATAAGCAAAATTTTGAGATCAGAAAATTTGAAGGAAACCCCGTGCACCCAGGTTCACGTGGCCGTAACTGCGCCAAAGGGCCAGCTACCCACAACCAGATTTATGATCCAGAACGCATCATGCACCCTCTAAAAAGAGTTGGTAAACGTGGTGAAGGTAAATGGAAGCGCATCACTTGGGACGAAGCTTTAGCTGAAATCGGTGAAAAAATGGCCGCAAGTCGCAAGAAGCGAAAAGATGGCATTTGCTACCATGTTGGTCGCCCTGGCGAAGATCATTACACCAACCGAGTCATTAAGGCTTGGGGAACGGATTCTCACAACAGTCACACAAATATTTGCTCGGCTGCAGCCAGATCTGGTTATTTCCAGTGGTCTGGTTTTGATCGACCAAGCCCCGACTATTCTAATGCTAAGACAATTTTATTGATTTCTTCGCACTTAGAAACAGGTCATTATTTTAACCCTCATGCCCAGCGAATTATTGAAGCTAAAATGAAGGGTGCCAAGTTGATTACAGTTGACCCTCGCCTTTCAAACACAGCATCCAAGTCAGATATTTGGGCGCCAGTTTGGCCAGGTAGTGAGCCGACCATGATCCTATCTATTGCCAATTATTTACTGGAAAATGATCTTTACGATAAAGAATTTGTAAAGAACTGGGTTAACTGGGCCGATACTTTAAAAGAATTTTCAACTAGTAACGAGTTGGCAAACACTCCCGACCTAAAAGCGCTACAGCAGGCAATTGCCGCTGATGCGAAATTACTAGAAGACTATGATACCTTTGATAAGTTTTTAAAAGCGACCTATGCTCCCTTTAATTTTGAGATGGCTGCCAAAGAATGCCAGATTGATGCGAAGATTTTAGAGAATATGGCTATAGCCGTAAGCGAAGCCGAAGGCAAACTTTCCACACACGTATGGCGTGCCGCTTCTATGGCTCACTTAGGTGGCTGGCAAGTAGCAAGAACCCTGTTCTTTTTAAATGTATTGACTGGTTCTGTTGGCAACAAAGGTGGAGTTAGTGGCAATAGTTGGAACAAATTTGTTCCTAAGCCTTTTGACGAACCGCCACACACAGATACTTGGAATGAATTGCACATGCCCCATGAATGGCCAATGTCATTTTATGAAATGAGCTTTTTACTTCCTCACTTCTTAGAAGAAGGCAGAGGCGAGATTGATGTTTACTTCACTCGTGTCTACAACCCACTTTGGATTAACCCGGATGGGTTTATGTGGATGAAGGCTCTGCAAGACGAAGAAAAAATGAAGTGCCACGTTGCCTTAACCCCTACTTGGAACGAGTCAGCATGGTATGCCGATTATATTCTTCCAATGGGCCACGCAGGCGAACGGCATGATTTAATGAGTCAAGAGACTCACGCTGGCCAGTGGATTGCTTTTAGGCAACCTGTACGTAGAGTGGCCATGGAAAAAGCTGGCATTGATATTAAATACACCTATGAGTCTAACCCAGGTGAAGTCTGGGAAGAAGCAGAATTCTGGACAGCCTTATCTGTGAAAATGGATGAAGACGGTGCTTTAGGAATCAAAAAACACTTCATGAGCCCTTATCGTGAAGGCGAAATCATTACTCAAAATGAGTACTGGCAGTGGATTTTTGAAAACTCTGTACCAGGGCTTCCTGAAAAGGCGAAAGAAGAAGGTTTGACTCCTTTAGAGTACATGCGCAGGTATGCAGTTTATGAAGTGAAAAAAGATCATTACCAGCCTTTTGCCGCTGAGTTAGTTGGTAAATACAATGCTGATGCAGCTGGTAGAGCTGTTGATGAAAAAGGCGTTGTCAAAGGCAACATGGTTGAAGGTGTAGCAACAGTTGGGTTCAATACTCCGTCAAAGAAGTTAGAATTTTTCAGTGCTACTATGAAAGACTGGGGCTGGCCTGAAAAGGAATACACTATTCCTTGGCAACTAGAATCCCACGTGCACCAAAGCCACATAGACCGAGAAAAGGGGGAGATGATTCTCCTACCTAACTTCCGTCTGCCAACTTTGATTCACACCAGAAGTGCAAACTGTAAGTGGTTATATGAAATTAGCCACAACAATCCACTTTGGATTCACCCTAGTGACGCAAAAAGAATTGGCGTTGCCGCTGGTGAACTCGTAAGGGTAGAAACCGAGATTGGTTACTTTGTAGATAAGGCATTTGTGACAGAAGGCATTAAGCCTGGTGTTGTTGCCTGTTCTCACCACCTCGGCCGCTGGAAGACCAGTGGAACAGCCGCAACTGGCCAAGGAATTGGCTCAGGTATGGCTTCGGTTGTTGATATTGAAGAAAAAGAAAACGGTGAGTGCACCCTTAAAATCAAACAAATGGGTAAACCTTGGAAGTCTTGGGACCCTGACACCAGTCGAGTTTGGTGGGAAGATGTTGGTGTAAACCAAAATCTAACTCACGCAGCTCAGCCTGACCCAGTCAGTGGCGCCCATTGCTGGCACCAAAAAGCGCTTAATGTAAAAAAAGCCGAGGCAACAGATTCTTATGGAGATGTTTGGGTTGACACCAACAAGTCCATGGAAGTATATCAGAAGTGGGTTGCTAAAACTCGTTCTGCTGTCGATCATAGCCCCGATGGCACAAGACGGCCAATGTGGTATAATAGACCATTGAAGCCAACGAAAGAAGCCTACGTACTTCCTGAAAAGCCATTTGGTCGCTAATAATATGTTGCAAGAACTTTGCATTATTGCAGAACTTTTAGAGGGTCGAATTCCCGAAAATTTCGACTCTTCCCCCCTAATCGAATCTTGGAATCAAAGATACCAAGAATTCGATGACCCAAGAGACGAATTTGGTGCAGACCATTATCAGGCTCTTGGTCTTGAAGTTTCCCCCTATGCCTCAGTTTATTTCGATGAACTGGGTCAAATGGGCGGCGATGCTTTTGAACATGTTAACGATGCTTATCGAGCTGGCCACTGGTACCCAAAAGGCACCCCTGACCATATCGCTACAGAAATTTCCTATTTAATTGTCCTACTCAAAGAGGGCCGAAAGGCCGAAGCTGGTCAATTTCTATCTTCTCAGGTTTTAACTTGGTTACCGATCTTTGCTATTGCCTTAAAACAGACAGAGAACTTCTTTTTTAGCCACTTAGCTAACCATCTTCTAGATGTAAGCCAAAAGCTATATAAAGAGCTAAATCCAGGGCTTTTTCCCCCTGAGTTGCCCAAGCTAGAGCAAGAGATCTTAGAAAACCCTGAAACAGGCTTGAAAGATATTGCGAAATATCTATTGACCCCTGGGCTTTGTGGCTTTTATTTGACGCAATTCAGATTAAAAAAGTTGGCTAACCAGTTAGAGGTTCCCTTTGGTTTTGGCACACGATCACAGATCCTACCTAGTTTAATTTTCTCATCCATTGATTATAGTAAAGCTATCCCTTTGCTGAGTGGTTTGCAGGAAGTAACCAAGGAATGGAGCGATGAGCTGAAAGCGATCAAACTGCCTAGCTGCCAAACTTGGTTGGACCAAGTGGAAATAACTAGAGGCTTACTTGCTAAAATGCAGGCGCAAGTAGAGTAATCTTTTCTTGAGCACTGGATTTTATCTGGTGGTGGTTTATCATTTGTAGTTGGTTCTTAAAACAAACCCAAAAAAAGAGGCTCACGCCTCTTTTTTTTTGCTCAATATTTTGCGTTCACAAGGACCATAATCCTAGATTTAAAAACCCACCAGTAACTTACCTTAATTTGAGTTTTGATTTTTAGTTTAAATTTAAAGCCTAAATTTTGGTATTTCAAATAAATACAAATCCTTTGCTCTTGACTATCATAAGAGCGCCAACCTACCCAGCTGAGGGAAGTTAGTTCGCCCCCCTATAAATCACAGCAGCCATGTAGTTAGTTCTGTATTTTCCCTTTCCAAGTCGCTCTGAGTGGTGATTTTAGGTAACTCAGGCTAAACACCTCTAAATTGTAGTTTTGCTAGCCTTGAATAAAGTGGGGAGCTATTAACTAATTCCTCGTGGGTTCCCAAGCCTACGATATTCCCTGCCTCAATGACAGCAATTTGGTCTACGTTTTTTACAGTTGCCAGGCGGTGGGCAATGATTAGGGTTGTTCTATTTACCATCAAATGATCCAAGGCCATTTGTACCATCTGCTCACTTTGCGCGTCTAATGCGCTGGTTGCTTCATCCAAAAGAAGTATCTCAGGATTTTTTAATATGGCCCTTGCGATGGCTATTCGTTGCCTTTGTCCACCTGAAAGCCTTACCCCCGACTCACCTAAGTAGGTGTCATATTGTTCTGGAAGTTGCTCAATAAATTCTGTGGCATATGCGGCCTTTGCTGCTTCATGAATTTGTTCCTTTGAGGCATTGGGATTTCCATATTGAATATTTTCCCAAACATTTGCACTGAATAATGCAGGTTGCTGGGGGACAATTGCAATGTGTTTTCTCAAGTTTTTTGGATCGAGATCCCTGATATTGATGTTATCGAATAGAATGGCCCCTTCCTGCGCATCGTAAAACCTGAGAAGTAATTCAAAAAGCGTTGTTTTGCCGCCCCCTGAAGGCCCGACCAAGGCCAAGCTTTTCCCCGCTTCAACAGATAGACTTAAATTCTGAATAGCTGGTGTCTCTAGTCTGGAAGAATAAGCAAAACTGATATTCTTAAGTTCAATTGCCCCTGTTATATGCGTATCTAAGTTCTTCTTGTTTTGCTCAGGAGGTAAAATAAGATTTTTGGCCTGTAACAATTCCATTAGCCTTTCTGTCGCACCGGCAGCCCGTTGCAATTCGCCTATCACCTGACTCACAGCCCCTACCGAGGAACCTACAATCACTGAATAAAAAATGAATGCGAATAGCTCTCCCGGGGTTATGCCACCAGACAATACATCTTTTCCCCCCATCCAGATCATAAACACAATAGCGCTAAAAACAAGCAGCATCACAACTGCCGTCATATATGATCTTTGGCTTATTCTTTTTATAGCAACCTTGAATGCCAGCTCCACTTGATCGGAAAACTTTAGAATATCTAATTCCTGATGATTATACCCTTGCACCGTTTTAATATTTTGAAGCGACTCCCCCACAAAAGAGCCTACATGAGCAATTTCATCGAGGGAGCTTTTTGATAATTTTCGGACCCTTCTTCCAAAAAATAAAATAGGGAAGATCACCAATGGAACGGCAATCATAACATACATGGTCAGTTTGGCATTTGTGAAAAAAAGAAAAATGATCCCCCCAATACACATCAAGGTGTTTCTCAATGCCAGAGACACAGATGTTCCAATTAGAGATTGTAGCAGGGTAGTGTCGGTTGTAATACGAGATTGTATCTCACTACTTTTGTTAATTTCGAAATAACTGGGATGCAATTCAATGACATGCTTAAAAACAGCATTTCTAATATCCGCCGTTACACGCTCCCCAATCCAAGAAACGAGATAGAACCTTATAAAGGTTCCACAGGCTAGCAATAATACCATGGTATATAAAATTCCAATTGCTTGGCCTAAACTTTCTTCTGTACCCACCACAAATCCCTGATCAAACAAAATTCTAATTCCCTGGCCCAGTGAAAGAGAAATTCCAGCCGTACAGACCAAGGCAATGCCTGCGAATGTTACTCTGAGTTTGTAGGGTAGTACAAACTTAAAGATTGAAAGAAGGATTTTTAAGTTTTTGCTAGGGCGCTCGTTGATTTCTGGCATTTAGTCTTCGGGTGATTTTTGATTGATGGTAGAATTGGGAATCTATAATTGGTAATTTTACTGTTTATACAAGAGCTTGTCAAAATTGCAAATCAACTCATTCAAATTTGAGAAAATGATTTGTAAAATCTATTTAATGGTTCTGCCCTATCCAAATTTTATGCATTATTTCGCCTTTAAAAATTAGGTTGAGGTAATCTTCCAATTTGTTCTTACTTTGTGGCATCTCGTCCTTGCTCTGTTGCAAAAGAACCTGTACCAGTTGACTAGAGCCAGTGGAGACTACCTTAAAAGCTTCCCATTTAGGGTCAGCAAACTAACCTGGCCCTGTAGCAACACTTCTCTATATCTTGATTTCTTGAGCCTTCGGCTCCTACTCTCTTATGACTACCGACTTTAAAAGCTTTGGTTTCCTTACCCAACTGGAAGAGAACCTTGTGGAGATGAATTTCACTACACCTACCCCCATCCAGGCGCAATCCATTGGCCCTCTATTAGAGGGGAAAGACCTTATGGGGATAGCCCAAACAGGCACGGGAAAAACGGCCGCCTTTGCCCTTCCCATTGTTCAAAAATTGGGCGAAAAAAAGATGAAGATGCGCCCCGGTAAATTTCGCAGCCTGATCCTTGCCCCCACTAGGGAGCTGGCCAGCCAGATCCATAGGGATATCCGCAGTTACAGCCAGGGTACGGGCCTCAAGGTTGCCATTATATTTGGTGGTATCAAGTCCCACAACCAGATCAAGGCCCTTAAAGCGGGGCCTGATATCGTTGTGGCGACCCCAGGCCGCTTGGAAGACTTGATCAACCAAGGACACGTCAAACTCGACCAAGTTACAAGTTTAGTTCTGGATGAAGCCGATCGAATGTTGGATATGGGGTTTATCGGCCCCATCCGCAATATTATCAGTTTACTACCTAAAAATCGACAGAATATTTTTTTCTCGGCTACCATGCCCAAGGCCGTCCTGACCTTAGCGAATGAGTTTTTGGTTGATCCGGTGAAGGTTGAAGTGACACCAGAATCCAGCGTGGTGGAGAGGATTCAGCAGCAAGTGATCAAGCTCACACCAGCCTTAAAATTTAGCCTCCTGCTAGAAATTTTAAATCAGAAAGAAACCACCAAAGCCCTGGTTTTCAGTCGAACCAAAATGGAAGCCGACAGGCTTGCCGACGACTTGATCGATGCAAATATCGAATGCGAAGTGATCCATGGAGATGTAGATCAAAAGGTGCGGGCAGAGATCATGAAGGAGTTTCGAAAGAGCGAGCTGACAATTTTGATCGCCACCGATGTAGCCGCAAGAGGTTTGGATATTGATCAAGTCAGCCATGTTATCAACTATGATGCCCCCATGGAGGCCGAGGCTTACGTCCACCGTATTGGCCGTACGGGTCGAGCTGGCAAGGAGGGGGTGGCACTTACATTTTGCACCTCTAAAGAGAGCCAGAGGATTCAAAATATTGAGGACTTGATCCAAGTGCCTCTACCCACTGCCGACCTCCATAAAGTGGACTGGCTTGCCTTAGGTTTTCAAAGTTTGGATATTTCCAACTTGAAAAGAGCAACCCAAAAAGGCGGTGATCAACCCAAGGCAAAACCTAGGCCCCACCAGCAAGCCAATATTAATATCAATAACCACCATAAAAAGTACGGGAATAAATAGCCGCTCCCTAGCAATACAGACTATTGATAAATCGATGCCGCAAGTTCGAGAATCGCCTAACAATACAATTATATTAACGATTGAACCGTTCAATTTTGACGATAGTCAGATCTTTGGCTGAAGTCCAAATCCTTTTTCCAACTCAGTTACCAGCTTCGAATTTTCCCAGTTTTTCTATCCAAATGCGCCATCATCCCCTAGAAAAGGGTCGATTGAGATGATTGCTGCTTAATATCAATGCAATAAATAGCTAATCAAAAGGCAGGGGAACTGTAGCAGAGATATTTCACTTGGTGCAGATTGGGGGTAATGGGCAGTTGGAAGTTATTGGTTATAAGCCCCAAGTTTTTAGAAAAAACATGAACCTGAGTGCCGCAGCGAGTTGGCTGGGTGGGGAGTGTGAGTTTCATGTTGCAAAAAAGACAAAAAAAAAGAGGCTTTCGCCTCTTTTTAATCTCTCACTTCACTTCTAATTTTTCGAACTAAACTATTCTAAATTAGATTAAACTAATCTAAACTCAACTATTTAGTTTCTTTCTCAGAAGTTTTCTTCTTCTTTTCCACAGCAAATTTTAACATTTCCTGTGCGTAGTTGTTCATTGTTCTAGCATCCTGCACTTCTAAAGTCTTTTTCAACTCTAAAATAAATTCAGGCTTATAGTGATCCAGTTTAAAGTTTAAGTCATCGATTGGATCATCAAACACAGGTGCACCTACTAGGGGTTCTTCTGGGTCTAAGTCACCATTAAAGACTTGTCTGAAATAATACTGGATAACAAAGTCGATTTCACCAATCATATCCTCACTAAAAGACGCAGGATAAGGGGTGTGATCGAAGGCTAACTCTCTGGTTTGTTCATTTACCATCTTGGCCATAAACTGTACGCTTTCGGAAAAGCTAATAGCTAAGATTACTTCTTTTTTGCTAAATTCCATATTGCTCTATTGAGTCCTATTCGTGAATTTTTTTAATGTCGATTGCACTCTTGAATAACACGGACAAGACAAAAATACCAGTGGCCCAAATGCCCACAACAATGGAAATTTCTACTCCTGTAACCTGATATTCTATCACTTCTTCAAACGCATTAGGGACAAAACCACCGATGATTAAGCCAATGCCCTTATCTATCCAGAGAGAAATAAAGATGCCAGCACAGGCAATGGCCAGTAAAGTCTCGTTATCACGTGTCTTGGGGTATAAGAATAAGCCAATGGCACCAAGGCCTAAAAATGTGGAGGTCCACATAAAAGGCACTAAAGCAGTTTTACCATCTAGCCCAAAATATAAATATTCTAAGCTGTGCATGTGGCTAGGGATGTTACTGTAGTATGCTGTAAAGAATTCCAAACCGATAAAAAAGAAATTCGCAATAGACCCGTAAGTTACGATGGTAATCAATTTATCAAAGGCTGCTTTCCCCGCATCAAAATCTGCAATTCTTTTCACTAACAAGGCTAACAGAATCAGCAAAGCTGGGCCTGCCGCAAATGCTGAGGCTAAGAACCTTGGTGCCAAGATGGCTGTAAGCCAAAGGTGGCGACCAGGCAACCCTGCAAATAAAAATGCAGTTACTGTGTGGATAGAAAATGCCCAGGGAATAGAAAGCAAAATAAAAGGCTTGATCCATTTCGGAGGTGGAACCTGTTGCCTTTCAGCTTTTAAGACCACTCGCCCACAAAGGGTATTGAGAATCAAGTAACCATTGAGCACCAACATATCCCAAAAAAGCATGGAATGTGGGGTGGGGTAAAGCATCACGTTTAAAATTCGTGAAGGCTTACCTAGATCCACAAAAATAAATAAAATACACATAACCACAGCTGAAACGGCTAGGAATTCACCTAAAACTACAATCTTAGCAAAAGCTTTAAAATTGTGGAGGTAATAGGGTAAAACCAACATAACCGCTGACGCTGCAACGCCTACCATAAAGGTAAACTGCGCAACATAGATACCCCAAGAGATATCACGGCCCATGCCTGTTATCCCTAGACCATAGTCTAGTTGTTGTTTATAACCATAGGCACCCACTGCCATGAGAGAGCCCAAAAGCCCTAGCCATGTCATATAGGTTTTACTGCCTGTTAATCCTTTTTCTATCATTGTAATTATACCACGTAAAAGACGCTAGGCTTAGTGCCGAGTCCAGGTTTGCGTTGGATCGTTTTTGTTGTCTCTAAGACTTTTCGAATTTCCGAGTTGGGATCGTTTAAATCACCGAATATCAATGCGCCTTCTTTACAGGTCGTGACACAGGCAGGTTTTTCGCCCTTGTCTATTAATTCTGCACAAAAGTTACACTTTTCCACAACGCCCCTTTCGCGGGTTGGAAAACTTGAATCGATTTCTTTAATTGCAGGTCTCGGCTCAATCCAGTTAAAAGATCTGGAACCATAAGGGCAGCCAGCCATACAAAAACGGCAACCAATACAGCGGTGAAAGTCCATTTGCACAATGCCATCGTTACGTTTAAAGGTAGCGTTGGTGGGGCATACTTTCACGCAAGGGGGGTCGTCACAGTGGTTACACATGGTGAGGAAAGGCTTTTGTTTTAAGTCTTGAGACACATATTGGTGGGACTTATCAGTAAAGACCCTTTCATATTCATTTTTCCAGATCCATTTGATCTCGTCTTTAGGATTTCCATGGTCTGGAACATTATGCACAGAGTGGCAAATATCACTACAATCGTTGCACTCTTCTTTACACTTGGTCATATCAATAACCATCCCCAAGCGAGGTTGGTCTGAATCAGTGACCTCGTGACCTGAGCTTGCATTCGCCGTAGTAGGGGCTAAAATCCCACTAGTAACAACAGCAGCGCCACCTGTCACAACAGCAGCACCTACAAAGCCTGCCTGTTTGATAAAATCTCGTCGTTCCTTTTTCATTCTTTTAGCATCTCAGGGTTTACGTGACAGCCAAAACAATTCAGCTTCACAGAGGCGTAAGTGTGGCAACTATCACAAAATTCTGACTTATTCGAATGGCAATCGAGACAGGTGTTAACCAAACTCTTATTAAAAACCTTGCCAGTCGCTGTTGAAGTGTATTCACGGTTCTGTTCACGAACCACTGAATGCCGCCATTCATCTAAAAGTTTCATATGGTTAGCCCGCATCCACTCCGCTGACTCCACACATTTTACATCTGTCTGAACTGCAATTTTGGGAGCTGGTTTATGGGGTAAACCACCCTTCCAAAAAGGAAAGGTAATTAAGGCCACAAAAATGATCAGGACTGGGATTACAACTGCTTTATTATAAATCATTCGTCGTCCTCCACACCTGCCAAGGGTTCTTCACGTAAGTCTTCATCACGCTCTTTTTCACCTTCCATAATTAGGGCGTTACCAACAAGTTCATGGAGACCAGAAACTTGCACACCTGGCACCCAATATTTCATGGCAGCCGTTAAAGTTACACGGTCAATGGCGCAAACAGCAGTCAAGGTATTAACCCCGTGTTTTTTGGCAACATGTTCAACAGCGCTTGCACGTGCAAAGCCGCCTCTCATCCTGACATCCATGTATTCTTCTGTATTCAAACCCGAACCAGAACCACAACAGAATGTTAGCTCCTTAATGGTTTTTTCTGGCATTTCATGAAAGTTATTTAAAACATTGTTTAATATGTACCTTGGTTCTTCAAGCATTCCCATACCTCGTGCAGTATTACAGGAATCGTGAAAGGTAACATTAAAATGATCGTTGCGACTTGGGTCAAGGTTCAACTTGCCATGTTTAATTAAGTCGGCTGTAAATTCAGCGATGTGGACCATTTTAGTGGACTTTGCATTTTCAAATACCGTTCCCGTTATCGGGGAGACAGGTACATCTAAGAAAGGTGCAGGCCCGTTCATGGTATCCATATACTGGTGTACAACTCGCCACATGTGGCCACATTCTCCACCAATGATAAACTTCACCCCAAGGCGCTCGGCCTCATGGTACATCTTAGCATTGAGTTTTTTCATCACTTCATTACCTGTGAAGAGACCAAAGTTACCACCTTCACTCGCATAGGTCGAAAAGGTATAATCCAGACCAATATGCTCAAAAAGCAGCATATAACCCATCATCGTGTAGATACCCGGTTCAGCAAAAGCATCACCCGATGGGGTTATAAATAAAACTTCAGCCCCTTTACGGTTAAAGCTAGGCTCAATAGTGATGCCTGTAATGTCTTCAATATCGTCACACAAGGACTCAACAACCTGAACAAAGGTATGAGGCTCAATCCCTAAGTGGTTACCAGTTCTGTTACAATCGCTTGCAGGTTTTAAAATCCAATTTAGATTTACACCAATCAGGTTTAGTATTTCGCGGGCCATCATAGTGATTTCAGCAGTATCAATCCCATAAGGGCAAAAGACACTACAACGTCTACATTCGGTACACTGGTAAAAGTAAGAATACCATTCTTTGATAACATCAGGAGTCAGTTCACGACCACCGACCATTTTTTTCATGATCTTGCCAGCCAAGGTAAAATCACCTCGATAAACAGATCTCATCAATTCGGCACGCATGACAGGCATGTTTTTAGCGTCACCTGTACCCAAAAAGAAATGGCATTTATCGGCACATGCACCACAGCGCACACAAGTATCCATAAAAAGCTTGAAAGCTCGGTTTTTACCTAGTCTTTCTTTGATGCCTTCATGAACTATTTCTTTAAAGTTTTCCGGCAGATCCCAATCATCATCAATGGGGCTCCACTTTCTTCCGTGAGGTAAACCTAAGGACTCAACTACTTCGGGAGCAGGTGCATAACACCAGTTTCCGTCTTTAAACTGGGGAACCGTTTCCATCCAGTTTTCTTGTTTACCTTTCAGATCTTTAGTCAGGTAATCAGCGCCCATCTCGGCGGCCATATCCTTTGGATCAGGAGCATACTTACTCATCTTTTTTCTCCTTTACTGGCTCAGCTTTTGGGGCTGTTTCTTTTGGTGCAGGCTGAACTTCTAGAGGCAACCCAGCAGCTTTCATTTTGTCTCGGTAATCATCTTCATATTCCATGTAAGTCCGAATTTTAATATCAGGGTTCCAAGGGTTGATGTGACGTACTTCACGAGTGTTGTTCTTCATGTTTCTTGTTGGGCTAAAAAAGACCCCACCAGCATGCATCAACTTTGAAAAAGGGAAGTACATTGCAAAAACAGAAACTAAAAAGATATGCACATAAAAAATAGGCCCCACTGTAATGGAGCTATCAGGCGCAAAGTGCGTAATAGACTGAATCAAGTTTTTTACACCAACAATATCCACCTTAGTCAAATAGCGCATTTGAATACCACTAATGGAAATGGCTAGAATCATGAAAAGAGGGAAATAATCTTGGAGTAAAGACATGAACTTTACTTTAGGGTCTAACAACCTTCGAGATAACAAAAAGCCAACAGAGGCCAAAATTAACAAGTCGGTAATAAAGAGACCCGGTAGAGTTACGTCGTGAATAGGGCTATGGACAATGATTTCAAAAAATCCATCAACAGCTTCAATGGCTGTTACAAATCCTGGAACTGGATCAATAAAAAATCGGTAGTGTCTAAGTAGAATAATTAACATTGACCAATGGAAGGCCATGCCGCCAAGCCAAAGTAGCTTGTCAGAAGTATAGGTTAACCTTGGTCCCTCAGACATATGTGCTTTAGTCCCGCGGAATAAAGAGCGGAAAAATAAAACTTCCAAAGCCATACGGAGAACGACTCCCATGGTGTTATGGGGTGCTTCAAGGTTGTTGGCTGGAATCCAGTCTAATGACTTGGCTTGGCCAGCTGTTGTAACAATAGAAAAGGGTACTGGTGATTTTGCCCAATCTAAAATTTTATAAACAAAACCTGTTAAAAATACGATAAAAGCAAAGTAGGGAATCCAGATACCAAAAAGGCTATGAAGGCCAAAGGTACTAGTTCCAAAGTGTGCTACTTGAGCGAGAAACCCTACTAAAATAAGGGGTACGATAACTTTCAAGCTTCTCCTTCGAGGATAGGTGGTTTTTGACTATTTAGAAGTTTGATCAAAGAATAGGTTTTTCTCTCCATTTCTTCGACTTTTAATTTTGCGATAAATTCTCTTGAGGCCACAAGATGGTCAATTCCGAATTTAATCAGGCGATCAAAGTAGGTATTGAGGCTACTATCAATCTCAGTAATTCCAGCTGATTCCAATTCTTTATTTACAATCTTCTTCAAGACAAACAAAAAATTTAAAGAGCTAGAGGGGGTTCCTTCTTGAACAGCAGTAAAGCGAATTACCTGCTCTAAGATAGGGTCAAGTTGGTCTTTGCCTGCACGTGTCAAAACACATTCAAACAATTCTTCAAAGCTTGTTGAAAACCTTGCACCCATTGGGTTTAGATACTCTGCTTTGTTTCTTTTTAAGATTTTTTTGGATTCTTCTCCGTAAAGAGAAAAAACCTGAGACCGCCACTGTAGGACGATCTCAGACTTTTTGGATTCCAGATGAGTTTGAGGGTTCATTAGGAACAAGAGCATCCAGTCCCGCAAGAGTCAGAACCAGGAGTTGTGCTACAGGTAGCAGCGTCTCTTGTTTCTTTCGCATCTTGTGGGTTGAAGAAAATAAATTGATCAGAGCCACCATCAAGTGGCCCAAAATCAATAACGGTTTTGTCTATATTCACATCAGTTTCAGAATCCAAAAGAAAATCAACACCCAAGAGATTGTATTTCTTATCATTCTCTTTTGCTGTGTCAAATCCCATATTGTATTCAATACCAACGACAGGATCACGACGAGCGGTAAGCCTTAATGCAAGGCCTTCTTCATTCATGCCAGCCTTTGCTGCTGAAAACTGCTCTGCAGCTTTTTCAGTAATTGTAAACATATCTAATACCTGTTTATGACTTAGCTGAGCCTTCCTCGTGAGGAATTTCCAACCAAGTTCCGTTAAAATAAGTGTAAACCAACTTTTCGCCATCAACTAAGATACGAATCGCGTCTTTACAGTCTCTTTTGCTAACATCTTCACCAAATTGCTTAATCATAGCTTTGGATAAGTCACCGGGCTTATATCTTTTTTTACCCGCTGCTTCTACAACCATTGCTAACATAGCGTCAGCGATTGTTTGAGTTTCAACTGCCATTTAGTTCTCCTAAAAACGTAAGTGCATGGATGCGTTAAAGCTTTTAGTAGCCAGTTTATAATCGTCAATATGGTACTTAGTAAACTCAAAGCCTGTAAGCTTAAAGAAACGAGCCCAACCAATACGATCAATCATATCAGCCATTCTCTCCCAAGGTTTACCATGTTCTTTGTAAACATCTACAATAGTCCGAACAGCTTCAACAACTTCAGGCCAGCGAGGTGGATTGTTAGGAATCCAAGGCACTACCATCTTTGTAAACTGAGGGATACTACGAGCATTTGCACATTTACCACCAACCCAAATTGAAAGACCGTCGTTTAACGCATCAGCAATTGGTAACTTAGGGCAAGCTGTGTAACAAGCACCACAGTACATACACTGTGACTCATTAATTTTTAGTGTCTTTTGACCATCTTCAGTGATGTCAGCTCGAATCGCGCCAGTTGGGCAGGCAGCAATTGTTGTTGGGATTTCACAGAAGTTAGTTAAGGCTTCACTGTCTACCTTTGGTGGGCGACGGTGGATACCTAAAATAGCGATATCAGAAGCGTGTACAGCGCCACACATGTTTAGACAACAGGCAACAGCTAGCTTTAAACGTCCTGGGACACCATGAGAAACAAAATCATCATACAAGTCATCCATCACTGATTTTACCAAACCAGAGGCATCAGTTGCAGAAGTGTGACAATGCACCCAACCTTGTGTGTGAATAATGTTTGAGATTGAGTTTGCAGTTCCGCCAACAGGCCATCCAGCAGCTTCGATCTCTTTGATCATAGGCTCGATGTTTTCTTCTGTAGCAGTTAACATCTCAATGTTACTTCTTGAAGTAAAACGTAAAAATCCTTCACAATACTTATCTGCCATATCGCAGAAGAATCTGATTGATTTTACACTTAAAAGTCGTGGGCTACCTACTCTTACGGTAAATAACTTATCACCTGAGTGACCAACGTGTACAGTTACACCAGGCTTTAACACCTCATGATACTTCCACTTGCCATAGTTGGCATGGACAACAGGCGGTAAAAATTTCTTATAATCGGGACACCCGATATCTGTTTTTCTAGCGTTCATTTTTTCCTTAAACCAGTTGTTCCGTTAATCTTCTTCTTCTAGGTATTCATCATAGAATACATAGGGATTTTCTCTTGGGTGGCATACCATCTGAACGTCAGGCTCGATTCCAACTTGCTCAAGGAATTCACCTTTACCCATTCTTTCTACTAATTCACCGATTCTTTCTTTATTTTCGCCGTGATCATCCCAAACATCCCAAACTCTTTCTAGAACATCTTTGATTTCAGCATAGCCTTCTTCGATTTCCATAAAAGGAATCAAAACAGAACTAAATAATGCGCCCTGCACAATTGGTGCTTTTGACCCAAGTAAAATAGTGGCACCACGTACGTTTCCTGGAGCTAAGCCCTTTGGAAATGCGTTGATACATTGCATACAACGAACACAGTTTTCATTGTCAATTTCAATGTTTTCACCATCCCACTCGATAGCACGAGTTGGGCAAAGCATAACGGCACTTCTTAAAATGTCTTTACCTTCTGCGTGGTATTTTCTCATTTCTTCTTGGTCGATGATGATATCATCTTTCCAAGTTCCGATAATGGAAAAGTCAGATCTAGCGATTGCAGAAACACAATCGTTAGGGCAGCCAGATACTTTAATTTTAAATTTGTAAGGGAATGCAGGGCGATGGATTTCATCTTGGTAAAAGTGAGTCAACTCGTGACAAACGTCTAAGCAATCGAACATTGCCCATTCGCATCTTGCAGGTCCAACGCAGCAAGAAGGAGTTCTTAAAGCAGAACCAGAACCACCTAAATCCCAGCCTTTTTCAGTCAAAGCTGAAAAGATTGGTTCTAATTCATCAGTAGTAGTTCCTAGAAGAATAATGTCACCAGTGGAACCATGCATGTTGGTTAAACCAGAACCGTATTTTTCAAATATATCACATAGTTCACGAAGAGCTTCGGAGCTGTAAAACCAACCAGCAGGCTGGTTAACTCTAACAGTGTGAAAGTGCGCCGCACCTGGAAATTTTTCAGGTGAGTCAGAGTAACGACCGATGATACCACCGCCGTAACCTTTAACACCAACAATACCACCATGCTTCCAGTGGGTTTTTTTGTCTCTGTATGACTGTTCCAGTTGCCTTAGTACGTCACGTACCATGGGCTTTGTGTCAGCCATGTCTTTCATCTCTTTGATAAAGCTAGGCCATTTGCCCTTTAAAAGCTCATCTAAGAGAGGAGTTTCACTTTCTGCCATCATTTCTCCTTAAATCTTGTGATCTATGTTAATTAAATAATTTTACACACAGCCAGTAGGCTTAGGTAATCCTGCAACCTTACAAGCTTGCTTGGCTGGTCCACTTGGAAACAACTCATATAGCATTTTTGATCCGGCTCTTTTATCAATGTCATAAAGCTTAGCAATTTCTTTGGCTAAAATTTTGATCATTGGTGCAATTTGGTATTCTTCGTAATAAGAACGTAAAAACTTGATTAGTTCCCAATGCTTGTCAGTCATCACAACATCTTCTGTTTCAGCAAGAGCTGATGCAATTTCTTCGGTCCACTGGTTTCGATCAATTAAATAACCGTCATCATCTAGTTCGATTGTCACTCCGTTTACTTCCATACTCATGGCTACTCTTAAAAAAGGGGTTAGAAAAAAGAATCAATAAATTAAATTCATTTTTTGGCATATTCTAATATACCTATATAAAAATGCAATAGTTTTTTTAAAAAAAGTTTCATCTTCCAAAAAAAAAGGCGTTAGAAGCAGAAAATTCAACGCTTGAAAAATTGCTCCATAAGGATATCACCGTAATATTCAGGATGCAAAGGATTTAAAAACCTAGTTTTCAGGGCAGGATAGTCAAGTTAAGGCGAAAAACTAAGTCAGTCCTTATGAACTCAAGCTATATTAGTTTTAAAAAAAATAAAAAAAAACCCTTTAAGAAGTTTACTCAATTAGGGTAAACCTAGGCTAACAAGCTAAGTAAAAGAAATATTGTTTTTTACATTTATTTCTAGCATTTGTATCTTTACTTTAAGTATTCCTATCTTATACTATAAAAATAGTATTTCGCCATTAAACTTTGTTTCTTCAGCCAGCCAAAGGGTATCCATGAACAATTTAAAAATTAGAACAAAAACCTTGATTGGTTTTTTGTCGTCATCGCATTATTTGTGATGAGTGTCGGTATTTCATTCCAAACGCAAAACAAATTAACGCAAAGCGCAGAACAACTCGAAATTAGATACCAACAGCTTCGTGAAATGGATAACCTGAGATATGTGCTCACAAATATAACCCTTTTGTTCATGGATATCATCATTGATAAGGATGAAGGTAAGATTTCTGACGAGCGTCTGGCTGAGTTAGATAAATTTGAAAAATTAATTAACAATAACCAAAAAACCTTACTTGCCGCCGCCGACACCGAACTAGAAAGAAAAAACCTCCAATTGGTTATAGGCAACATCTTAAAAGAAATCGAGATGGGCAAAAACATTTTAATACCTGCGGTTATAAACCGTACAATGACAGAAACGCTAACAATGCAACTGGATGACGATATCGATGGCCTCGGTGATGAAGCAGAAAAGGCCATCGGCATTACCATCAAAAGTATTCAGGCCGAAGTTGTTGAGGCTAAACTCGAAGCAGAAGAAACCAAAGCCACGGCAGAGAAAAAATTAATTTTCACCTTAGTACTGGGCAGCCTTTTAGGCATCCTCTCAGCTTTAGTACTTACCTCTCAGATTATAAATACTCTAGGCGGAGAGCCAAGTGACATGGCCAAACTGGCTGAAGAAATTGCCTCAGGGGACTTAAAACCCAGAAATGCTAAGAACCCCAAAGGGCTTTTTGCCAATATGTTAGAGATGTCTGCTAAAATAAACGTGATCATGACCCAACTCTTAGGTCAGTCTAAAGTTCTTAGCTCCGCCTCTTCAGAGCTTTCAGCCGTCTCATCGCAGATGAGCAGTTCCTCAGAAGAAGTCAGTGTGCAAGCAGGTGTTATCGCCGCCGCAGCTGAGGAAATCGGTGCAAATTTAGACTCAGTTGCCTCAGCAATTGTCCAGGTTAGCGCAAATGTAAGCACCGTTGCCAGCAACACAGAGGTGATGACTTCAAACATTGATTCTGTTTCCAGCGCAGCCACAGAGATGCCTGCCAATCTAGAGTCCATTCAATCTTCAGTTGAAAAGATCACAAAAGACAGCACTAACGTGGCCCATATGGCCTCGGACGCTTTTAAAATAGCAAATGAGGCAGGAGTTCTTTCTAGCAGCGTAAATAATGCCATGCAAACACTCAGCACCAGTGCTGTAGAAATTGGCGATGTAACGGGAATGATCAAGGTCATTGCAGAACAAACCAATTTATTAGCTTTAAATGCAAACATCGAAGCGGCAAGTGCTGGCGATGCTGGAAAGGGGTTTGCCGTTGTGGCCAACGAGATTAAGGAACTGGCAAAACAGAGTGCCGGGGCCGCTGAAAACATTTCAGGCAAAATTGCAGGCACCCAAGAACACACAAAAAAAGCCGTTGAGTCCATTACCAAGATGACAGGCATCATTGATCAAGTTGGCGATTCATCCCAAAAGATCGACGCTATCACCCAGGAGCAGGCGATTTCTGCAAAAAATATTTTAGGAAATGTTAAAGAATCTGTCGTTGCCGTTGGTGAAGTGGCGCAACTTGTATCAGAGATGTCAGGCGCTGCCTCCCAGGTGGCAATGAACATTAATGAATTGGATACTGCAATTGGAGGCGTTGCCAAAAATGCCGAAGAACTTAAAACAGCCTCGTCCGAAGTCTTTGGTAACATCAGCGAAATTGCTTTAGCAACAAAGGAAACAGCAAATGGCAGTGCCCTTGTCAATACCAAGGCCACCGAGTTTGATGCCCTTTCGCAATCTCTTAATGAGATCACTAATCGATTTACTTTGAATTAAAATATTTAAATTAAAATCTTTGAAATAGCATTGTTTGATTTGGGTTTGGGGCATATGTTCAATATGACCTGAGACCCAAATAACTCTAGTAGTAGTGTTTGTTGTAGGCAGGCAAAGTAGATCACCAATGGATTTACTTTGAATTTGAACTTAAACCTGCATACCAACAACTGACAGGTCATCCCTCTGGCTTTCCTCACCTAGATATTCAAAGAACTCGTTTAATAGAACTTGGTGCAGGTAAGACAGAGTTTCCCCCTTGTTCGCTTCCAAAATAGCATTGAGCCTCTTTTTACCAAAGGGCAAGCCCTTGTCTCCACCAGCTTGTTCGGTAATACCATCAGAGAAAAGGTAAAATCTGTCGCCAGAGTTCAAATCTAGGCTGTGGCTAGTAAAATCAAAATCCCGATCACACCTTCTATATCCGACAGCCTGACGGTCGCCCTGCAAAAATGTCATTTGTCCATTTGCAATAGAAACCAAGGGGAAGCGTGCACCAGCAAAAGTGAGTTTTTTGGCTTTAAAATCAAACCAGCAAACTCCGCCTTCTAAACCGTCATCGGACTCTATATAAGTTGCTTTGTGATCTTGTTTCAAAGCCGTTTTAATGTAATTATTTAATTCTTTTAAAATTAGAGCGGGGTTATTTTGATACCCACGGTGGATAGCGTGAGAAAAACCTGATTTTGCAATCATGGTCATCATCGCACCTGAAACCCCGTGGCCAGTACAGTCAAAAAGGGCAACCAAACAGCCATTCTCAAATTTTTCCATCAAATAAATATCCCCGCCTACCTGTTCTTTTGGTTTCCATAACACAAAATAGTCGGAAAAAGTTTCCTCCATCATGGCTTTACTAGGGAGTAAGGCACTTTGGATGCCTTTGGCATACTCAAAACTGTCTTTAATATTAATCAAGGCTTCATTGAGGTTTTTTGTCCGTACAGCCACTTGGGCGGCCAGAGTTTCATTGTATTTCCCTAGCTGGACGTAAGCGACCTCTCGCTCCTTCTTCATAATATTGATGCGCTCGGCCAAAGCAGTTGCCAACAAAACCACTTCGATCACCGTACCCAGTTGCATACCGTACCGAACAAAAAAGGTCGGTTGTAAAATCCCTACGGCCTTTAAACAATATACGAATATTCCAATCAGAAAAAAGCTCCAGCCAGCTATAAAAAGCCGAGCAGGGTAATACCCTTGAAAAAACCGATAGAGTGCAGTGGAAAAAACGATTCCCGCCGCAGGTGCGGCTGTCAAAACAGCCCAGGTAATTGAAATTTTAAAAAAGCCAAATAGCCCTAAAACAGAACTTAAAAGGGCCGAAACCATTAAAATTTGCATGGTTTTATAAAGCTTAGGTAGCTTTTTCTCTGTTTCTAAAAAATCTGAAGTGAAGAGGCCAATAAAAATGACATTAAACCCAATAAAAATAGGCCTACTATTTTTTGCCCAAACGGGGAAATTAGGCCACAGATACTCAAAACCGTACCCAGTAAGGGTCAGGGTAAATGCGGTAAAACTTAATATGTAAGCGACATAGTAAAGGTAAACATTTTCCCTGATTAGGTAAAAAAGAATTAAGTTATAGACCATCATAACGGACATCAGGCCAAAATAGGCACCCATGATCATCTGTAAATTGTGGTCAACACGGTAAAAGTCTTCTAACTCCCAAAAATAAATAGGCGCTTCTAGTGTATCTCTTCCTTCTAGGCTGACAAAGAATCTATGTTTTTTTAGCTCCCCATTTGGGAAGGGGAAAACAAAGTGTTTGTTTAAAAAAGCTCGCTCAGTAAAAAGTAGAGAGTCACCTGTTTTAAAGCTGGAAAATTTATGGTCGCCCGTTTGATGGTAGTAATGGAGGTGGTCAATGAGTGGATAGGCAAACTCCATTAACCACGAATCACCATAGGCTTTGGTTAAATCGACTTCAAAATACAGCCAGATTCTGGCATCTGAGAAGCCAAAATTAGGGATTTCTTTTTGGGAAAGTGTAAATTTACCTTGGGCCTGAAGGCTTTGGATTTCTTGGAAGCTCAAACCCTTTTTGGGGTCTACAAAATAGTAGATAAATAAACCAACAGGTTGCTTTGAGCCATAGCCCCTAATGCTTAAATCTTGTCCAAAGCACTGGGAAAGGGGGCCAGCAAAGAAGAATATAACAATAAAAAAGAGAACTTTGCTTTTTAACATTTGCCCAATATATAAGGAATAGGTTTTTAGCTTATAAGGCCTATGGTAAAACCGCAATTTCTTTGTTGCGTGAATTTTTTTACCCTATTTGCATTTTGAAATTTTCATAGCCCCTTGAAAATAAACATTTTTCAAACTAAACAAATATTTTTTGGGCTAAAAAATACAAAGCTACAAAGACAACAAAAGCTAAAAGATTTTGCATTGCCGCCCTAGAAAATTTAACAGCTCCGAGGTAAGACCCTAAAAACCCCCCTAAGGCTACAGCCAAAACCATTGGGAAATAATCATACAACGCTACGGAATTATACTGGAGCCGAGCCGTAAGGCCAGCTACTGAATTCAGCCAGATAAAGATGGCCCCACTGGCAGCAGCCTCTTTTTCGTCTCCCAGCCCAAAAACAACCACTAAAGGGACCAAGTAGATCCCACCGCCTATACCCACGATGCCTGAAACCAAACCTAATATTGCGCCTATGCCCAGCGACAGAAAAATCTTGCCTAGCCTAGACATGCCAAATAATATCACAGCTTTTTTAAACAGCACTAAACGAATAAAAACAAAGAAAAGGGTAATAAAGAGAATGGGATAGAATAAAGATTTTTCAACTTCTAAAGTCCCCCCCAAATAAGAAAAGGGGATAGATGTAACCAGAAAAGGCAAAATTAAAGACAGGCGACCGTGCCTATTTTTTAAGTAATTGAAACTTCCTAAGGTCGTGACCAATATATTTAGGGATAAAGAAATTAAGGGTATAGCAAGGTAATTAAACCCTAAAATCGCCATCAGTGAAGTATAAGAAGAACCGCCGCCCAACCCCACAGAGGAATAGGCAAAGGCGACCAAAAAGAAAAGCACCGCTGCAACCCAAATTTGGGGGTCGACAGTTTCCAAAAATGGGGCTGAGGTCATAGGGGGAGTGTCAAGTTTGTAAAAAAGCAAAAACTGAAATATAAGGAATCTGAATACTAGGACGGAAATAGGGTTCCGTCAAAAATTTGTCAGCAAATAAACTGATTATAAAAAAAAGCCCTATTCACACAATTTGCGTTGCCCTGATTTTAAGAATCTCTTAACCTATAAAAAAGCCACCTAACCTTCATCAAATTAAAATAAAATGGGAATTGCAGCCGACATCATTATCATCGTTATTGCCGCAATGGCAGGCGCTTTGGTAGCCCAAAAACTGAAACAGCCTTTAATACTTGGCTACATTGTCGCTGGAGTATTTTTAAGCGCCTTCAACGCTGTTCATGATACCCATGAAATTGAATTATTAGCTGAAATTGGTGTAGCCCTATTGTTATTTGCCCTAGGCCTTGAGTTTTCTTTTGGTGAACTTAAACCTGTTAAATCCGTTGCACTCATTGGTGCGCCAATCCAAATTCTTTTAACCATCGCCTTTGGCTTTGGGGTGGGTAAATTTTTAGGCTATGATAACATTACCGCCGTTTGGCTAGGTGGTTTAATTTCTCTTTCCAGCACCATGGTTATCTTAAAAACCTTGATCAACCAAGGTTGGATGGGAACCCTATCCAGTCGGGTAATGGTTGGGATGCTTATTGTGCAAGATCTGGCAGTAGTGCCTTTGATGATCATCTTGCCCCAGTTGAGCGACCCACAATCTGGCCTGCCCGCTTTAGGCTGGGCGGCCGTCAAATCTGCAATATTTTTATTGGTCATGGTTTTTTTGGGCACTCGGTTTTTCCCAAAACTTTTATTTTATGTTGCCTCGTGGAATTCAAGGGAGCTTTTTCTTTTAACCATCATGACCCTGGGGCTAGGTGTGGGCTACGCTACCCATCTATTTGGTCTTTCATTCGCATTTGGGGCCTTCGTTGCGGGCATGGTGATCAGTGAATCTGAATATGCCCACCAAGCCCTTAGTGACATCATCCCCCTGCGAGATTTGTTTGGGCTACTTTTTTTTACTTCCGTGGGCATGCTACTAAAACCAGAATTTTTACTGGCAAACTGGGCTCAGATTTTACTGGTTGTAACCATTGTATCCGTGGGCAAGGGTTTAATTTTTTACTTTGTAACTCAGTTCTTTGGCTATGGAAAGGTCATCCCAATCGCTGTGGGATTAGGGCTTTTTCAGGTAGGAGAGTTTGCTTTTGTGTTGGCTCGGGTGGGGTTAGAATCCAAAGCCATTTCTTATGAGATGTATTCTCTTGTGCTTTCTATTGCTATTGTTTCTATGCTCCTCACGCCACCGATGTCGGGCCTGACAAAACATCTATATACCTTTAAAAAACGTTTCCAAAAAGAAAACACCTTACTGGAAATCAACATCCCTAAATCGGGGCTAACAGATCACGTTATCATAGCAGGCGGCGGGACAGTGGGTTTTCATGTGGCCCAACTTTTACAGCAATTGTCTGTGCCTTTTGTAATCATCGAGCTGAACCAACAGCGTATTAAAAAATGCCAAGATGCAGGCTGCCCTGTAATCTATGGTGCCGCTGGGCAAGCTGTGGTTTTAGAGGCAGCTCAGGTTCAAAAAGCCAAGATGATATTGGTAACCATGCCTAATATTTTGCTGACAAAATCTGTTGTTCTCCATGCAAAAAAAGCGGGGTCCAAGGCTCAGGTTATCGTGCAGGCTGAAAATTTTGACGAAATGCAAAGCCTCTATTCCGAAGGCGTTAATATGGTGGTTCAGCCTGCTTTAGAGGCGGGTTTGGAAATTTCTAGGCAGGCGTTGTTGCATCTAGAATTCCCTACTTCGACAATCCAAAGTGCCGTTGATAATTTGCGTCACAATCACTATGAGCCTGCTATCAATAGCTCCCCCCATTATTCAAAAATGCTTAGGCTAAAAAATGCCAACAGCTTTTTATCTCTTACCTGGTACAGCCTAAATTTAGGCAGCCCATTGGTGGGAAAGCATCTAGGTGAACTTTTTATTCGCTCCGAAACGGGGGTTTCTGTTGTGGGCATCTTTACCGAAGATGAATTTATCTCTAACCCAGACCCAGGGCAAATTATTTCTCAGAGCACCATGATAGCCATCATTGGCTCCCCTGACCAAAAACAATCTTTTGAAACCTTTGCTCTGGCAGAGGTAATATAAGTATTCGTTATTCCTTTAAATTTTCAGATTGAACATACTGAATTATTAAGATATAGATCTATTTTAATTTATCTAAAGAGACACATATGGAAGACCAAATGAACAAAATTACTCGCCGTGGATTTGTCGCAGGCGCAATGGGAACAGCCGCACTTGCGAGCGCAACACCCTTGATGGCAAAGTCAATGGACCACATGGGCCATGGCGGAATGGCAAAAAACGCTAAACTTTCAGCCGCTGCTGCAGACTGCGTGATCAAAGGGACAGAATGTGTAGACCACTGCATCTTACTTCTAAAAGAAAAAGATTTAAGTTTAGTAAAATGCCTTGAGACAGCCCAAGATGCAGTTGATGCTTGCCAGTTATTGATGAAATATTCTGCCGGCAACCAAAAACACCTGAGTGCATTGGCTGAAGTTTGTATAAAAGTCTGTGAAGATTGCGCCAAAGAGTGCAAAAAGCACATCAAAAAGCATGAAAACTGCAAAGCCTGTTATGATTCTTGTAAAGAATGCATCAAAGAATGCAAAAAGGTTGCTTAATCCTTATTAGCAATTAGCTAGTTTTTAAACGGGTACTAATTGTTTACTATTTTTTTGAAGCTGAGTAAATTTTGAAAATTTACATCTTGTTTTGAAAACTACCCAATTTTTTTACAATAGCGGAAAAATACGAATGGGGGTTTTCGACGGACTGAGATTTTTTTCAGATAGCTTAGTCAAAGTGCAAAATTTTACAGAAAACTGCGAAAAGTTGCATACAGTTATCACTAAGCTTCAAAAAACTGCGAAAAGTTGCGCAATTTTACGCAAAAATAAAGAAAAACTGCGCTAAATGACCTCTATTTAACGTAAATTACCTTGATTTATACAAAGCCCTGAAACGAAAATTCAGGGCTTTAAACCAGCCTTATCGATTTCTCTTATTCTTTTCTATATTAGGGCTTGACCTTTAGTTTTTCATTTGCAAAAATACCTTTTTTATTGGCTTAAACCCAGTACTTTCTTAACCACTTATATAACCTTTTATTCATGTCTACACCTAATTATACTATCCAGTTTTCTGACGAAGAGTTTGACTTTGACGGTCAGATTGCTGCCACTCTTGAAAACCTTAACGAGCAAGAAATCGTTCAAGGTAAAGTTACAAAAATTACAAAAGACTTTGTTACCATTGATTTTGGTTACAAGTCAGAAGGTCAAGTACCTACCCAAGAATTTCACAACCTAACTGGCGAACTTACTGTTGCTATTGGTGATGATACAGACATCTATATTGAGCATTTCGAAGACGAATATGGCCAAGTAATTGTATCTAAAGAAAAAGCGATTAAACTTCGCGTTTGGGAAGATGTTGGTGCTATCTTCGAACAAGATGGAACAGTTTCTGGTGTTATTACCGCAAGAATTAAAGGTGGCTTAAGTGTTGATATCGGCATTAAAGCTTTCTTACCTGGCTCACAAGTTGACTTGCGACCTGTAAGGAACCTAGACAAGCTTATCAATGAACGTTTTGACTTTAAGATTTTAAAGTACAACCCAAAGAGAGGCAACATTGTTCTTAGTCGAAGAGCGATCCTAGAAGTAGATCGTGCAGAACAACGTAAGAAGACTCTAACTCAGCTTGAGGAAGGTTCACTCATTAACGGTCACGTTAAAAACATCACTGACTACGGTATCTTTGTTGACTTAGGTGGCGTTGATGGTCTGCTACACATTACTGACATGACTTGGGGCAGAATTGTTCACCCATCTGAAATGTATGCTATCGGTGATGAAATTGAAGTTATGGTTCTTAAGTTTGATGCTGAAGACGAAAAGGTTTCTCTTGGCCTTAAGCAGAAGCAAGCCAACCCTTGGAACAACGTAATCAACAAGTACCCAATGGGAACTGAGGTTACTGGTAAAGTTGTTAGTCTAACTAACTACGGTGCCTTTATTGAAATTGAAGAAGGTGTTGAAGGTTTAATTCACGTAAGTGAAATGAGCTGGACTAAAAAAGTACGTCAGCCATCTAGCGTTGTTGCTTTAGGTGATGAAGTTCAAGCTATTATCAAAGAAATTGATACAGAGCAAAGAAGAATTTCTCTTTCTATGAAAGAAGCCATGAACAACCCTTGGAAAGAAATTGCTGATACTAAGCCTTCTGGCACAGTTGTAATGGGCAAGATCAGAAACATTACTGATTTTGGTATCTTTGTTGGATTGGATGAAGGAATTGATGGACTTGTACATATCTCTGATATGTCTTGGTCACAAAGACAAAAAAATCCCAATGATTACTACTCAAAAGGTGATGAGATCGAAGTGAAGATCTTAAATGTAGATGTTGATAACCAGAGACTTTCTCTTGGAATTAAGCAAATTGATTCTGACCCTTGGGAAACCTTGGAAGGCGAAATCAACGAAGACGATTTAGTAATCGGTAAAGTTGTTCATGTTGCTGATTTTGGTGTTTTTGTTGAAGTGATGCCAGGTGTTGAAGGCCTAGTTCACATCAGTGAAATTGATGCTGAAGTATCAAAGCAAAGCTTAATTAAGTTTTACCCTTTAGACAGCGAAGTACAGGCTAAGGTTATTAACCTTAACATGAGCGAGCGCCGTCTAGGCTTGAGTGTAACAGGTACTGTTGATGATTCTGGTGAAGTTCAACCACTAGCTGACAACATGGAAACCCTAAAGGGTGACGGACAGGCAACTGGTACAAAAGAAGAAGAAGAAAAAGAAGCTATGCGCATCAAAGAAGAAGTGCAGAAACTTGAAGAAGCTTCAAACAGCGAAGAGTAATTTCGTTAGATGATGATCTAAAAAGAAGGCAGATGGTTATACCTATCTGCCTTTTTTTTTGCTTACTTTTAACTCAAATATTTTAAATTGAAGATTCTAATCTGAAGATCTTTAAGTAGGTTCTCCTAACCTCGCCAAGGCTTTAAGTCAAAAATGAATTTAAACCCCCATACTAGAGAAGACCCAAACCACAATCAATTGATCCTCAAATTAGTCCTATTTTCCTTAGGAATACATGTCAGTTTATTTCTCTTTTTTGCGCACCCCAACAAACAGATCAAGCTCAAACCAAAGTTCATCTCCGTTGAATTAGCACAGGCCCCTGTAAAACTTAAAGGGATGACCTCGACTCGCCAAAGCCCCATTAAAACAAAAGTTCTCCAAAAAAGGGATGTTTTTCCAAAGTCCCCTGCTCCACAAAACGACGAGTCAGAAGAGGAAGTTGAAAGTTTAGGCAACTGGGAGGCCGCAGAAATGCCCTTGTTAAAAGATTTGCCTGCTACAAAAGTCACTGCAGAAGCAGGACTCCAAAAAAGAAGCTCAAATCAGCCCCAGGATTCAAAAAAAGAAGCCCTCACCCCAGGTCAACCCAACCCAGAAAAAAAGGCAGTCACAAGCAATAGTGCAACGGTCATTGAAGGTGATGCCAAAGGAAGAGAATTAATTTACCAGCCATTCACCCCACCTTTAGATATTAGGCAAGACGTTACCATAACTTTACAGTTTTCAGTTACTGCAGAGGGGCGTGTGACCAACATTTTTGCATTGGTCAAGGGTGACCAAGCTTTAGAGCAAATAGCGATAAAATTATTAAGTCAGTACCGTTTTGAGTCTGCCCGTAGTGGAACCCCAGAGCAAACAGGCACAATCCACTTTACCCTTACTCGTCATCCATAGATTTTTGCAGTTCTATCTTAACATTAAGTAACCGTGAAGCCGCTGCTTCAAGATTAAACTCATCGATTTCCTCCAGCAAAAGATCTAAAAAACCTCTCTCAAAAGAACCAATCAGTTGCCCACGATACTCTTGAAGTAATTTTTCCGCTTCCAACCCCTCACCTTTGTTCAAGGCCGTTATAATTTCATTCATTAAAATTAATACTTCAGCACTGGAAACTTCCACAACTTCCGTTGGGATAATCTCACCACTGTGACTTTGCAACAATTCATTAACCGATTTGGAACAGACCCCAAACAACTCAACCAAAAGATCACATGCCTCAATGACCTTATGCTCATTTTCTTCAATTGAGGATTTTTCCAATTTCTTTGCCGCTTCATACAATTCAGTAGCATTGATGTTTCCTGCTGCGCCTTTAAAGAGGTGGGCCATTTGCATAATCCCATGATAGTCCAACTGGTCAACCAAAGATTCAAGGTCTGCCAATTTTTCAGAAAACCGACGAACAAAGTTTTTCAACGCTCCTAAGTACACAGTAGCACTTCCCCAACGTTTCAGCCCCACTTCCAAATTAACTCCAGGAATTAAATTAGGCAGCTCGATTTTCAGATTATCATTTGAATTTTTTTCCAACTGATGATCAATAATTTTAAAGTCCAGGTAGCTTTCAAAGAGACGGAAGAGTTTATCAAAGTCCAAGGGTTTTTCTATAAATTCCACTATCCCAACATCAAAAGACTCCTGAGCAAATTCGCTTGTATCGGCGGCGGTAATGGAGAAAATGGGAAATCCCCCATCAAAATTGCCTTCTTGGATCTTCTTAGCTAAATCCATGCCATTATAATCCGGAAGGTTGTAATCCAATAGCATTAGGTCGCAGGTATTTTCCTTTAAAAAGGTTAGAGCTTCTTCACCTGTTCCATAAATAACAAAAGTTAAGTCTTGGTTGGAAAGCCGATATTCAATTAACTCCTGCGTTGCCAAATCATCCTCTACAACAAGTATTTTAGGCCTAGTCTTGTGTATTTTTGTTATGTTTGACTTAATATTGCTATTTCCCTTTTTTTCTAAAGCAAATTCTATCAATTTGTTTTTTAACTCAGCCCGCTTAACAGGCTTAAAAAGATAGTGCTTAATGGAATACTTTTCCATATCCCTTAAGTGATTTGGGGATAGATACGAAAAAAGTAACACTACAGGTGTGTCTTTAAATTCGGTTTTTTCTTTCAAACGGGCAACTAACTCTAGGCTTTTGAATTCCGGAAGGCTGGCATCAACAATTAGCGCATCGAATTTTTGATTTGTACTGCACTCTTCTGCCTCTTCTTTAGAATTTGCAGATAAAACATTACAGCCCCAGTTTAACAACACATTTGAAATTGCCCTTGAGGATTCTATATGACTCTCTACTAATAAAACGTTTTCGATTCCAGCGTCGAATATTGAACTATGCCTTTCAAATTCATTTGCGGCTCCCCTTTTGAGGGTCAAACTTATAAAGAAAGTAGTGCCCTCCCCAAGGGCGCTTTCAAGCCATATTTTCCCACCCATCAGCTCTACCAGTTCTTTCGAAATGGTCGTTCCTAGCCCTGTTCCACCATATTTTCTGCTTGTTGAAGAGTCGGACTGGACAAAGGAATCAAAAATATACCCGACACGATCAGGCGGAATACCAATACCTGTATCTTGGATATGAAAAAGCAGTACATTTTTATCATCAACTTGGTTTTCGAGGGTTACAATTACGTTCACTGCCCCTTCTTCAGTAAACTTAATAGCATTTCCTAAGATGTTCATTAAAACTTGCCGAATTCTATTTGGATCGCCTACTAAAATAGAAGGTATTTTAGGATCAATATCCAAAGCTATTTGCAAGTCTTTTTTTTGTGCCTCCGCATAAAATTGCTCGGTTACTTCCTCAGCCAAGGGAACAAGATCAAAATCAATGGTCTCGATGGTTAATTTACCAGCTTCCATTTTTGAAAGATCTAAAATGTCATTGATCAATTTTAAAAGTGCAATTCCACCAGCATTCGCCGCTTGGATATAACGTTTCTGGTTAGGCTTTAGGTCCGTTCCCAAAGCAAGGCCGGTCATACCAATAATGGAATTCATAGGCGTGCGGATTTCGTGGCTTACATTGGCCAAAAAAGCACTTTTTAACTGGTCTGCACTTTGTGCTTTCTCTTTAGCTCCAATAAGAGCTTCTTGGATTTCTTTTTCTTGGGAAATATCCCTTAAGACCGCTGTGTAAAGAGTCCGGTCCTTTTGTATAATCTCAGAAATCGAAAGGTATAAGGGGAAGGTATTTCCGCTAAAATGCTTACCCACAACTTCTGTGAGTTGTGTTCTGTTTTTTTCACCTCTTTTTTCTAAAACTGTGGCCCATGCAGCATCATCGTCTTCACTGAGCAATACCTGAAAGGGTTTTCCCACTAAAAATTGCATAGTAAAGCCAAAAGTATCTTCAACCGAAGGGTTGATATTTAAGATCTTCCCATCTTCATCGAGAATAACTATCCCCTCCACCACAGTATTAAAAACAGCCTGCAAACGTCCATAACTTCCCAATAAGCTGTCTCTCATGCGGTTGAAGGCAGCTGTAAGCTCACCTACTTCTCCCTTTGTATTTTCAGGAATATCTACTTTCAAGTCCCCTTCTGAAAATCTTCCTGCAGCTTGAGTCAAAGCTTGAATAGGCGCGGCTAACTTTGCTGCATTCCTTTTAGAAAGGATATATGCGGCAACAATCATCACAACAATCAAAACGAAAGTCATGCCTAATGAAGCATAACCTATAAAAATGGTAGTTTCAGCATCAGATTTTAATTCTAAAGATTGAATTTCTTCCAATTCACCTAATATTTCATAAATTTCATAGAGTACAGGAGGAGCTTCAACATTGAGTATAAAGTTACTCAGATTCCATTGAGGATTCTCTCTTTTTTTTGTCACAATATCGGCGGCAAGAACAAAAGACTCCAAATCATCTTCAATCTCCGTCAGTATTTTCCTTTGTTTAAAATTAAGAGATTTCCTTTTTAATTTACCCAAATAACTTTTCCCAAGGGCCAGGGTTTTAAGGTAGTGGCTTTTTCTATCCACCGTTTGGCGATCCAAGTAGCTATCTAAAATAGTTAAACTCAAGGCAAAGTTGTTTCCAAAACTAGCTAGATAATGTTCTACATCATTCTTTAATTTTCCTGGAGCTGCAGCTTTAAAAGCAGAAAAATTTTGCTTGGTCTGGGTGGTGATTTTAGTTACTTTTTCATTGAACAATACACGGTCAGGTTCATTTTCAGGTTTACCCGAAACATGTGCGACCCTTACATGGAGACGTTCAAGCTCAACAATATTGCCTTTAAGTTCGTTGAAAAGATCTTGAATCACATGGCCTTCGTCTTTAAGTAACTCTTGAAATTTAGCTAAGCTTGGGTAAATTTTGCCTTCCCAGATCAATAAAACTTTCACCTTTTGCTTTTTGTCCTTTTTGTTTACCCAGTTTTTCAAGGTCAAATCAGCTTCCATTAATTGATTGGCAATATGATCAATTGACTCCATTTTAGGCTGGCTACTCTCAACTACCTTTATGGCAATATTTCTCATAATAAGAGTAGAAAAAAAGGCCAATATTAGAAGAACAACCCCAATAGCAGACAATACTAGATGAGAAGAAAAGAGCTGGCCTTTAATATCGTCATTTTGTAAAGACTTAAAAAAATTCATAGATTAAACTCAATAAAATTATGAACCTCAGTTTATCTACTCTCCCTACTTTTGCCTAGAAATTTATTCTTTTTTTTTCAATCATTTGTCACTTAGCTTGATCAAGTTTTACATAACGTGGTAAAAACAACTATGAACAAAAATCGCATCTTTTTTTTACATTTTATTTGGCTTTTTTTCAACCCCTTCGTAAGTGATTTGATGGCAGAAAACAATTACGACCTTACTAGTTTAAAAGCTTGCCCAGATAAACCAAATTGCGTTTCTACGGTTGAAAAGCATTTGCCCGCCTTAAAGATTCAAGGGGACCTTGCTTTTGTTCACAGCGCAATTGAAAAGGCCTTAAAAACCTTCAGTAACTATAAAATAGTCAAACAAACGAACAATTATTTTCACATTGAATTTACAAGCAGTTTTTTTCAGTTTACCGATGATTTAGAGTTACTAATTGTAGAGAGGGAGGGGTTGATTCACTGCAGATCTGCCTCAAGGATTGGCTGGTCAGACTTGGGGGTAAATAAAAATCGTGTTAAAAAGCTATTTGCTGCGATACAAGCCCAAAGTCCCCGGTGATTGATCTTTATTCAAGTCCGACTCCCAACGGTTACAAAATATCAATCATGCTTGAAGAAATTGGCCTGGACTATAAAGCACATTTTATAAATTTAATGGAAAACCAACAAAAAGAAGATTGGTTTTTACAAATTAACCCCAATGGTAGAATCCCAGCTATCATTGATCATGATCTCAATGATTTTAAGCTTTTTGAAAGTGGAGCTATTTTATTATATTTAGCAGAAAAGACGGGAATGTTACTGCCCAAGAAACCATCCCAAAAAGCCGAATGTATACAGTGGCTAATGTTTCAAATGTCCGCAATTGGGCCTATGCAGGGCCAAGCCCATGTTTTTAAATTTGCTGTTCCAAAAAAAAATGACTATGCCATTAAACGTTATGTTAATGAAACAGAGAGACTATATAAGATTCTAGACTTACAACTAAAGGATAGGGAATTTATTACGGGGGACTATTCCATTGCAGATATAGCCCTTTGGCCATGGATACGCCTGCATTTAAAAGTCGGGATAACCCTAAAGGATAAACCGAGCTTATGCCGTTGGCTCAAGCAACTGGCTTTGAGACAAGCATTTATTCAAGGAATTAGGATTCCCCATGAGAGAGAATGGCCTGATTTTGAAATTTAGACTTTATTGAAATGTAGCATTTTAAATATGAAATATTACTCATTTTTCTTTGTTTTATTGCACTTTTCGATAAAATTAGTAAAAATTAGTAAAAATTAGTAAAAAAATTTGATATCTGTAAAAAACCAAATGATTCTACCCATTTAACCCAGAAAAAAAATGAAAATAAAACTCATTATTTTAGGCGTAATCACTCTTATATCCAGTGACATTTTTGCCGTAGACATTGCCCCCAGTGCAATGGAAGAACAACCGTTGACAGAAAATGCCAATGCATTAGAACAAATTGGCCAAAAAGATTCAGCTTCGGCTCCAGAAGGAACCATGTTTGGAAGGATTCGTTCAACAGTGATTCAAAATACATTTTCACAGGGTGATGTTAGTTATAATCATTTTGATACCACTACAGACGCAAGACTTGGTTATACTGTAAAGTCGAAAGTTGAAGGCTGGGTTACGTCAGGAACTATTGACTTTGACATGCAGTCAGCTGATAGCTCAGTTAACGGTCGCTACCTTTATGTAACCCTAGAAAATGAGTTACTATCCTTCAGATTAGGAAGGCAAGAGCCAGGTGGTAGCACTCTCGGAGGTAAACACCTCCAAGATATTGATAATACTTTAGCAATTGGAGAAACCATTGGCGATGGTGACTATTTTACTTTGGGCATCAAGTCAGTAGGAGCAAGAGTCATCATTGGTCGTCACGCCGTAAGCGGCGATACCAGTGCCAATGAAATTTCCAATGATGAAAAAGCACAAGCTCTTTTTTGGGAAGGAAGTGCAGGGGGCCAAAAATTTACAGCAAGCTACACAATGATTGCTGAGCGAACCAACGAAAAAGCGGTAGCAACAGAAACAGGCTCTGTCCACGGTGCGGAAGACTACGCAGCCTATGCAATTGGTTGGCAAATCCCTTTTGGTGATTTGAAATTTTCTGTAAATTACGACGATTTTACCCAAGTTTATCTGGACTCAGCCAGAGACCCTGAAGACATAACAACTTCAATTTTCTTTTGGGATTATAAAACAACAAAAAACTCAGGTGCCACCCTTGCTTACTCAGTACAGGCCACTACCGATGGGTCAGATAATCCAACCAAGTTTACAAGTTTAGATTTTGGTTACACGTATTATATTGGCATTATCAGATTCTACTCTGCTTATAACCAGACAAGTACTATTGATGCAGATAACCCAACCAATGATAAAACGACCAGCCAATTTGGTTTGGGGCTAGGGGCTTTTTTCAAATAATTGAAACTTAAGGCCTAGACCTCAAAGTCTACGGCCTTTATCAAACTCGTATTTTCCCCTATCCATTCCAATACTTTTAAGTGTTCTTCGTGATTCGCATAAAGGATTAAGTCTTCTACGCTTTTAAAATGGGTTGTCAAAACTAAATCCATTGACCGCTCCTTACCTAAAATATCAATACCCACTTCTAAGTATTGAACTAGGTCGATTTTATCCTTCAAGGCTTCCAGCTTATCTTTTAGTAGGTTTAAATTTTCTTCTGTCTTAATCTTCAGCTTGAACATTACTATATGTTTAATCATTTTTCCCTTTTTAATTAGTTTCCTGCTCCAAAAACTAACAAAGCTATGCCAAAAGGCCAAGGTGAAAGCAATAGTTTTGTGGACTTGGCAGAATCTCTAAATTTTCGTAAGCTGAGACAAATATAAAACAGATACTTATGCTAATCGACCTACATACACACTCAACTGCCAGTGATGGAAGTTTAAGCCCTAGCCAGTTAGTGCATCGTTGCACCCAAGCTCAGGTAAAGATTCTGGCCTTAACAGATCACGATACTACCGCTGGCCTTGAAGAGGCCAGAAAGGCAGCAGCAGCCCAAGATCTCCAAATAGTATCAGGGGTAGAAATTAGCGCAAAATATCGTGGCGGCACTCTGCATATTTTAGGCTTAGGTATTTCAGAAAAAGACCCTGACTTCCAAAGAAAACTGAAACTTTACCAAAAAGCAAGAGAGAACAGAAACCAAAAAGTATTTGAAAAGTTGCAAGCAATTGGCCTTGATATTCATTTTGAAGAATTGCTAGAATTTTCTGACTCACCCAAAGGAATAGGCAGACCTCACATTGCCAATTTGCTCCTAAAAAAAGGGTACGTTAAAAGCTTTGAAGAGGCCTTTCGCAGCTACCTTGGACTGGGTACCCCAGGTTTTGTGACCAAGGAGATTTTTACTCCCGAAGAAGCAATTGGCTTCATCAAAGCCGCAGGCGGAATGGCTATTGTTGCTCACCCTTCTAGCTTAAGGTTAGATCAATTTCGACTTAGAGAATATTTAAAAATGCTCCAAAGATTTGGACTTGATGGGATAGAGGTATTCAATTCATCGCATGACCCAAGACAAGTTCTAGTTTACCAAAAGATCGTAAAGGAGTTGGGTTTAATCACTTCTGGGGGAAGCGACTTCCATGGTGCTCCTAAACCTAAGGTAGAACTCGCCCACTGGGATCAAGATGAACCAATTCTAGATAAAATGGTTTCCCCTGCCTTAATTGAACACATCCCGACTCAGGTTACTTAAATGGCTGAATTTAATATTCTTCAATATACTGATGCTCACGGAAGGTTTTTATCCAAACTCCCCCAAGACCATAGCATAAAAGCCAAGGGGTTAGACCGTTTAAGCAGTTACATTAAGAACCTAAAGAAAAAAAAAACTGAATACTTCCTCATTGACAACGGAGACGCTATTCAAGGGCAACCGCTAGTTGACCTTTGGGAGGAACCTGCAAATTGGAAGGAAAGTTTAAACCACCCTTTAAATCTGTTACATCAGGCCTTGGGAGTAGATGTATTCGTGGCAGGAAACCATGAGTTTGATTTTGGGATTGACCAATTAAAAAATATTAAAGCCCACTCTTCTCTTCCTTGGCTTAGTGCAAATATCATCGAAACTCAGTCCAGCCTTTTTCAGCCATTCCATATTAAAGAAGTGCAAGGGGTGAAAATTGGCGTATTGGGCTTGATCACAGAATTTGTTCCTAAATGGGAACCACCACGAAACATTAAGGGGCTTGTTTTTGGCAACGTCTTAGAATCGGCCAAACATTGGGTTCCTATTTTACGTGACCAATGTGATATTTTGATTATCAGTTACCATGGTGGTTTTGCAGAAGACCCTAACACTGGAAAAAGACTTTGCTCTAATATTTTAGAAAACCAAGGTATTGAGCTTTGGGAAACGTTTCCAGAAGTTGATATTTTATTTACAGGCCACCAACATAGAAAATTTCTGTTTCAGTCTCCTGACAAGGCCATTGCTTTACAACCTGCAGCACATGGTCGATTTTGGGCTGAAATACAGGTGCAAACAGGTTCAAAAATACACCTCATCCCAAAAATAATCAGCGCGTCAACTCATGCCCCTGATCCATGGATTACAGACCTTTTAAGTGGCAATATGGAATGTAACCAAGGAATTCTAAGCGAAATCCTTGGGACCGCTGATCCAAGCTTCCAAGTAGCCGACCCCATGACACAGGTTTGGACAAAAAAACACCCGCTAATACAGTGGGTAAATGAACTCATGATGGAGCATACTAACACTGATATTGCAGCCAGCTCCTTTTTAG
Source organism: SAR324 cluster bacterium (assembly GCA_033791585.1). GTDB lineage: Bacteria > SAR324 > SAR324 > XYD2-FULL-50-16 > XYD2-FULL-50-16 > JASJGK01. The sequence goes on along the minus strand of JASJGK010000145.1, from coordinate 2,827 downwards.
ATTATGAATTAGAAGGGTTGCCCGAAACAGTAACTATGCAAGATATCCTCACTACGTATTTTTTCCATGATGCAATTTGCGTGTTGGAGATCAATGGTGAAATTCTAAAAGCGGCTTTAGAGCAAATTGCAACTTTTCTCGTTTTGCCTGCAGGGAAGCAGGGGATAAAAAACCTGGAAACGAATCCCGAATGGACTGGTACACGGCCACGAAGCTATAACTATGATTTTTTTGAAGGGATCGATTACGAATTGGATATTAGAAAAGATTTTGGTCAAAGAGTAACGAAATTGCAATACCATGGAGCAAATATTGAAAATTCCCAAAAGTTAAAGGTTGCTTTGACCACCTACAGGGCAGGGGGAGGTTTTTTCAAGATGTATGGCCCTCATTTAGTCATCGAAGAATTTCCCACACAAATTACAGAATTAATGGCTGCTAACCTGAAAAAAGTCGGTCATTTAAAATTAGAAATTAATCAAAATTTTTCTATAAAGGCTTAACAAGCATGAGTAAAATTATCCAAACAGCTGGGGTATTTACTGTAAAACTTACAGAAAAGCTAAGACCTTTTTTAGGCATTGCCAAAATTAGGTTCTCATTGATGGACCAGAGTCAAACAGAGGGTAATCTACTGGAAATAGGAGACGATTTTATTGTTGTTCTAGTCGGTGAGGCCCAAGAAAGAATTGTTCTGCTATCAGCCATTTGCTGGCTACAGGTTTTAGATTAGGCTTCTGGCAAATCTATTTCTCTCTAAGCAAGTTACCTATACCTGAATATCAAACTTGGATGTCAAAATGCCTTCGGCCCTTCACACGGTCACGAATTTTTAAGATCAGCACTGTAAGCAAAACAGGAGCCAATATTAAGAACATTAGCGCAACCCATGTGCCGTGAGGAAAAATCTTATCTTGGTTAAAAAGGTAGTAATAGCTGGGTTCCGTTACACCACCAGAAAGCTCTTGATAGAGTTGCAGAAACAAAGCATGAGGATTGATAAAAAAGGAATCTGCACCTAATTGGCTACCAATTAGACATATCCCTAATAAGAAACAGAGATACACCAAAAAGAATCGATTCACTCGTTTAATGATCATCTTCTATTATTTTCCCAAAGCATTTTTTTGTTCAACCCTGAAGTGATAGATTTAGGAACAAACTCAGCATTTCTAAATCTCGCTCCATCCAATTTAACCAGTTTTAAAACGATTTCTGAAAGATTGCTGTCACTCAAATCTGCATTTCTAAGATCTGTCTTAACCAGTTTTGCCTTTATTAAACTCACCCTAATCATCTGCGCCTTTAAGAGCCTCGTATCAACTAAGCTTGCCTTATTGAGGTTTGCATCATTAAGGATTGCCTTTGTCATATCGCTGTAATCTAATTTTGCGCCAGTAAGCTTTGCATATCGTAAGTCTGTTTCACGTAAGATTGACCATGATAAATCCGCTCCTTCTAAGTTAGCCCCTTTGAGTCGGGCATGGGAAAGATTTAAATTACTTAAATCAGCATTTTTAAAATTTTCACCACTTAAGTCTAAATACATTTTACTGTTTTGTAAAAACTCTAACAATGCACGCAAAGGTTTTTTCCCTTTAGTATGCCCTACTTGGATAGCTTGAAAATACCAAAGCGCTGCCCTTTTAGGATTTTGTTTAACTCCCTTCCCAGCCTGATACAACCAGGCTAAATTGATCATTGCGGGACCGTATTCCTCTTCGGTCGCCTTTTGATACCAGTTCATAGCTTCACTAAAATCCCGTGGAAAACCTTCACCCATTTCATGAAGTTTTCCGAGTCGATTTTGGGCTGAAGCATCATGCTGTCTAGCAGCAATCAAGTACCACCGGATTGCCAAAGACATATCTCGATCGACCCCGACACCTTCTTCATATGAACGTGCCAGATTAACTTGACTACGAGAATACCCCTGATTTGCAGCGCTGGTAAACAATTCAACTGCCTTTTTTGAATCTTTTGGTACTCCTCGAGCATACTTATAGAGAATCCCAAGGTTATTTTGACCACGGCCAAACCCATTTTCACTAGCTTTGGTATATTGCTCAAAAGCCTTTTTTAAATCAGGTGCAACGCCTATCCCTTCTTCAAACAAAAAACCTAAATTTGTTTGGGCTCTGGCATCACCGCTGGCTGCCAATTCTTCCAACTTTGGAATTGCCGCTCGAATCAACCTTTCACCTTTATCGGTATCTTTTTTAACCCCTTGGCCTTTGAAGAACATAAATCCAAGGTTGTATTGCCCGATGGGATTCTTTTTATCTGCTGATCTTTTCAACCATGTAAAGGCTAATTTTTGGTCTTTTTTAAGACCTTCCCCTCGACGTAAAATTCCACCCCAGACACCTTGATAGTATGCATCACCGCCCTTAGCTTTGCTTAAAAAATCCTTGTGTTCAATCGTAGAAGGCACAGTTAGATTGGAAGACTCTGAACAGGCAACGAGCGTAAAGGTAGTTACGGCAATAAGAAAAATTTTCAATAATTTCATAAGTACTCAATTTTTACTTTATTTGTAACTTTGTCACGAGGTTCTGGTCAATCTCAATTTAAATATCATATTTTCCACTCAAAGGAATCAACATTAAAGGAAAAAAATCCTAGAAAAATCAATCATTAAACTACCTTTTCTTATTGCAGAGACAGGGGTTGAATGTTAGATTGTTGTTAAAAACACAATAAAATCAAAAGATGAAAGCGGTACAAAAAAAAACAAAAAAGGCAGAGCAGCCAACACAAGAAACTCCTAAGGAAGCTTCTGTTGGCGCTTTGAATGAACAGAAAATTAATGAGCAACATGAGCAAG
>JASJGK010000144.1:0-5203 GCA_033791585.1 SAR324 cluster bacterium | reverse complement strand
CGCCTCAAAGGGAAAAGCAATAGGATGATGCCCTCCAAGAACGATTTTGACATTTTCACCACAGGTTTCTCGAATTAACTCGGCAGTTTTTAAGATATCAACTAGTGAAATTGTAAAGCTGGTAATGCCTACAATATCAGGTTGTAATTCTTCAAAGTATTTCCCTAGTTTTTTATAATCATACCTTTCTGCTACAGCGTCTTTAAAAAAATACTCATGCTGGGGCCTTGCTTTCTCGATGGAACTGAGAACATATAACAGCCCTAGGGGTGGGAAAAAACCAAAATCTTCGGTGTCAATGTAACTGTTACCATCTTCATCAGGGAACTCAGGGATGGTTTCTTGATCTGGTGGATTGAGTAAAAGGATTTTCATGTTAACCCTTTAATTTTGGGTGATGATAATAGAAGGTGAGTTTTAATTACCTGAGTAAATTTAAAATATCTATTGCATTTGGCCTACCTAATTTTAAAAAAATTAAGAGGGCTTTCAATTGAACTGAAACAAAAATTTGCGAAAAAACTTAACCTAAAATTTCAACAAGAGCATCAATTACAGTTTGAATTTGTTCGTTGGTAATGGCTTGACCAGAAGGGATATAGAATCCACGCCTTGTCATCCTGTCGCATACTGGGTAGCTTTCCCCATTAAAGAAGCCCATTTCGTTTAAAACGGGTTGCTCGTGCATGCCAATAAAGAAGGTTCTTGTATCTACGCCTTTTTCCTTCAGCAATCTACGACATTCTTCCATTTCAAGGGTAACGTTATCATCTAAAACAACGCCATACATCCAGTAGTTATTATGAGCCCACTCTTTTTCAACAGGGAGCTGGATGGGGAGACCTTTTAAACCTTCAGTATAGAGGGCTGCCATTTCTCTTTTTCTAACAACAAATTGATCTAATTTGTTGATTTGACCCACTCCCACAGCTGCCTGCAGGTTTGACATTCTAAAGTTATAACCCATGCTTTTATGAAAAAATCTTTTCTCAGGTAAAAAGCACATATTCCTCAAGGAGCGTACTCGGTCGGCAATTTTAGGGTCACTCGTTAATACCATTCCGCCTTCACCAGTGGTAATTAGCTTATTGGCGTAAAAACTCAATATCGAAACATCGGCTAAAGCACCACATTTGCGGCCTTTATATTCTGCTCCGTGTGCCTCTGCGGCATCTTCAATCGTTTTTAGACTATATTTTTTTGCTAGCTCATCAACCGGGTCCATATCAACGGGATGCCCATACATATGAACTACCATGATTGCCGAAGTTTTGTCCGTAATCTTGCCTTCAATTTGCCCCGTATCCATGCACCAAGTTTCGGGATCGCAGTCAACAAGTACAGGTATTAAACCAGCTTCAATGATGGCGAGCAAACAAGAGATAATCGTAAAAGAAGGTACAATGATTTCAGAGCCTTCTTTTAAATCTAACCCTTTTACGGCTAACTGAAGTGCCGTTGTGCCCGATGTGACAGCAATCCCATCAGAAACACCAGAGTACTCAGCGCAGAGTTTTTCAAATTGTTTTACGTATTTACCTTCGGAAGAAACCCACTTGGTCCGAATACAATCGACAAGGTTATCTTCTTCCTCTTGACCAAAAATAGGGTCTGAAACAGGGATCATTGTGTTACTTTGATAATGATAAAGGAGTGTCTAAACGAAAGGTATCTGATTCATATTCTTCACCATTTCTTGGGCCACGTGTTAAGATCAATAGGCTAGAATCCTCTAAGGCAGTTAAGGCATGGGCTTCTTTCACATCAGAGCGCACAACATCACCCTCTTCTAAGAGTACTTCTTTTGTATCCTCACCCTCTTTTTGATAAAGATATTGCACCTTGCCCTTTAAGATATATGTCCACTGAATGGTATCTTTATGAAAGTGATTGGCCCTAGTGGCACCCTTTGCTGAAGTGATAATTGTGGCTGCATCAAATTTAACTTGCGTTAGAATATCTCTGATAATACCTCGATCATCTTCGAAGTTGTTTTTTAATCTAGTAAATTTCATTAAATTTCTTTTTAAACGATGGTTGGTGTAGGAATGGGGATTATAAACTTGCCGCCATTTTCACTATAGAAACTGAGGTTTTTGATAATTTCATCTTTGAAATTCCAAGAAAGTAAGATTGCATAGTCAATGTCAGAATCAATTAAGGCTCGGTCGGTCTTCACTAATAGATTTCCACCTGGGGTGAATCTACCTACTTTTAACTCACATTTTTCCGTTGCAAAAAGTAGATCTTCTCTACTTAAACCACAATAGTTTAAGAGGGTCATTCCTTTTGCAGGAGCACTAACAGCAGCAATTTTTTTGCCCTGTTTTTTTAAATCCCGAATCAGAGACAATAGCGTTTCTCTATTTTTTGCGACATCTTGAGCAAATTTTTGTAACGTAGCTGTTTCGTGGATTTTGCTGTCAGTTTCCTTTTGAAGCAACTCTCCTACGATTGGTTGGATCTTATGCTGTCCTTTTTTAGCAATATAAACTCGAAGTGAACCACCGTGAATGGTGATCAGGTCGATATCAAAAATTTCATAACCCAATTTTTCAAAAAATGGCTTTAAAGGGCTTAGTGAAAGGTAGGATAAATGTTCATGATAAATAGTATCATACTCAAGGTTATCAATTAGATGCTGCAAATAAGGCGCTTCTATAATAAAAACTCCGTCATCTTCTAAAACCGTCTTCACATCTTCCATTACAGAATGAAGATCATCAATATGAGCAAATACATTACTTGCTGTAATGATTTTTGCCTTGCCAAATTTTTCTACAACATGGTCACCACATTGGTGGCCAAAAAAGTCCACAATGGTCCGTATCCCGTTTTGTTCGGCAATTTTTACAATATTTGGAGCTGGGTCAATGCCTAAGACTTTGATCCCACGATTTTTAAAACCTCCAAGTAAAACACCTACATTACTGCCCACATCAATGACTAAATCATCACTTTGCAGGTCGAATTTTTCAACAATTTTACCTGAAAATTCATCAAAATGCTTTCTTCCTGCTTCTGTTGTAGAAGACATATAGGGGTAATCATTTTGATATAAAATCTTTGGATCTACAACATGATCAAGCTGCACAAAAGAGCACTCATTACAACGGACTAACCTTAAAGGGTAATAGGTGACTGGTTCATCAAGCTGCTCTGGTTTTAAAAATTGATCTGATGGGGGGTGATATCCAAGATCCAAAAATCCGAATAAATCATCACTGTGGCAAAGTCTGCATTTTATAGTCATCTAATTTCCCATTGGTTATTCTTGTATTGTTATCAAAGGTCCTTGGAAGATGCAAGCCCTTTGGACTTAAATCCTCATTAATTTAACTACATCTTGCCATGTTTTAATCGTAAGGAAATCCCTAAAAGAACACATCTCAGTGAGATTGAAAGGATAGAGTAAAACGAGCCTGATGTTTTTGACTCCCCTGACTCTCTAGCCTTTAAAACCATAGGCACTTCGGTGACCTTAAACCCATCTAAAATAGCGTGGTATGGTAAAGAGATACAGTAATCAACAAAGGTTCCGTGGGGTAAATTATCAATGATAAATTCTTTTTTTGTGGCATAAAAACCACTGCTATAATCATGGATAGAAGAGCCTAAAATCACCTTTAAAATCTTATTTCCAAAAATAGAAATCATGGCAGAAATGGCAGAATCATTGGACTTAGATAAGTCATAGAGGATTTTTGGTAATTGTCCTTTCCCTTTTGAGGGATCGCCGGCCTTCATTCGTCCGCCTGGCATATAGCGAGAACCAAGAACCAAATCAGAACCTTGGTGGATTTCTTGGATCATTGAGGTAATTAACACTGGGTCCATAGAAAGATCTGCGTCCATCCAAATACAAATTCCCCCTTTAGATTGGGTAATCCCATCATTAATTGAATTGATGAGACCAAAATCACTGGTACGAACAATCAACCTGACATTTGGACTTTTCTCTTGAATAGCATCCACAATTTCAATTGTCCCATCAGTAGAGCCATCGTCAACCACTAGAATCTCAAATTGATCATCTCCTTGAAACTGGTCTGAAACCGAGGAAATCATTTCTTCGATATTCCCTGCTTCATTTAACGTTGGTAAAATAATACTAATTAAAGAGTTCTTCATAGGAGAATTTGTTGTGTTTTAAGAAGGTAAAGGGCAATTTGTTAAGTCTTTAAAAAGAAACCTCAAATAAGCTCGAAGGTTAGGTCTTTTTTTGTTTTGAATCAATTCGCAAGCTTAATCTTAACATAATTACTTGTTTTTTATATCAAGATTTTAGAAAAATCAAGCGGTTGTTGGGATTAAGCCAATTGCCACAAATTCCTTAATTTTCTCTTGGAGCTTTTTGAGTCAATTGTTAAGACATAAAATTTTATTCTAAGTTTATTGAAAAAATCACTCTACCTTTTGAATTGATTTTCTAACAAAAAGACGGACATCCATTGGACGATTTCTTGCCGTCTGAATTGTACCTATCTCTCGCTCTGAATCAACAAAGTTCTTATTTAAAGTTCTGCAGTGCAAGGCACATAGAACATAATCATTGTCAGGTTGGCGAGCAAGAAAATAAGTTTCCTTGATATCTAACTCATGCCATTTAAAATATTGAAATATTGGGTGTTTTTCAAGTGCATTTTTTGTATGATTCCATGCAGATATATTTCGTCTGTGACCCGAATCAACAAAATCGTAGGAGTAATCATAAGCTATGTGTGAAAATAACATTGAAACGAGTAATTTTTTCCCTTGGTACTCTTGCAGAACTTCCTTCACCTTTTCAATGGTGTGGTTATTTTTGATAACAACTTTCTGTTCTAACATCCCAAAGGTGCGGGGAGGGAAAATCTGCCATGCCCAAGAGATCAATGCAATTGTTGTAACGCCAATAATGATGCGGTCTAATTTTTCTTTCGTTGAATAGAGCATAAAAGTCAAAAAGGGCGTTAAAATATGGGTTGTATACATAATATAATTCCCTGTTGCCGCCCCCATAGTAAAGGTAACGTACCAATAGATCAAACCAATGCAAATCAACTGGAGGTAGCCCTCAAAAGACCTTTTCTTACGCAAAAAACTAAAGATAAATATTAGAAAAGTATAATAATACCAACTGTGAAATTTTAAAATGGCATGAAATTCTTTATAGAGATAAGAGCCAAAATCAGTTGTAGTAAACTGTAGCCCTACTGCGAGG
>JASJGK010000143.1:0-7029 GCA_033791585.1 SAR324 cluster bacterium | reverse complement strand
CTGTAAGTTATTCCAAATAAAAGGATTAACTGATAGTCAGCATCTTTCTACGTAAGTAAGAAATCTGCTCTTGGTGAGGTAGGTCTTTAGGGCATAAATCCTCGCAACCAAGCAAAGTCATACAACCAAACACACCATCTTCTGTGGCAACCACATCGTAAAAGTCTTCTTCTGTTCTGTGGTCTCTAGGGTCAAGCAAATAGCGAGCAACTTTCATCAGGCCTGCGGCCCCTAAAAAGTCTTCTCTCATGCGCTTTGTCCCACAGCCTGCTAGGCAAACACCACACTCTACACAGCGTTCTAGCTCGTAGATTTTATCGGCCAAATCAGGGTCCATTTTTTCTTCAATGCGGTGTAAATCTGCATCATCTTGGCGTTTGTCATGTACCCATGTTTCAAGCAATTCTGCCATCTCACGCATGGCTTTACCTGTGTTCACAGATAAATCACCAATCATTTCAAAAACGGGCATAGGCATTAGAGTAATCTTACCCGACTCAAAGTTTTTGGTCTGGGTTCGGCAAGCCAAATCAGGGACACCGTTGATCACCATGCCGCAAGAGCCACAGATGCCAGCGCGGCAAACAAAATCAAAATTAAGACTTGGGTCTTGTTTTTCACGGATGTCATTTAGAGCAATAAAAATACTCATTCCCGGGGTTTCATCCAGCTTGTAAGTCTGCATGTGAGGTACAGATTTATCGTCACTGGGGTCAAAGCGAAAAATTTCAAATATTAAAGTTCTTCCAGTTGTGTGATCCATTACAAAAACCCTTTTAAAAATCGTTCATTTTTCCCTAAATATCGTTCTGGTAGCTCGATGGCCATTAAAGCCTCTTGCCTTGCAAAACGGTCAGGGTTGGTTTCATCCACCTTAGCGATTTCTTCTAATCTTTTAGCAGTATCCTTGTGGTGAACAATATTGTCTTTTCCATAGCCTCTAAAACCTGGTGCCATTTCCATTGAGAAAATATCTAGATCTTCATAGGTAATGGTAGGCAGGTTGTCTTCTGGCTTAGGCCAGGAGGCTAATGTTCTGTTTAACCATTCTGGGTCGTTACGCTCGGGGAAGTCTTCTCTAGCGTGGGCGCCCCTGGATTCGGTTCTGCGAGCAGCACCATAGGTAACACACAAAGCCAGTTTGATTAATTTTTCAATCTTTAACGCTTCAGCCAGCTCTGGGTTAGCAGCTTTTGACTGGGTTTTTACTCCAACATTTCTACTGCGTTCCAAAAGGGCTTGTAACTTGATTACCCCTTCATCTAAAACGGGGCCAGTGCGGAAGATGCCCACATGTTCCATCATCACCTCTTGCATCTCTTTTTTCAGATGAAAGGCGTTTTCTCCTTGGTGACTTAAAAGGTAGTTAATCAAGTCTTCTTCTTTTTTGATAAACCTATTAATAACTTCTGTAGAGATATCAATCTCGTGCTCGTCATTAAAGTCGGCAACATATTCCCCGACGATCATGCCTGCAACCACCGTTTCAGCAACAGAGTTGCCACCTAATCTGTTAAAACCATGAAGGTCCCAACAGGCGGCCTCGCCAACAGAAAATAGGCCCTTAAGGCCTGGGGTCATCCCTTTTTCGTTGGTACGGACTCCACCCATGGAATAATGTTGGGTTGGCCTTACGGGTATCCAATCTACAGCAGGGTCTAAACCTAAAAAGTATTCACATATTTCTTTTACTTCACGTAAGTTTTTTTCAATGTGTTCACGGCCTAAGATAGTGATGTCTAACCAAAGGTGATCGCCATAGGGGCTAGATACGCCTTTGCCCTTTCTCATGTGCTCTGTCATGCGGCGGCTGACCACGTCTCGACTGGCAAGCTCTTTTTTATCAGGCTCGTAATCGGGCATGAAGCGGTAACCATCAACGTCTCTAAGTAAGCCGCCATCACCACGACAACCTTCTGTCATTAAAATTCCTACAGGAACAATGGCAGTTGGGTGAAACTGCACGGCTTCCATATTCCCCAGAGGCGTTTTGCCTGTGTCTAAAGCTAAGGCTGCGCCTTGGCCCTCACAAATCACAGCATTGGTGGAAGAGGAATATAATCTTCCGTATCCGCCCGTTGCGATGGTGGTGGACTTAGCAATGTAAGCTGTGAGTTCGCCTGTGATTAAGTCTCTAACCACAGCCCCCTGGCATCTGTCACCTTCATGGATTAGGGAAATGGCTTCTTTTCTATCGTGAACTTCAATGCCATTTTGGATGGCTCGGTTGTCCATGGCAAAAAGCATAGTGTGACCTGCACCATCAGAGGTGTAGCAGGTTCGCCATTTTTTAGTACCACCAAAGTCACGGGCGTTAATTAGGCCGTGGGCATCTTCTGATTCTTGGATGGTCACGTGCTCGGCGTTAACTACAATTTTTCTGTCACCGGCTGTGATTCTAGACCAAGGCACGCCCCAAGTTGCAAGTTGGCGGATGGCTTTTGGTGCAGTATTTACAAACATGCGTGCCACCTTCTGGTCACAACCCCAATCGGAGCCTTTTACCGTATCTTCAAAATGCACATCTTCATTGTCACCTAATCCCTTAAATCCGTTGGCGAGGCTTGCTTGCATCCCCCCTTGGGCGGCAGCTGAGTGGCTTCTTTTTGCAGGAACTAAACTTAAAACTATGGTATCTTGACCACGCTCTTTACAAGCAATTGCCACACGAAGGCCAGCAAGGCCACCACCAATTACAAGAGAGTCTGTATAAATCGCTTTCATTAATGAGCCCCTTTATTCATGTGTGTTTCCATTTTTGTTTCATCCTCTGTGCTCGCCTGAGCCTCGTGTATCGCTTCTGACTGAACATGCTGCAAATGAAGTGGAACGTAGCGAACGCCCTTTTGGTCGCGGTTTTCATGACCAATTTTACCGTAGATCACAATACTTACAACACCGAGTACTAAAAAGATTCCTGTTAAAATACGGAAAAAAGCCTTTAATCTAACTCGGCCTACTCTTGGGTCTTTGCCCATAAAAAGTCCCCACTTAACACAGACTTTATAAAGTCCGATGCCAGCGTGAAGAACGACTGCAAAGAGAAGAACAAGATAAAAGAGCCACATGCCATTGCTGTAGATTCTTTCGGCACTTAGATGAGGCCCGATACCGCCGGGAAAAAACATCATATATAAAAGGTGCATAGACCCTAAGAAAAACAGGGTAAATCCTGTCATAACCTGAACTGACCATGCCCGTGTATCTTCATGATTTAATTCAACGGAGTGGCGATGGAATATATTGAACTGGTGCCAGTTGGCAGGGAATTTCCGCAAAGCTAAGCCTGCGTGAGCAACAAAAACCACAAAGATAGAAGCTGCTGCAATAGAGACCAATATAGGGTATCCATGGCCTTCTGGGTCTAAAAAACTACCTTCCAATGCTTTTGCCACTTTATACATGGCTTCTTTCCCGATGATAATACCAGAGTCGAAAAAGAGATGAAACCAGATAAAAGTCCCTAATATCACACCTGTTGCGCTTTGCAAAAAGTCCAATTTAGCTGTTATTCTCCCCGGTGTCACTCTATCGGCTGTTACTCGCCTATTCATGCTCAATCCTCTTGAAAACTTAAATTAATTTTCTTAAAACTGTAAATGATTTGGGGCCTACTGGGCAATAGAAAAAGAGAAAATAATCTATTTCAGGTGGTTTTCCCTACATATTAAAAAATCTAAATTTCTTAATATTCTATTCCCTATGGCTAGAGTATGAGGGGAATTTTTTCCAATGTCGGTAAAAAGCCAAGGAAATATCCTCAGAACTATTTTTTTAGGTTGTAAACCATGACAAAAAAAAATCTAAGTGGTTTACGCTGACGACCAAAGACCTCCATTTGCTCTTGGCGTAAACCTTTCTTGGGTCAATTCCCTGTGCCTTCTGGCTTTTTTACTGCCAGGAGTTTGTTGCCAGATAATAAAAAGGGGATAAAACTACAGAAGGCAATTGAAAGGACAATCATCGGGCCTGCTGGCGTATCAAACAACGCGGAGCCGACTAAGCCCACGCCATACCCACTCAAGGCAACAGCAAAACCCCAAACTAGAGAAGTATGGCGACTAGCAAGAGCAGGTAAAATCAAACTTGCAAAAACCAAATAGACCCCTACCAATTGCACTGAGGTTGTTACGGCCAAGGAAAATGCGAGATAAAATAGCACTCCGCCAATCTTCTTTCGGGCAAAGTTCCAAATTAGCAAAACTACAAGTGACATCAGCCCTGCAATGGCTAATTGCTCAGAGCCCACCCAAAGAATTTGCCCTGCCAATAAAGATTGCAATTGCTCCCCTCCGTGGGGGTCATGGGCAAGGAGTAGAATGTTTAAAGAGGCTGCGATAACAAAGATAGAGCCAATGAGTGCCTCCTGTATCTCGGCCCACCTCTGTTCCATCTGATAGAGTAGGAAACTACCTACTAAGGCCCCTGTGAAAGTAGAAACCTGTACTATTAACATCGAGGGTTCATGAAAAAATACACTTGCAGCCGTTGCACCCAGACCCGCTATTTGAGCCACAGCAAGATCTAGAAAAATAATGCCCCTGACTAATACTTGTCGCCCTAGGGGAACATGGGTCACGGCAACGATAATCCCTGCAATCATAGCAGGGCCTAAAATTGTCAAATCCAGTAAATTCATCATTTCAATCCTGCCTGTAACCTATTTGCGGTCACTTGAAATAGAGAAAAAAGATCTTCAACTTCCTCTACTCCGCCAACGGTGTATGGAAGCTCAATGACAGGGATATTGCTCTGCTTAGAAAGCCACTGGGCAGGGCGAGGATTATTGATAGGGGAGTTAATAATCGCTATTGGTTTTTGTACTTCCGCAATTAATTTTAGCTTGCTCAAATGGTTACTGCTAGCAGGCACACCAGGTTTCGGCTCTAAGGCCCCGACTCTTTGAATGCCTAACCAGTGCGTCAAGTATACCCATTCTTGGTGATGAACAATTATCTTTTTGCCCTTCCAAGGGGCCAATTGGGCCTCCCACTTGGTTGTTGCTAGCGCCCAACGCTGGGTGAAATCTTGGTATCTTTGCTGGTATTCAGGCCCTGAAGCTGGGTCTATTAAAGCCAAACGACTAGCTAAATCCTTTGAAACAAGACTAATATTATGAGGGTCAAGATGCAGGTGGGGGTTCCCCTCGGCATGGACATCCCCTTGAGAGCGATCCAACAAGACTGGTTTTTCTAACAAGACCACAGCCTTAGAGGCTAGGAAATAACCCTGCTGCCCTGGTTGTACCTTTGTATTTCTAGACCGACGAAGCAATAGAGGTAACCAGCCTGCTTCCAGCTCCGCTCCCGTACAAATCAATAAATCCGCCTGCCTAAGCTTGGCAATGAGTGAAGGCCTTGCTTGCACATGATGAGGGTCTTGCTGGCCTGTAGTTGCGGAAAATACTTTAACTTGATCTCCGCCAATTTCTTTAGCCAAGGCAGCCCATTCAGGTTCACAGGCAAAGATAGAAACCCTTGCCAATGCATTTTCGGTTAGGGCTGTAGCCCACAGAGTAAAAAGGAATAATAGAGTAAATAGCTTTTTCAATGGGTTCCTTAATAGCTATGGGCGCCGTGGGCACCAAAGGTCATGATATACTGAAGTTGAATTTGTTGGTCTTGGGTTTCTTGGGTTTGGTCCAAAGCATATTGCAAACGGAAGCGACTAAACTCACTGCGTGAATAGTCGACCATCATGCTGTTTTTAGTCAGGCTTTTTCCAATGCTCTCGAAACCAGATTCTGAAATTACTTCTTCAGCGGAAAAGCTACTGCCGTTTGAATCTACATCTCCATCACTTAAGCTCAAATTATTGCTGGCACTCAGTGATTCCCCACGGAAGCCCATTCGCCATTGGCGGCTAAACTGCATAATTGTTTGCAGGTAATAGCCCTGCTGGCTTCCTTGGTAATCAAGTTGAGCCTGCTCAGAATCTTCGGTAAAGTTGACGACGCCATCCTCGGCTCTATTGAAGTTTTCAGCCTGAACCGTCAGCATTTGACCTGTGCTGGACTGCCATTTCCAGATTGCTAAAATTGAAGTTAGCTTTGAAGCCCCATCAAAGGTTGGCGCTGTTGATACCTCTCCGCCATGAGAGTGGCCGCCTCCAGCCGATCTATTTAAGGTGTTGGTTTGCAACTGGGATAGGCCTAGCAACCAACTGTTGGTAGCTGTAAAATCCCCGCCAACCTTTGCAAATGCGTTTCGTACTGACCCTGCATCTTGCGAATCCAGACCACCTGCAGGGTAACTCCCGCCCCTCAAAGCTTCCCCGCCTATTTCAAGATACAAATCTGTTGGTGCTGTCCAGGTCAGTCGCAAGCCATCATCTTTGTATTGCTTTCCTAAAAAGGCTAAGTATGCAAGGGGAGCATCGGTAAAATCCCAGGCATGGGTGTGTTGTTGGTTCATATGTCCAATAGCAGAATAAAAACGTCCACCCCTGACACCTAAGCCAGCAGGAAGGGCGAGGCTGTCAAAAAAAGCTTCTTCCACGTCCACAACCGTTTGGTTATCTTCTACATGAAAGCCGATGGTTGCTTGCCCAAAAAACCAATCATCGATATTGGCAGAGGCGGTTACCTCTGTTTCTGTCATCGAAAGGCCCGCAGCGCCTAAAGCTGCTTCACCGCCTAAAGGCATTCCACTTAATGTAAATTCAGTTGGGTCCAGTTGGTAACTTTTTACTGCGCCCTGCAAAACAACGCTTAAAGCGGGGTTAAAGGCATTTGCACCTGAGGCAGGCCTTGTGGTTTGCTCTCTTTTTAAGTTGGTGATTTGTTGCTCTAGCTTTGCTAACCGTTGCTCGGTAGTCTCTTCAGCCAAGGCAGGTAAGGAAAACATAAATAGTAACACACAGGCCCATAAGGCAAAATAAGGTAATTGAATCCGTTGCATGGATATCCTTGATAAAAGTAGTTAAGAATAGCGCAAGTCTCCCTGTAAGATCTTTCCAGACATAGTAATCCAGAAAAAAAGGGAAGGAATGCAGAAATGGGCTTCCGCCTGAATCAAATCAGGTGAGGGC
>JASJGK010000142.1:0-9166 GCA_033791585.1 SAR324 cluster bacterium | reverse complement strand
CTTCAATATATTCAAAAATACAAGTCCTCGCCTCCTCCCTTGTTATAAAATTTCTGTGATGTAACCACTCTTGCTTAGAGAATGTAAAAAGCTTTCAACAACTGCATTATCCCAACAGTTACCTTTTCTGCTCATTGAATTTACAATGACCTTTTGAGTTAAAAGGGCTTGATAGTTCTCAGAAGCATATTGAACTCCACGATCCGAATGGAACAGCATTCCTCTGTATTGGGTTCTTTGAGCTAAAGCGGACTCTAGAGCCCTCATTACCAGGTTTGTATTGATTCTATCGGACATGCCCAGCCAATGTCGAGAATACAGGTCCATAACGATAGCAAGGTACAGCCTACCTTGCTTAGTTTGAATGTAGGTGATGTCTCCAGCCCAAGCTTGGTTTAACCTTGAAGGCCTGAACTTTCGATTTAAACGATTCGTTGCAACGGGTTTATTATGCTTACTATTGGTTGTAGCTTTGTATTTCCGCTGAATAATGGAGCGGAGTCCCATTTCACGCATCAGCCTTGTGACTCGATTTTCTCCAGCAAAGATTCCTACCTTCTTTAATTTTGCAGAAAGCCTTGGAGAGCCATAAATTCTTTTATGCTTGGTAAATACCCTTAGAACTTCAGTCTTCAATATCTGATCTTGCCGTCCTCTTTTGACCTGTTGGGTCCTTGAGCCAACGATAGTAACCACTGCGTGAAACCTTCAACAACTTGCAGAGCCTTGAAAGATCAAATCGATGTCGCTGTGAATGTATAAAGGCGAACTCATAGCCCTAACCGGGCGGGTCCTTGCAAAGAACGCCACGGCCTTTTTTAGTATATCTCGTTCTTCTGTAACTCTTTCCAATGCCACTTGAAGGTTGCGAATCTTTTGCTGCTCAGTCGTAGGCCCTGTTTCTTAGAAAGCTTGGATGTGATCCGTTTGATAAGCTTTACACCACTTATACAGAGCTACATCTGAAATCCCCAGCTCTCCTACAACTTGAGTTTTAGGCTATCGGAACTTATCGCCAATCGAACTGCTTCAACCTTAAACTCCTTGGTAAAGCTTTGTCTCTTTTTAGTCTTCTTCATTTGAACACCTCCTGTTCATAAGTTAATTGAACTTAAGGTGTCTATCAATCTAGGGGAACAGCAACGAAGAGAACAAAACTATTTTGGCCCCTACAGCCTATTAGTCTCATGCTTAGTTTGGACAAGAAAATCCACTACAACTTGGGGAAGCAGGGCTCTAATTACCCCCTTTATTTGATGCGAGGCTATTTTGAAAAAATAATAGAGACTCCTCATCACTGTTAAATCCCCTGCATCTTTAATAACAGCTCTAAATTCCTTTGTTACCTGTACGCGATTTTGGTCGGAAACACCGCCAGCTGAGGTAATAGCAAGGTTAATATCTTTATAATAAAGTTTTTCAGAGCTTTTATATGCATGGTAGAAAAAATGGAAATCGCTGCACAGACCAGCATTTAAAGCATATAGATGTTCCCTCTGATAAGCTCTTTTGATCAACATAGCTTGGTGAGAGCAGATGCTCCCCTTCCATATGTTACTAAGATTATCTGCATTATGCTGCCGAGTGAACCCGGCTTCGTAGGTTATGAGGTTGTTGCAGTAGATGATCGCCGCATCTTCAGTCCCCTCAAAAATCTTGTCTAAAACATTGACCCCAGCAAAAGAATCTCCGGAATTCATAAAACAGAGGTAATCCCCAGTAGCCTTTAATACCCCCTTGTTCATTGCATCGTAAATTCCCTTGTCTGCTTCGCTGACAATCAAATCAATTTGATTCTGGAATTTGTTAATCACAGCCTGAGTGCCATCATTGGAGCCGCCATCAATCACAAGGTATTCGATCTCGGGATAGCTGAGATTTACAACGCTTTGAATTGTATTTTCAATCATTTTCACATCATTATATACAACAGTAATGATGGAGATTTTTCTATGAGACATGCTTTTTAACAGCCTATTATTTGGAAGAATAATTATATTCAGGCACAATCTTCTTCAGTATGACTTTGATTGCCTCATCCCCTTTTGGCAGGGTTTCTTTGAGTTCTTCCAGTAGGCTTTGGAGTTCACTCCATGGGTAAAAGGGCTCCTTACCGTAGAAGATCTTAGGGTGTTCTGTTTCCTTACTCTGTTTAGGGTCAATCAGCAGTTCTTCATGTAGTTTTTCACCGGGCCTCAGGCCACAAATATCAATATCAATGTCTTCACCTAGGGTAAGACCACTCAGAAAGATCATCTCTTGGGCAAGGTCATAAATTTTGATGGGTTCACCCATGTCCAGCAAGAAAATTTCGCCACCTGTCCCTAACGCACTGGCTTGGATCACTAATCTCGCCGCTTCTGAAATGGACATAAAATACCGAGTAATATCAGGATGTGTCACGGTGATATTTTTGCCTTCAGCGATTTGTTTTCTAAACCTTGGAACAACGCTACCTGAACTTCCCAGTACATTGCCAAAACGCACAGCGATAAAATTAGTCTCGTTGTCGGGCAATGCTGCTATGGCCTGAACGATCAGCTCGGTGATACGTTTTGTTGCGCCCATAATGTTTGTTGGGCGAACGGCTTTGTCAGTTGAAATTAGAACAAAGTTTTTAACCCTTTCTTGCTTTGCAGCTAAGATGCAAGCTAAGGAGCCAAGGACGTTATTCTTAATGCCGCTTTTTGGGTTTGTTTCTACTAAAGGAACATGTTTATAGGCCGCTGCGTGGAAAATTGTGTCTACTTGGTGGTCTCGAATTTTTTCAGCAACAAATTCTTGGTCACCCATATCCCCCATTGCCTCCACTAAAGGTAGCTTGGGAAATCGTTCGGAAATTTCTATTTGGATTTGGTAGAGGGAAAACTCCGATTGTTCTAAAAGAACTAATTTTTTGGGTTTTAAAAGGGCAATTTGTCGGCATAACTCAGACCCGATCGAACCACCTGCCCCCGTGATTAAGACTGTGGCACCAGCAACATTTTTTAGTAGTAAAGCTTGGTGAGGGGCAACCTCTTCCCGCCCGAGTAAGTCAGCAATATCAATTTGATGGATATCACTTGTTGTCACCTTGCCTGACAAAATATCGTCTAAACCAGGAACCGTTTTGATCTTAACTTTAAACTGGCCTATATATTCAACCAACATCCTAGTTTGCTTGTTAGTCGCGGAAGGTATGGCCAATAGAATACTGTCGATCCTATATTTTTCAACCAGCTGGCCTAGGGCGAGTCTATCATAAACCTTGACCCCTAAAAGTACTTGTTTGTCTAATTGAGGGTTATCATCAATGAACCCAATCAATTTAAATTTTGGGTCTGCAGCTAAAGCTTGCGCAAATTGGCAGCCGACATTACCAGCGCCGTAAATTAAAATGTTCTCTCTGGTGAAAAGCTTCTTATTCGGCAAAAAAATGTAAACAAACCACCTGAGAAAAAAACGAGAGAATAAGATCAATAGGAAGCAGATCATCGCATCCAAGATCCAAATGGACCGTGGAAAGGGCGGGAACTTCAGCAGGTAGAAGAATACAAAGAGCGCAAGGTTACTTGTTAGTACTGCTGCAAATACCGTAGCCGCAAATTCTATCCCTGTGAAACGTAAGACGGAGCGATATAAACTCATGCCCCAGAAAATCAAAATTTTAATGGGGAAAAAGAGAAGAATTTGTGTTTGAAAAGGCTGTGCGTAAGACCAGGCAGTAAAGATGTCAAAACGTAGGCTGAAAGAGAAAAAAATACTGAATCCGATGATTACTAAGTCAATCATTCGGAAAATTACACGTTTTGATCGCCTAGAAAGTTTTACTCGGTTCAATTAACCTGCCTTGTTGATATATAAAGATAAATAATTGTATGTAGTATCTTTTTATCAGTCAAGGCTATATTGCGTCCCTTACCGATGTACTTTAAATCCCTAGAGACAGGGATTTGAGTTAACGGCCTTTTTTAGACTGAGAGTAAGCCGTTTCTGTGGGTTGCTTTAACGTGCCATTATAGTTTCATATTCAACTGTTGATTCCCCCTCCCCTAAAAAAAGTAGAATGTAATCTATGACTGTTGTAAAATCCTTCAATATATTCAACAATTCTTTGCCGAGCATCACTTCTAGTTTTAAATTTTCGATGATGAAGCCATTCTTGTTTTAGGGAGTTGAAAAAACTCTCAGCTACAACATTGTCGCAACAGTTTCCTTTCCTACTCTTTGAGTATTTAATACCTTGATCAGCTAGGTTTTTTTGGTAATTTTCAGGCGCATATTGAACACCACGATCTGAGTGAAATAAAACGCCCATATCAGGTTGCCTACCCTCAATCGCGGAGTTCAAAGCATTTTGCACTAGGCTGGTTGTCATCCTTTTTGACATCGACCAACCAACAACCCGACGAGAATAAAGATCTAATATCACGGCTAAATAAAGACAGCCCTTATTAGTTGAGATAATAAGTAATGTCTCCAGCCCAAACTAAGTTTTCTTTTTTAGGGCGAAACGTACGATTCAAGTGATTTTTGGCAACGGGGTGATTATGCTTGCTATTGGTGGTAGCTTTATATTTACGTTTGATTATGGATCGAAGCCCCATCTCTCTCATGTGCTACTCGATCTTTACCGACAGAGAACCCTTCTCGTTTTTGTTGAGCTGTGACCCTCGGTGAGCCATAAATTCGCCTTGAATCCATAAAGATGCACCAAATCTTTGGCTTTAATTCTTGGTCTTTACGTCCTCTAATTCCTAATGGGTCTTTGAGCCGTTTGTAATAGACTCCTTCGGAAACATTGAGCCACCTCCAAAGTTTAGCAACACTAAAATATTGTTGATTGATATGGATGAAGGCGAACCTCACTTTACCTCCTTTGCGAAGTACGCCGCTGCTTTTTTTTAAGATCTCACGATCCTCCTTAAGCTGTTTGACTTCAAGGCGAAGGCATTTAATCTCTTGTTGTTCCTCGGTTAAACCCGACTGTTTTGGAAATGCTTCTTCACCTAGATCATCATAAGACCTGCATCAGCTATAAAGTACAGCACGTGAAATCCCTAATTCTTTAGCGATTTGTGGTTTTGGATGATTAGATTGATTGGTTAACCGAACAGCCTCTAATTTAAATTCTAAACTATAACTTCTTCTTTCAATTCTTTTGTTCATGTTGAGTCCTCTTGTTTGAGCATTATTCTTAAACAAGAACTCTACCAAACTAGGGAAACCTCAAAGGTGTCTATTGTACGGGGCAATTTCATTGACCAGATAGATTGAAATAGAGTATTTTCTTTTAAAATTATCAACTTGCTGCATGGCTAATAATTATGTTTTTAGATCGAAAAATTTCCTTTAGATGGTTTCTACTCCTTATCATTTTTGGAATTCTTGTACTAGTTTTCTTTGGGGCCTCTGTTCTACACTCTGTTCAGGGAGGCAAAAGCCTTGGGAAATTTGGTCAATTAGCATTGCATGTTGCAAGTTTCCCTAGTTTAGTAAAACAAATATTCACTAAAGAATTACAAGTTATTGATGGAAATGTGGTTACCAGCCTCCAGATCATTAAAAATAAATATCCAGAACTCGATGGCTTCAAGGTCAAAAAATCCCTACCAGAAGGGGTTTCAAGAGATACAGGTTACATCCTGTCGTCAGTTTTTGATGCAAAAATGAACCATACTAAAGTTCAACTCATTCGGGTTGCAGATCAAAAAACCATCTATCAATGGCAACCTGATATTGATGAACTTAAAGCAAAAGAGAATGCCTTTAAGCCTGAAGTTAACTATAAGGCGCAAAATTTTAGAATCCAAAATCCGGTTTTACTAAAAGATGGTTCATTAGTATTTCATGGTCAACAGGGTCCAATATTATTTAAAATTGACGGCTGCTCTAAAGTAAAATGGACAGCACAAGGCCACTTTCATCATAGTGTAGACATGGGCTCTGATGGCAGCTTCTGGGTGCCAACCGTAATAAAACCTCAAAGTTATCCTGAGTTTCAAGAATTCCGCGATGATGCCATTGCTCATATATCAGCTGATGGCAAGAGCCTATCTAAGGTTTCTGTAACAAAAATTTTAATAGATAATGGATATCGAGGGTTAGCCCTTGCCTCTTTTTCCAAAGACCCCATCCATGTAAATGATATTCAAGTTGTTTTATCTGACTCAAAATACTGGAAGAAGGGGGATCTTTTTATGAGTTTTAGGCATAAAAACATGATCATGCTGTATAGACCCAGCAATGAAAAAATTATTTGGTTAAAAACTGGCCCATGGGTTCAACAACATGACGTTAGTGTAATTAGCGATCATGAAATTTCTGTCTTTGGAAATGACTCAATAAGCGGACAATTAAAAAATGACTGTCATTATTTAGACGGCCATAGCAATGTCTATATCTATGATTTTAAGACAGATCAGGTAGCAACACCTTATAAAAACATGATGGAGAAATTGCAGGTTAAAACCTGTGGGCAAGGCCGTTCAAGAATTCTTAAAGGTGGAAATGTTTTTATTGAAGAAACCGCGAGCGGTCGACTCATGATGCTTTCTAAAAATACTGTAGAGTGGCAATATGTATCTAAGATTAGCGCTGAATACCTTGCCATGTTTTCCTGGAGCAGATACCTTACTAAGGAAGAGGTGGAACCCATTTTACCTGCCTTAAAAGAATCAAACTGTTCAAAAAACTAAACTAGTAAAAATAATGTGTAAAAAACAAACTCTACTATTTATCCTTTTTTTAATGATCCCTCTTTCTGCTCAGGCTTATATCGGCCCAGGCGTCGGAACGGGAACCATTGCCGTAGTTTTTGGCATCATCTCATCAGTATTCTTAGCGATTTTCGCCATTTTCTGGTACCCCTTTAAGCGTTTAATCAAAAGACTTAAGGGTCAGAAACCAGAAGTTGATGAATCTGAATCGAATGATAAATAACCTTTTGTTATAAGCGGGTTACTCTGTACCTAAATTATTTAATCACGACCGTTCTTTGTATCCTTTTAGTGGAAACCTTTACCCGTATGCCCATTGGCAAGGTTGCTGCTGACGTTCAAACTGCTACGATCAAATCACAAAAGGTAATCACTTCCAAACGAATTTCAGACCACTGGAAAGAAAAAGTTATTCTGGTTTATGCCAAGGTGATTTTTGTTGCGACCTTGAAGCTAATCCTACTACTAGGCTTGATTGGTGCAATTGTTGGGGCGACAATTTACCTTTCTTTGGTTATTAATAGCCCAATTGATGACTTTCTTTCCTCTTGGGAGGGCCTCGCCTTTTCTACCTTTGCTTCTAGCCTATACTTTTTTGTCAGGAAATTTTTTGTTTAAATCAAACTATGGGCTCTTAGATAAACTTCTTCATTACCTGGCCCTGCAAATTGGTCCCGTTGCTGAATTAAGCTTTGACCTAGATCAAAATTCTATTAAAATAGACCCTGAAGCTACGGCGAAGCAAAAACATGTCTTTGTATCTGGCCTTGCTCGGGCAGGAACAACCGTTTTAATGAAGCAATTTCATTCAACTGGTCAATATCGCTCTTTAGAGTACAATGATATGCCATTTATTTTGGCACCTAATCTTTGGCGAAAACTATCTTCCATTTCCCAAAAGGAACGCGTTGATGCTGTTCGGGCTCACGGGGATAATATTGTTGTAAATGTAGATAGCCCTGAAAGTTTAGATGAAGTCTTTTGGAGAGTTTTTTCAGGGAGTTCTTATCTTTTTAAGGATCACCTCAGCCCTTACAACCCAACAAAAGACACAATCCAAAAATTTGTACGCTATGTTGCTGCTATTATAGCATCAGGAACCGAGCAAGAAGACTTGTACCTTTCGAAAAATAACAATAATATCATGCGTTTGGGCGCAATAGGAAGGGCTTTTCCAAATGCCTTGATTGTCATCCCTTTTAGGGACCCCTTGAATCAAGCCTACTCTTTATTAAATCAGCATCTTAGGTTTCTTAAGATCCACAAAGAAGACTCTTTTTCTTTGTCCTATATGAAATGGTTGAGCCACCATGAATTTGGCTTAGACCATCGTCCCTTCCAGTTTGAAAGCTCAAAACCCAATTTATTTCCTTTAGACTCGTTAGATTACTGGCTACAAATCTGGACTGAAACCTATGGGTGGGTGCTCAAAAACAGACCAAAAACAGCAAAATTAGTTTGTTATGAAAAGCTTTGCACCAAGCCTAAAATCTGGGATGAACTGGCTAATTTAGCAGGTATCGACGAAAGTAGACTTGCAAGTGACGAGTTAAAATTAGTAAGCCGTTCTATTGATGTAGATGTAGACCCAAGCTTAAGGAAAAGGGCGAAGGATCTTTATGCAGAGTTACTTGAACAGTGTTAAGAGCATCCTCTCTTTTATATCCTTAAGCTTTGTCATGATCAGCCTCTAGTAGAAGCTTTGATAAAAAAGTAATCCCCCGTGCAATCACAGAGTAGTTCTCCCAGAGCTTATCAATGATCTTGCAGGCTCAGGGTTAAAAAAACTAGGATGCCAAAAAGAACAATATTTAGCCCGCGCATTTAACCATAAAACCTGATAAATCAGCTTTTTATGAAATAATGCTACTTAATCCTTGATTTTCAAAAATTGAAGCTGCTAAATTACTAGAAAGTTATATTAAATCATTTAAGTAAATACACTTATGAATAATGCAGGAATTTCTCATTTAAAAGAATTAGAGCAAGAATCAATTTTCATCATTCGAGAAGTTGCTGCTTCCTTTGAAAAATCAGTCATTTTGTACTCTGTGGGAAAAGATTCCTCTGTAATGCTTAGGTTGATAACTAAAGCCTTTTATCCTGCCCCGCCGCCGTTTCCTTTAATGCATATTGATACCAGTTATAAATTCCCAGAGATGTATACTTTTAGGGATAAGATGGCAAAAGAATTGGGCATGAAGTTGATTGTTGAAGGGGCAGATGAGACCCAAGCCTCTCCCCACCCTCTTACCACTGGGATGGACCAATGTTGCGGGCAACTAAAAACAGGCGCCCTATTAAAGGCCATTAAAAAACATGGTTTCCAAGCTGCCTTTGGCGGTGCACGAAGAGATGAGGAAAAATCGAGAGCCAAGGAACGAATTTTTTCTGTTCGTGATGCCTTTGGCCAGTGGGACCCTAAACTGCAAAAACCAGAACTTTGGAACCAGTACAATACCAAGTTA
>JASJGK010000141.1:0-11348 GCA_033791585.1 SAR324 cluster bacterium | reverse complement strand
GGTTTTGCTGTGGTAGCAGATGAGGTTTCAAAGCTCGCAATTAACTCTAAAACAGCGGCCAAAGAAATTTCATCCTTGATTAAGGAAAATGTAAAAAGTGCCAATGAGGGACATAAAAAGGCCCAGCAAGGGGAAAAAGTTCTTCACGAGATCAATCAACAATCCTCCAAAGTGGCGATCATGATGGAAGAAGCTGTAATGGCAGCCAAAACCCAAGCGCAAAAGATTGAAGCCTTAACTGAAGAAATTTCAGGCATCAGGGAAGCTTCTAATGAACAGGCTTTAGCTGTTTCAGAAGTAAGCCGTACCATTATTGACATTGAAGGTGTTACCCAAGAAAATGCTAGTAGCTCCGAACAGGCGGCCAGTGCGGCAGAAGAGCTTTCTGCCCAAGCGCAGATGTTAGCCGATTTGATTGAGGAGGTTGCATCTCATGTGGATTCGACTCGTTCTAAGCATCTTGGTGTAAATGGAGGAACACAGCCCAACGAGACCCCTGCCCTTGAGCCACATATGGTGGAAGCGGTAGAAAATCAGGGTACTGATTTTTGGCCTACCAAGGCGGAACCTGCCACAAGTAACGCTGGGTTTAGCGGGTTTTAGCTAGAGTATTTTTAAGATGGCTTAAAGCTAGGGGCGCTTTTTAATAGCCCCTAGCTTTTGCCAAAAAAAACTAGATTAAAGAACAATCACCTTTTCACAAGATTGGTACATGATAGCATTGTTCAGCTGGGTTCCCTTCTTGATTGCCTTTGGTAGATTACTCAAATCCACTCCCAATTTTTTTGCCGAATACTCACAAAAAGACAT
Source organism: SAR324 cluster bacterium (assembly GCA_033791585.1). Taxonomy (GTDB): domain Bacteria; phylum SAR324; class SAR324; order XYD2-FULL-50-16; family XYD2-FULL-50-16; genus JASJGK01. The sequence continues at coordinate 10,538 of JASJGK010000141.1, read as the reverse complement.
GGCAACTCTGTCTGCAAGAGCTGTAAAGCTGGGTTCTGCCAGTAACTTTGTCCCGTGATCATTAATAAAAAATCTCACAGAATCACCGGCCTCTAAAGCCGCTGTGGTTAAGCCTAAAATAGCTGATAGCTGGTTAGGGTTTAAAACAAAGATTCCTAATTTCATTGCTCCCCCTCTAAATTTGCAACGCCTGATTCAGACATTGAAATCACCTGGTCAGCGGCCTTTATGGCATCTAAAATTTCTGCGTAATTTTGGTTTTCATCTAGGTTAATGCTGCTCACCTCGTGGTTTGCACTTTGCGCCTGCATCAAACCTTGGGCACCCTCTGTTTGGGTTCCGCTAATAATATATAGTAGTTTCATAGTCTATCTGTTGGATAATAATTTGGACCTAAGATTTAATAAAAGGGGATGACTTGAGTGAACTCAGTAAGCCTATTGCTTAACTCTTCCAGGCTCAAATCCCCGTCGCTACCTACAAAGTGCAAGGGGATTTCCATCTCTTTTATATTAGCATACTGGCTTTTGGCCATATCGCCTGTACTCAGGGGGTGATTCACAACAAAAATTTCCACTTCATCATCGAGCAAAATGAGGCCCAAGCCCACACGGAAGGCTTCGCCTTGTCTCGTTTCTGTAACAATTGCATATTTATTTGACATCTGACTCCTTTATCTTATCTTTCTAAATGAATACCTACTATACCTCTGAGGATAGCAAAAGGAGAAAATGGTTTTTAATTCATATTTAATCCTATTTTTGAGTAGCTTTTTTAGGCGAATTTGGAAAAAATGAAAGACCTCTAATAATACCAAGCAGACCATGCCCCAAGTTGAAGAAATTCGTATCACAGCCATCAATACTGACTTAAGTCAGGAGAAACAGGCGGTCATTCGTCAAGACCTGACAGACCATCTTGCTACATCAAATCAGCAAGATACCACAAAAAACGTCGTCCTTCAATTTATAAACAACCAGGAAAATAGACCCCTTTCTAATGTGGTTGTGGCGAACCCTCGCTATGAAGTACTTTTTACAGGCTTTGATGTTACCCGCACCGATGGGGGCGGCTCTAGCAAGTCAGCAAAAAATGCTATGGTTACCGACGATACCCCTTCAAGCTTACAAATTGATCCGACCATTCGCTTTACAGCCTACCAAAATCTGTTAAAACGACAAAAGGCCAACTCCTTTCGTATGAAAAAGGTGATCTTTGTAGGGGACCTCAATAGAAAAATCCGTGAATTTCATCACTATGGTTTTAAGGTTTACGTTGAACTTTTTACAGGCATCGAACGGACTGAAGTCGGCGAAATAATACAGATCATTGACCTAGCTCAATTGCCTAAAATCAAAGGTTTTCCCACGGATGGCCAGATCGACCCCGCCAACATTAACAGGCTCGGGATCGGTGATATTTGGTTCGATGGTGTGGTCAACCTCCAAGGGGAAAATGATAGCTTTTCCATCCAAGACCAAACTCTTGCCGATTCCATAAACAAGGTCATCCTCCTTGAGACGGAAAAAGAAGATGAAATAAAGAAGGTTGAAGAGGAGGAAAAACTACGTTTTGTGAAACGTAAAAAAGTAGTGGTCATGCTAGAACCTACTATCCGCAGGGTTGTAGCCTCTAGATTGAAGTTTGACGAGATGGAGCAAATCTTTGACTTCTCAAATAAGGAACAAGTCTTCAAATTTTTGGAAGAAGGCCTTTCTAAGGGTATTGTTGATACCTTAGAAACCAAAGGCCTGGAAGAGGTTGCCAAGCTGTTAGACAATGATGATCGAGACTTGTTTTTAGTTGGTGTCTTAGGTAAATCACTGCTCCCCCAGTTTTTGGTCAAAGAAGCCAAAACCTTTGGTAGTATGGTCATAGACCTAGAAGAAACCAAAAAGGCCAAACTTTTTGATTTGATGAATGGTAAGATCATAGAACGCTTACTTAAGGGCCTGCAAGAAACCTCGTTAGATGCATTTTTGTCTCGTGTGCGGGCAGAACTCAGAGAAAGTATTATTTTAGAACTTTATGAAAATGAGAAACTTTCACTAGATGGTTGGAATGCTCTTGAAGACACCGAAAAAAATGCCTTTTTAAAAGAATACAGTCACGAGGTCTTAGCCAGCTTGATGTTGACCAACACCCCCATGTTCCAAAAGAAATACCCTGAGATTACCTTTGAAGTAGACCAAAATTACGAGTCCAGCCAGTTTAAAAAGCTCTCGAAAGTTGATATTCCCATGAAGATCAGCCTCTTTGCCGAGTCGTTAAAAAGTCAAAAGATGGACCACGCAACCATGGACCGCATTTTTGCCGAAAGCGAATCAGGCCCCATGATAGGTAAGTTCATTAGCTTGCAGAGCAAAAAGTTTTTTAACTTCTTTAGCCCTGAAGTTCGTAAAAGCCTCTGGCATTCTGCTGGTGGGCAAAGAACAGCAGAGATCATCAAGCAACTAACGCCACGTGATAAAAGTGATATCATTTTAGGTGCTGGAGACAAGACCTTAGTCGCTTTAGTGAAGGATGTAGACTACCTTGCCGATTTGGCCAAAGAGGGTGAGTTTTTAGACCTTGCAGGCTTGCTACTGCTCTATTTAAAGCAATTCAACAAGGCCGAATCAAAAACAGGCTTAATGACTCGGGTCGCCTCTAATCCAGATTTCAAGATTCGCCGCATGGAGAATCTGACTCATTTTTTCACCACTGACGCTGGAAAAAAGATTTTGGATAAGCTGAGTCTTTTGATTGAAGACCTCTCTAGCTCCATTGATTCTGTGGTCTGTTTAACAGATGATGTTAAAGATCTGATGCACCATGAGTCCCTTCTAGATGCGCAATTCACTAAAATTGATGATATTATCGACACCAGTTTGGTGAAGCTACTGAGCAAGGGTAGCGTTGATATTGATAAATTTGAAAAAATGCAGGGCCAGATTGAAGAGAAAATCAAGCAAACGGCTGAAAAAATTAAAGAATCAGGTAAGCACGACCCTGTGGGCAACTATCTTTCTGACACAATGATCATCATGTTAGAGATAACCACTCACGCCATGCACAATAAGCTAGATAAGCGGATGCTTGAAAAACTAGACGAGCGTAAAGAGGCCAAGGAGAAGATTTTAGACCTAGTGGACCACAATATCGAGCTTTTGAAAGTGGAATTGGTGGAAGCCAAGAAAAAGTTCCCTGCTATTAAAAAACGCAGTACCGAGATCAATGAAGCCTTAAAAAAAATATCAGCTCAAACGACGGAAAAGCTAAAACACCTCCAAAGCAAATTGAGGGTTTTTGACCAATACCAAAAGCAATTGGACATAGCCTCCCAGCATAAAAAGAAGGTTGCTATAACCCAAAGAAACTTGTCTAAACAATTTTCCAAGGTCATCCACCCCACCATTACCGGCCAGTTAAAAACTTCTGGCTCTTCCATGAGTAAGCTGTTTGGTTCTTTTAAACAAATCTCGACAGAGGTTGGCGCAGCCAAGAGGGTAATCTTTGATTTTACCGACGATGAAATCGCTAAGCTTTCTAAGCAAAATATTGTTTTCTGTACTAATGATAATATATTACAGCGCTTCATTGTGACCTGCTTAAAGATTGACCATTTAAACGAGAGACTTTTTGCCATTACTGGCAGTGATGCCATCCCAGCCGACCCAGACCTACTTTTTTTAGGGACAGATGTGGCAGGAGTAGACTTTTCTGATATTGTAGACCCCGATGACACAGCCCCCTTTGCCGATGAGGAATTTTATCAGGCCCTAAAACAAAACGAGTCGCAAAAACAAAAAATCCGCCTACAGATAAATAAGTATGCAAAAGAAAGCAACACACTCAAAGGTTTTTTGGAAAAGGAAGGCGACCTTTTAAAACGCATGGCAGCAGCTACAAAATCACGAGATACAGAAGCTAAAAAAGCACGGGAAACAACCAAGTACATGGCTGGTATCATCAGGAAAAACCAAGGTACCTTAAAGCTAATGGAATCTGAGGGGGAAAGCCTTCACGAAAAATTCTCCGAGATTGATGAAAAATTTGCCAAGGCCAAAGAAACCATTGGCAAGGCTCTAGAAGGCGGCCAGACTTTAACGGTAGAAACGGCCCAGAAGGAAGTGAAAAACCTAAGTGCAGACCTCTCTGAAACCCTGCTTGAAATCAACAAGGAAATGGCTGGTTTGATGTTGGTTAAAAATATTCGCGATGCAGGCTCTACCATCAGCAAAGCCACCCAAAAAAGCATGACCAATAAACTGGATGCCATGAATAAATTTAAGGGCGGCAAAGACCGAGTGGACGAGGTTACTTTGGTGAGTGACGGTAGCATGAATGGTACGGATATCCAGAGAGGTTTTAATGATCCCTGTGCAAACTTCTTTGGGAAATCTGTCCCTATTAGAGAAGTGCCTTTGGATAAGGTTGTTATGGAAGTAACTGAGATGAATAAAAAACCAACCTTTATCATTTTGGCTGCCGAAGACAAACAAAACTATTTGGCCAACATTAAAGAAAGTCTAAAGCAAATTAAAGCCTTGAGCCCAGACAGCCATATTATCCTGATCACACCTTACGCCACGGAAAACCCTCACGCCGATTTGGTGGATAATCTAAACAACATTCGTAATCTGGCAATGGTCAATAATAGTTTACTGGTCGACTATACCAACCCTTCTAAGATAGCTCAACTTTTTGCAAAGGTCTTTCAGTGAGCAGTGAACTTTTTGATATAGCTGTAAAGTATTTAGAGCCAATGCAGCCTGAGTTAGACCCTGTGATGAAAGAGATCAAAGCTTACGGCATCGAGACCTTTGTACCCATCGTGAGCGACGAGATTGGCCTCTTTTTAAAACTGATTACCTCTTTGAGAAAACCTGCCAACATACTCGAAATCGGCTGTGGCATCAGCTATTCCACCCACTGGTTTTTAAAGGCAAACTCAAACGCCCATGTTACTGCCATTGATTTTAATATCGACCGCATAGCCATCAGCGAAAAGTACTTGAAAAAATCAGGCCTGCTTGACCGAGTGACCCTAGTTCATGCTGATGGATTAGAGTTTTTTGACCAGACAACCGAAAAATTTGACGTTATTTTTCAGGATTCCACCAAAAAAGGATATGCAGGAATGATCGAAAAATGTTATGAACAACTTGAATCATTTGGACTTTTTGTAGCTGATAATATTTTTTTCAACCAATTAGTCTTAGGTTCTGCTCCCCACCCGATTAACAAAAATCAAAAGGGGATAGTAAAAATGAGGGAATTTAATCAATTGATGTCTCAACATCCAGGCTTTAACACAAGTTTTTTAAGCCTTGGCGATGGCTTGATGATAGCAGAAAAAAAGAATTAAGTTATGACCGTACCTGTAAATTCACTGAAAGAAGATCAAAAGCTTTGGTATGCCAACTTGGTATTATCGGCAATCCTTGCAGACGGTGAGATCAACCTTTCTGAAATTGACTTTTTAAAACAAATTTTACAGATCATCGCTGCCCCACAAGATAAGGCCAGCCTCATGCTTTCTATTGAAAAGAAAACCATGCCGCCCCTTACCCCTCCACCAAACATTCCCAATCAGCTTTTGGCTGCCATGTTTATGGAATTGATTTTGATCATCATCAGCGATATCGACTATGATGACGGAGAAAAGGCCTTTTTAGAAAAGGTAGCAGACATATTTAAGTTCACAAAAAGCTACCAAAAAGAACTTTTTGATTGGCTCGGCGAAGGCCTAGAGTGGAAAGAAGCCCAACTTTATTTGACCCAAGGCGGCGAAGGCTTCACCCAAGTTCCCTTGAAAAAGTTAAATAGCGAACAGAAAAAATGGTATTCTAAGGTTTTAGTTTCCACTATTTTGCTCGATGGCGAAGTTGACTCAATGGAGATGAGCTTTTTAAAAATGGCCATCAGCTTTTTAGAACATAAGGCCGAACAGATGGAAATGATGGCCTATGTGAAAAATCGCATGTGCCCCAATGTACCTAACCCGCCTGCTGGGATGACCACTGAAATTTTAACCTTGATTTTTATTGAGGTGATCCTGCTTATTTCTGCCGATGAGGCCATTAGTTATACCGAACTCAACCACCTGCAAACAATTTCTACCTCCTGTGGCTTTGCCAATGCGCATTTTAACAAATTGGTGGAATGGTGTAACCGAGGCGTTACTTGGAAAAATGCCAAGATCAAACTTTTAAATAATGTTGGCCGTCTACAGAACGCCGATGAAAAACCGAAAGCCGCTGGCCCCTCTTCTGGAAATGGCTCTTTAGCCCAAAGAAAAATCACCTGTGTGGTTTGCCAAAAGGAAGCTCAAGTTTCTTACTTCCAACTAAAACCAAAAAGCCAAAAGCCGACTCGAAACATTTTTGGGATCCCCACCTTTCGGGAAGCCAATACGGGTTTTGATTATATCGACTATAACCATGTCAGCATCATGACTTGCCCCCAGTGCCTTTACACCTCAAATGATAAGGGCAATTTTTTAAAAATGGCGACCGATAAAATTCCCCCGATTCTTTCTAAAGGGGCATTCCCTAAAGCATGGATGGCAGGTTTAAGTGAGCGGCAGGCAAAGTTTGGTGAAAGGTTGGCTGAAATAGACACCTGCGTAAGGCACCCTGCAACTGTGCTAAACCAGTATAAAACGGCTATTGAAGCGGAACTAATGCTTTTTAAAATGACCGAAGACCCAAATCATCTTTGGAAAATTGTGGCTGCAAAGGTGACCATGGCAGAGATTTTAATGTCTGCAAAACAGCATGTAAAAGCCGATGAGCTATTAAAGCAAGCCCAAACATTAGCAGAACAATGTTTTAACAGTCGCGGCGACAAGACCTTGGTTTATAAGGCTGCAAGGATGTTATTTTTAATTGGTCTGTACTTTACAGATAAGCCTCTTTTTTCCACCTATTTCCAATTCTTTTTGAACTGCATGGATAAAAAAGATGAGCTAGACCCTGAAGAAGTGAAGATCTTACAAAAGATCATTGGCGAAGTGAAGGCTGGTTTTGAAAATCGACCTGATTATGTGAAAGCTGCCCTTGATGGCTTCCACATTAAAACAGCAGAACAACTAAAATCTGATGCTGATGCAAAAAAAGCTGCCGCTGAAAAAGCCACAGCTGAAACACCTGCAACGGCTTAAGTTAAGTTCTATATTTCAAGAAAAAGCAGCTCTGGCTGCTTTTTTTTTGCCTTCCCGCTGAAATCTCTGGCTGGTTTCGCCCCTGATATTTTTGCCTACCCACGCTGCCTAGCACTTACCACCGCCTTCACAGTTTTTGGTTTTCCCTTGCCAAGCAATGTAAAAGGCACTCACTAAAATCAAAAAAGACCCTGCAAATAACTGGAAAGATAATAGCTCATTAAATACAAAGTAACCGATCACGCTAGCAAAAATCAGCTTAGAAAAGTCAAAGGGTTGTAGGGCGCTCAGTTGATTGTGCATCATGGCTTTCACCAGATACCATTGCCAGAAAAAAGCCGATAGAGCGAGCAGGGCAATCTGAAGATATTGCCCACTTAGAGGCGTTTTCCAGTTTAAAATTCCCAGTGGAAGGGAAAAAAGAGTCATCATTGACATCATAAAAAACAATATCACTAAAGGTGTAACTGAAGTGGAAAGCTTTTTAATCACTACATGGGCAAGCGACCAACAAAGCACAGCACCAAAAACCCAAGCATAGCCAGTTAAAGATACGGCCGCTTGGAAGGGGTTTAAGATAATAAGAACCCCAAAAAAGCCAATGAAAAGCCCAACCCAAACTCGCTTGTCAATGATCTCACCCAAAAAAACCACCGCTGCAAAAGTGGTGAAAAGGGGCGTTAAGAAACTCATTGCCATGGCAGGGGATAAATCAACCAGAGAAAGCCCCATAAACCAGCAAGTCACAGCAATTTGGCTTAGCAAAGCGCGCTGCCAAATCAATTTTGAAAAGACCAAGTTCCCAATTTCAGGGCGGTGCTTGATCAGGGCTGGAAGGGTTAAAATAAGGGCGCCAGCATTGCGTAATAATACCAGAGCTGTGGGATGAAGCTCTGAAGACAAAGCTTTACTCAAGGCCGACATGGCTGCAAAGAAAAAGCAGGAGATTACAAAATAAAAAATACTATGGCCTTTCACAGGCATTACCTCTGTGCAACAGTGGAATAGGCGGGTAATAGCCCTGCCTGTAAAGATTCTATCCTAAGAGGGCAGAATTTGTAAAATATTAGTCCTGTTTGTTTTTTTCGAAAAGAAATACCCAATCTTAGTCACAATTTTGAGTCGTTCTTGTCTTTTTCTTAAAGTGGGGAAAGGGCGTTTGCAGAAAAATGTTCAAAAACATTGGGAATAATGAGGACGATCAAAATTTTTGAATTCACTCTGAAAGCTTAGACTTTCCTTTAGGCAGGCTCTATGCCCCTAACTCGAAAATAGGATTTTTATTTAACTAGACTTTCTTGATCAAGTATACGACAATTAATTTAGGAGTAAATCATGTTTAAAATGAATCATACATTTTCTGTAGTAAGTTGGGTGGTCTTAAGCCTATTTCTGTATGGATCGATTTGCAGCGCCAGTCACAAAAATTTACATAAGAACAATCCACCCATCCTTTTCGACTCAATGCAGTCACAAATGCACAATCTCCCTAATACAGGGGCTGAGTCATCAGGGCATCATGGGCAAAAAGATCACTCTACCAACGCCGATGAATGCTGTGTTTCCATTTTAACTACAGGATCAAACCCAAACGAAATCATTTGGAAACTTAACTCAGTTCTATTGCCTATAGTTTTTGTATTGAGCTTTGTATTCTTATTGATCCCTTCCAAGCTTTCATTCTTTTCATTTAGAGAACACCTTTCACCACCAAATAGTTTAGTGGATAAAAAGGTTTGCCTCATCTGTTAGCCCTTATATTTTTTAGTTAGACTCCTTTTTTGGGAGTGGTTCGTTCAAATTATACCATTTGGTCTAATTTTATTAACTTAAAAAAATATAGGATTATCATGAAAATTATTACAAACCTCAAATTTAAAGCTCTTGCTATTGCCGCAATTTTAGCATTCCTTGGCGGCTGCAGTAGCCTCGTCGCGACTAAAGACTCAAACATAAAGGTTGAATCTGCTCATTTTCTCCCTATGCCTGCTGGCTCTGCAACAAGTATGGGGACCCTAGTAATTTCTAACAGTGGGAACACTGCTGATCAGCTCCTAAAGGCCACAGCAGGAGCAGCCTACCCTATCGAAATCCATAAGTTTGCCTACCAAGCAGGTAGCTTAAAAATGGTTGAAAGCGATGTGATAACTATTCCCGCAAAGAGTAGTTTAGAGCTAACTGCTAAGGGGTATCACCTTTTATTAGTGAACCCTACTCAGAGGGTCAACGCTGGTAATACTATCCAAGTTACTTTAACTTTTTCTAACTCAGGCGAAATAGTTATACCTTTCCAAGTCACAGAAAAAAAGCCTTTAACTAAAAAGGAAGCTATGGCTGAAAAGGAAGCAAGCGAAATAGTCTACTAAAGAAAGCAATTCTTTAGCCTAATACAAAGGTTCAATATTCCAACACAAAGTTGGAGTATTGATTGCCTTTTGTGCAAAAAAAGTTTTTAGTGAACCTCTAACTTTCAGAACAAGTTCAATAACTTAAATTGAGGATACGCATGAAATTTACAGCCCTTTGGATTTTACTCTTAACTTTACTTGCTCCTATACAGCTTTTTGCTCATTCAGGAGAAAAGCACAGTGAAGCGCAAACCTCAAAGCAGACGCAAGTAATAGTTATCTACTCCAAAGCAAGCCTAGATAAGATCAATGAGGCCTATCAAAACGAAGTTAAGCCCATTTTTGAAAAGAAGTGCTTTGACTGCCATGGCTCGGGCAAAGAACTGCCTTGGTATGGCTCATTGCCCCTCCTTTCGAAACTGATAAAACGGGACATAACTAAAGCAAAAGAACACCTAGACTTTAGCCAAGATTTCCCCTTTGGTGGCCACGGTAAGCCTAAAGAAGATTTAGAGGCTCTAATTGAGACCAACAGTGAAGGTGATATGCCTCCCCTTCGGTTTTTATCAATGAACTGGGGCGCAAAGCTAACGGATGCCGACAAACAAACGATTAATGACTGGGCGCAAACCAGCCTGGACCTATTACAAAACCAAAAATAACCCATGAAAAATAAATTAGTACTTATCTTTGCAGTAGCTTTAATCTTTGGCGCTACAAGCTTAGTTTTATACCAACAGAAAAAGCAAGAAGCCCACCCACAAACGGGCAAAGCTGCCCAAATAAGATTTGGGGCTCAAGTCTTTTCTCAAAATTGCGCCTCCTGCCACGGCAAGGGAGCGGTAGGGGAAAACAGCCAATTCATTAAAGGCGGGGCAAAGATTGGAGGTGGTTACTGGGCACCTGCATTAAATGGAACTGCCCACGCTTGGCACCACCCGCCAGAGATGCTTTGGGAGATCGTAAAATTTGGCTCAATGGCTCAGGATTCACCGATGCGCGGGTTTAAAGGCAAACTTAGTGACCAAGAAATGAATGCTGCA
>JASJGK010000140.1:0-3320 GCA_033791585.1 SAR324 cluster bacterium | reverse complement strand
AATAAAAGTTAAACCAATAAAACAACAAATCGAGTACCTACTAGATGTCGATGTTAATGAGAACCATTACGTTTTTGATGCACTCAATGATGTCGTTAAAAATGCTTCAAAAAAACAAATACAACTGGTACCTGAACTAATCAAACAAATTTTTGAAAAAATACTAAATAACGAGACTGTTCTTCACTGGGCTTACACTGGAAACGAGGAATTGATTTATTCACTTTGCCTTCACATAGAAACTGAAGACCTTTTTATTGAGCTTTTAACAAAAGCAATTACCAAAATTCAGAACAACAAGCATGACAGAGTTGAGCATTGGATTGATGCTTATTGGATGAACATTGATATCTTTTGCCGAGCAAGAGCTATGGCGTACGATCAAACCTCATTAAAGTCTGGACTTGAAAATTGGTTGGATGTTTTAGAGAATTTCTGTGATTCAAAGGAATTGATTAAACATCAGCCAATACCAAATACCGAAGTAACAGAAAATCCATTACAAACATGGTCTGAATTTACAGAAAAGTATTTATCTGACGACTCTTGGTATAGGCATACATAATGAATTTTTCATTTTTTGAGCTTATTCCGTTTTTGTGGAGTCCTTAACTTACCATCATAGTTTTAATCAGGAAGTAATTATAGAAATAGGGGAGGTTGGAACTTAGTTGGAAAAGGGAGACGACCCTCAGCCTAAAGAGCTGATGCTCTTGTTGAAGAATCCTGTAAAGGCTTACTAGGATTGGAGCGGGAGACGAGGTTCGAACTCGCGACCCTCAGCTTGGAAGGCTGATGCTCTACCAGCTGAGCTACTCCCGCAATCTGGTAACAATTTGTGGCTGGGCCGCTAGGGATCGAACCTAGGATGACGAGACCAAAACCCGTTGCCTTACCACTTGGCCACGGCCCAACACAAATAAAGTTGTTCAAGAAATCTTGAATAACTTATCAGAAAAGAGTAGCGAGCTTTTTTTTTCTTGGCAAGACTTTTTTCTAACAATGTTCTTATTTTTTTACATTGTCTCTCATCCTTAGGCTTGCAGGCCTTTTGCTCTTGCTCTATATTGGATTTAAAACAACTTTTCTTGGGTTTTATGTTGCGTCCATTAATAATTTTCCTATTGATTGCCCTAGTGCCTAATTTTGGGTTCTCTCAAATTTCTGTAACTGCCAATATCCAGTCAGAGCGTACTTTTTTAGGGGAAAGCATCAATTACCAGTTGAAAATTGATGGCGTTACAGGGGGAATCGAGATCCAAATGCCCAATATTAAGTATTTCACCTTTAAGAAGCTTGGCCCCCCTTCACGCTCAAGTCAAACTACGATCATCAATGGCAAGCGATCTAGCTTTTCAGGTCTGATCTATACCTACGCTTTGACCCCTGTGATTGCGGGAACATTTGAAATTCCCTCACTAAAAATTATAATCTCAGGAAAAAACTATTTTACTCAAAGTTTTAGGCTCACTGTGGTGGATCCGAGAAAACTTGAAGGAAGGCAAACCATAGCCTTGACTCAAAAAATAGTGAAAAAGTCATACTACCTTGGCGAGAGAATATCCTTGGCCCTTTCTCTTAGTTATTTAGAAGAAATTCAAGAGTATAATTTTGGCTTTCCTTTGCTTGAATCAGGTGTGTCTTTGGATCTGGTGACTCAGCAGAACAATAGAAAATCAGTTCAGTTAACTGTGGGAAATTATCAAATCCCTTTTTTTTCAAGCAGGGAAGTTATCAATGGAGAGGAGTGGAAAGTATTAACTCAAAATTTTAGCTTTTTCCCAGCACAAATCGGCCGATTTGCTATTGAACCTGCTACAATTGCCGCAAAGGTGCAAAGAGGAAGTGATTACCAAAGGGATTTTTTCGGGAGAGTGGTTCAGGTTCCCAAGCTAATCAGGCAATTTACAGAAAGTAGCTCCCTGGTATTGGACATATTACCCCTACCTAAACAAAAGAAACCCAATAATTTCAGTGGGGCTGTTGGTCAATATTCTCTTGAATTAAAGTCACAATTTGAATCTGCCCAAGTAGGGGAACTCTTTTCTTTGACTCTGATATTAAAAGGAACGGGGCAACTGGAACAGGTCACAATGCCTAGTTTAGAATCATTGGCTCCAAATTTTGCCCATGTGCAAAATTGGTCCGCCCCCGAAGTAGAAAAGGATAAAGCAACGTTTAAGGTGCAAATTAAAGCTGAAAAAGTGGGTGAGTTAGAAATCCCCTCCTTGGCTTTTTCCTATTTTGATCCTGAGACACATTCCTACCAAATTGCCCGTAGCTTGCCCGTCGCTTTTAAAGCTACAGAAATCAAAAAATTAGACTTAGATCAAATTAGCGACAATCGAAAAGGCTTGGAGGCAAAACAAGAAAAGATAGCGATTGCCAAGTTGGTGGGCGAAGATTGGCACTTCACTAATAAGTGGTTTGTTCTCTACTTGTTCCTCCCTTTGATTTATTTTTTTGGGGGCCGATTCATGGAAAAAAAGGAAGTTAACCTTGGGGTCGACTTAGCTTTGGATAAGGCCTTAGCTAATTTTGAAGAATTAAAGAGGGAGGAGTTAGAGTCAAAAAAAATTCTAATGCTTCTTGAACTGGTGGTTTTTTTAAGGCGACGATTGCCATGCAATTGTGACTTGGAGCTAATGCAAACTGAGCTTGAAGCTGCTCGGTATGCAGGGCAGGTTAAGCTTTTTGAGTTTAAAGGTAAAATTTCTGAGGTTGAAAAGTTACTTTTGAGCCAAAAACGCAGCTCCCCAGACACCAGCGCTGTCGCCTAGTTTATTCTTGGCAATTGCTATGTCAGCTCATTGTTAAAAACCCTCTTTTTCACTTCCTTGATCCCTTCATCGTAAAGAATAGGTAAATTAGAAACACCTCCGCCAAGTACAATTATATTGGGGTCAAATATATTGATTAAGTTGGTCATAGCCTCACCAAATAGTTCTAAAAACTCACCTATGACTATGGAGGCTTTCTGATCTTGGTTTAATTAAAATTGGTAAATTTCAGATAGGTTTTTGCTAAGGCCACTTTTTTCGAGGTACTGTGCTTCTATGGCTGGGCCAGAAAGGTAGGTTTCTAAGCAACCTCGTTTTCCACACCAACAGGGTCTACCTTGATAGTTAATGCTAGTATGTCCCCATTCACCTGCGATACTATTTGGGCCTTTCCATATTTTACTATTGTGCACAATGAGCTTACCCCAGCTGAAAAGCACATTAATTGCGAAGCGATTAAGTATCCCCAAGCCATTTATGGCTTGCAAATAAAGGCAAAAACCGCAGGTTTTTACTAAAACGAAAAAGTTTTTCTATGTG
>JASJGK010000139.1:0-4479 GCA_033791585.1 SAR324 cluster bacterium | reverse complement strand
GAAATTGGTGGTGGTTCCATTCGTATCCACACTAAAGAAATCCAAGAGAAGATTTTTGATCTGCTTAAGATTGGGCCAGAAGAGGCACAAGAAAAATTTGGATTCCTGCTTGAAGCCCTACAGTATGGCGCTCCACCACACGGTGGATTGGCCTTGGGCTTTGACCGACTGATTATGATGTTGGCCAAGGTGGATTCTATCCGTGACGTTATTGCTTTTCCAAAAACACAAAACGCTGGTTGTTTGCTCACAGATGCGCCCTCGGCTGTTTCTAAAGAGCAACTGCGAGAATTACGAATAGCATTGCGCAAACCTGCTGGAACCGAGTAAGATTCAAGAAAAACAACCTCTTGACTATAAATTGGTGATGATAATTTCTTTGGCAATTGTTAAAATCTTAAATCTTTCTTTGTGGGTTTTGCAAGATGGGATTTAAGATTGCCCTAGCTCTTGGCGGCGGCGCCGCTAGAGGAATGGCACACTTAGGTGTGATCAAGGCCCTAACCGAAGCTAAAATACCCATCCATATTATCACTGGTACTAGCATTGGCTCTATCATTGGGGCCTCCTACGCATCCCATCCGAATATTAACGATACCATCCGCCAGATCAGGGGTTACATCAATTCCAGTGATTTTAATCAGGCGAAGCTGCGTTTTATTAAGGAAGGCGAAAAAGAACGGCGTGCCTCTTACCTTGACCAGTTTAAGAAGTTCTTAGCTGATTCTTACTTTTTTGCCATCAGTTCCACTCAGACTAGTTTTATTTCGGAAGAGGCTTTTCGGGGGAACTTAGAGCATATTTTACCTAAAATTAGGGTAGAAGATTGCGAAATCGAGTTTGGTATGGTCCTCGCAAATCTTGACACAGGGGAAAAAAAATATGTTACCCGTGGAGATTTGATGGATAATGTTGTAGCTTCAAGCTCCATCCCTGGAATTTTCCCTCCTATTAAAATGGGGAAGGACTACTTTATTGACGGATCTTGGGTGGACCCTATTCCAGTAGATCTGGCCTTAGAGATGGGAGCTGATTTTGTAATTGCAGTAGATGTTTCGCCTAAAATGAGTAAAGAAACCCAAGAGTTAACAGGTTTGACCGTTAATTTAAGGGCCGCTGAGGCCACTCGTTTGGCTTTAAAAAACTCCTGTGCAAGCCATGCCCATTTTACCATAACTGTGGATATTATGGATTTGCACTGGGCGGATTTTTTACAGCTGGACCACTGTGTGGCGAAAGGAGAAGAAATTGCCAATCGAATTTTGCCAGATTTAAAGAGAGAGCTTTTTTGGGCAAGACTGCGTTCCTTTTTTCTCCCTTGGTAGCACCTACGGCCTCAAGTTTGCATCCCTTTCAGGGATAGCTCTTGCCAAAGGTGCTAGAATTACTTTAGTTTTTTAGATAGGATCCAAGGCTCTAGTAGCTTTTGGATGATTTTGTAACCTCTTGTGTAGGGATAGAAAAAGATGGCCGACGAAGAAGAAATGTCCGGTGGGGACGAAGGTGGTGAAGGCGGTGGCGGTAAAAAGAAGCTGATCATGATCATTGTCGTGCTGTTAGTTATCATTGGTGGTGCCGTTGGCGCTATGATGTTTTTAGGTGGCGAAGAAGAAGAAGGCGGCACAACTGCAGAAACGGAACAGTCACAGCTAGAAGCTGAGATGGAAGCCAAAAGCCAAGACGAAGAAGTAAAGCTAACGAACCCTCGATTCTCCCCTCCTAAGTCTTACACTGTAAACCTAAGAGACGGAAAACACTTTTTAAATATTCAATTGTCAGCGGCTGTTGAAGACGAGAATGCCTTATTTTTCTTAGCTGGTAGAGAGTACATTATCGATGATATGATCATCACTATGCTCCAGGATTTAACTACTGAAAATTTAAGAACACGTGCTGGTGTCGAGATATTAAAGCGGGAGCTTTATAAAAAAATCAACGGGCTTTTTACCCAAGAATTTATTGATGCATCTGAGACAAAAGACAGAAAACCTGTCAAAAAGATTTTAATTACTAAGTTTGTTTTAAACTAACCCTATTACCCAAACGAAATTTAAGAGGCAACTATGGCTGACGAAATGGATTTCTCCGAAATGGATGGAATGGACGACATTGATTGGTCTGATGTTGAAAGTGAACTCCAACAAAATAAAGAGATGATCCAGGCGGCTGCAACTGGTGGTGGCGATGCACCTTCAGATAGCGGCGGCGGTGGAACAGATGATGCTGCTTTAGAGTTGGATGGGGATGTTGGGATGGAATTCCTGATGAAAATCCCACTTAAATTAGAAGTTGAAGTAGGCATGGCGACCATTTTAATCAAAGAGCTGCTGGCCATTAACGCAGGCAGCGTTTTTGAATTAAAGAAACGACTCGGGGACCCAATGGATATCAAAATCCACAATAAACTGGTGGCCCAAGGGGAAATTATCATTCAAAATGAAAAATTCGGGATTAAAATCACCAAGATTTTAGACAAAGAAAAGCGGCTTGCCTCTTTAAAATTGTAGTCATCCCCTAGAGCCTTAATACAGAACCTCAACCAAAGTACACTGGGTGAAAAAAATTCTACTTTTTACAGTCATTTTCTTTTACTCCCTTCCTATTTTTGCAGGCGAAATTACCCTAAAAGAAATCTACATAAGCAAGGGCGAAGGCTACAGCCAGATCAAACTAATTTTTGATAAGGATTTTAAGGCTAGCCCAAGCTTTCTCATAGATGATGGCGTGCTTCAAATCATACTACCTCAAAGTAAATTTAATAAAGAATTAGCCCAAAAAAGAGTAAACGACGGTTTCTTAGACCGTTTGCGGATGAAAACAGAAGGGAAAAATTCAATATTAGAAGTTCAATTTTCAGAAGGTAGTTTTAGAGCAGAAGGTTTGGTTCGTGACCGTGCCACCTTTGAGGCCTATGACTTGATGATCTATCACGACAGTGCAGCTTTGCCAGCAGACCCTAATGTTGAAGCAAAAAAAGCGGCCCAAGCGCCACCACCTGAAATGGGTTCGGCGGCAGTTGATGTTTCGCCTGAAGGTATGATCAAGGTATTGGTTGCCCTAGCTGTAATTTTATTTTTGATCTATCTGTTCCTTACATTATACAATAAATATTTTGTTAAAAACTTAAGTCAAACCAAGGGAAAATACCGCTTGAAGGTATCAAGCAACTATCATTTAAGCCCTAAGCAAAAAATTTCTATTGTTGAAGTTAATGATATGGCCTTTGCAGTAGGGGTAACCCCTAATCAAATCAGTGTGATATCTAAGGTGAGTGATGATGCCTTTATCAATTATCTTTCAAATATCAACCTCAAGCGCACAGAAAACGTTGACTTTGGGGCCTTGAGAGAAGAATATTTAACTCAAGCAGTGGAACAGGTGAAGCCTGAGCCCAAAGAAAGTTTTACACATGAATTCATCCAAAAAGTCAAAAGCATGAAGCCCATTGACTAAGGTTTGACTTCGACCGCTAGTTAAAAATCCATGAATAAAGAAAAATTAGTACTCGCCTATTCAGGTGGGTTAGATACCTCTGTGCTAGTCCGCTGGCTTACAGATAAAGGGTATGATGTAATCGCCCTATGCCTTGATCTGGGCCAAAAGGTAGAAGACTTAGAAGAGATCAGAGAAAAAGGCAAAAAAGCGGGAGCTTCCGAGGTGATTATCTTAGATGTGGCCGAAGAGTTTGTTAAAGACTACGTTATTCCTTCCTTACAATTCAATGCTGTTTACGAAGGTACTTATTTATTAGGTACTTCCCTAGCCCGCCCATTGATTTCCAAAAAACAAATTGAAATCGCCCAAGAAAAAGGTGCCACAGCTGTGGGCCACGGTGCGACTGGAAAAGGAAATGATCAGGTAAGATTTGAAATTGCCTATCACTCTCTAATGCCTGGTGTGAAGATTGTTGCCCCTTGGAAGATGGCTGAATTTTATGAAAAATACCCTGGTCGAACAGAGTTGATCGAATATGCTAAAGAGCACGGGATTCCTGTAAAGGCGACCAAGTCGCAACCTTGGAGCAGTGATGAAAACCTACTGCATATCTCTTTCGAAGCTGGGATGTTAGAAGACCCTTGGACCAAACCCTTAAAAGAAATGTTTGAGCTTACTGTTGACCCTCAGGATGCCCCTGATAAAGTGACAGAAATTTTACTAGAGTTTGTTGATGGTGTTCCCGTTAAGCTGGATGATGAAGCTTTGTCTCCTGCTGCTTTACTGGAAAAGCTAAATCAAGTTGCCGGTGCAAACGGCGTAGGTCGAGTAGACATTGTAGAATCTCGCTATGTTGGTATGAAGTCACGTGGTGTCTACGAAACACCAGGTGGAACAGTGCTTTTAGATGCTCACAGAGCAATTGAATCCATTACCTTGACTCGTGATGTATTAGAATTAAAAGATAGCCTCATGCCTCGTTTTGCCTCATTGGCTTACAACGGCTACTGGTTTACTCCTCAGATGGATCTTTTACTGGGTCTT
>JASJGK010000138.1:0-32129 GCA_033791585.1 SAR324 cluster bacterium | reverse complement strand
ATGTGGGCCTAAATTAATATATCCCATCTTACAATCTTCCTCTTAAAATGGCTTAGAACGGGGTATTTTGGGAAATAAAAACAAAAAAGCCAATAGGCCACTGACAACCCTAAGTTAAGTCTAAAATTTAATTTTAGTTCGTTTTTAGGCTACAATATTATTTTACTTAGCGGACTTTTGAAGAGTAGAGTCCTGTTTATTTAGTTTAGTGCTTAGTTATTACCAAATAGCAAATGCCAAGCCCTTGCCCCTAAAGAAGTTATTACTTGCTCAAGAGGAGGAAATTAAAGTATTTATATTAGAGCTAGATATGATTTTTGTAAGAGAGATAATGAATAACCCTAATTTAAAAAAAAGCCTGATCGTATTTTTATTAGGGGTAGTTTTATCAATTGGAGTTTATCAGTATGTTTCAATTCAGGTGCGAACAGAGTTAAAGGCTAACTTTGAAAATCAGGCCCAAAATGAAATTAAATTTTTTAATTACATTCTTAAAAAAGAAATTAGCTCCATCCTAAGCAGTTTACATCTTTCCCAAGGCATGTCTTCAATTGAAGAATACCAGCAGATTTTTAATGGCCTCCAACAAAACTTTCCCGAGATCCAAAAGCTATATTTAATAAGGCCAGAAAAAACGCTCAGCCTTCCCTCAAAGCTCACGGTAGTTGAACAAGAACTCTTTCAAAAAGGCGAACATACAGCCTTTAGTCAACCCTACATAGGCTTAATTTTAAAGCTACCCTTGCCCAAAAATATAGAGACTTCTGACTCAATCCAACTTTTCGGATTCTTTGATTTAAAAATTTGGTTTCATAACAACAACCAAGCTATCAACCCTTCCGTTTCCCTTGAGCTTCTCGACCAAGGCAATGCGTCCCTCTTAATCCACAACAGTCCTGATCTAAACCCAAAAAATACTGATTTTATGGCGCTTGCCAATTTTGGTAACACGGGCCTAAATCTTTCTTTACGGCCTACTAGGTTATTTTTTGAAAAAAACAGGTCCTTTATCCCAGAGATTTTATTGGGGTTTCTGTGGATTTTGTCTTTTTTAGTTAGTTGGCGCTATTTTGAAAAGATTAGTAAAAGGAAACTGCAAGATTGGGATTACCAAGATAACCTTTTTTTAGCCCAAACAAGGCTTAGAGAAAACTATAAAGCAAACTTCAGCCAAGAAGAAGACATCCTTTGTTGCTTGGATGAAATTTTAAACTCCCCCCATTGGGATTTAGCCTTTGCTATCCCTGTGTTAAAAACGACCAGCTATGAATTTGCACCGATCTTAGGAAAAATACCTACAGAATTGGGCCAAGAAATTCGTAAAACCTTTGAACTTAGTATGCTGGAGTTAGACTCTGAGGGGACATACAGCCTTAAAAACAATATAAATCTGGGGGGCAACTGGCCTAGTCTATTAGCCACTCGAATTGAGGCCCACAGTGATACCTCGTGGATTCTTATTACTCTAGGCAAATTCCCTTTCAAGCGCCACATGAGCCAGATAACCTTTGTGGTGCAGTTGGGCTTGCAGTTAGGGAATTTCTGGGATTTTCGCATTACTAGAATCGCCCAAGAGACTTCAGAAGCCCACTCTAAAGCCATTGTAGAAACCTCTATTTTAGCCATTATAACTATCAATGATAAAGGCGCTATCCAGAGTTTCAACCCGGCTGCCACTCAAATGTTTGGTTACAGTTTAGAAGAGGTAATTGGCAAAAATATCAACATGCTTATGCCCAGCCCCTATCATAACGAGCATGATGGCTACCTGCATAATTACCTTTCTACAGGTACAAAAAAAATCATTGGCTCTGGGCGTGAAGTAATAGGTTTAAAAAAGTCGGGGGAAACCTTTCCTCTTGATTTGGCAGTCAGTGAAATGAAAATTGGTGATAAAAGGCAGTTTCTAGGTTTAATTACAGATATTTCCGACCGAAAAAAAGTTGAAGAACAACTGAAAGTTGCTGTAGATAAAGCCAACGAAGCCAACCTTGCAAAATCAGCCTTTCTGGCCAATATGAGCCATGAGATCCGCACCCCCATGAATTCGGTCTTGGGTATGACTGAACTTTTAGGCGAGACAGAGTTAAATCTCTCACAACGAAATTACATCTCTGCCCTCCGTGCCTCAGGCGAAAACCTACTAGACATCATCAATGCCATTTTGGACCTTTCTAAAATCGAAGCGGGGGAGTTTAAGGTCGACCAAGCCGACTTTAGTTTACGAGAGTTGATCGAGTCTTCGGTACAAATCATTTCCTTTCGGGCTGAAAGTAAAGACCTTACCTTACTTTACCGCATCGACCCAAGCGCCCCGACAAATCTGGTAGGCGACTTGCCAAGGGTAAGACAGGTTATTATTAACCTCTTAAGCAATGCCATTAAATTTGCAGAACGAGGTGAGATCACCCTAGAAGTTGCCTTAATGGAAAACACGGGGCCACAAGTAAAACTACAATTTAAGGTTACCGATCATGGAATAGGCATACCAGAAGGTAAACTTGACACTATTTTCCAAAGCTTCACTCAAGCTGATAGCACCACTACTCGTAAGTTCGGTGGTACAGGTTTGGGCCTTTCCATCTCTAAAAAATTAGTAGAATTGATGGATGGTAAAATCTTTGTAGAATCCATTGAAGGTGAAGGCAGCCAATTTTATGCGCTCTTGCCCTTTGGAATTGCAGAGCAACCACTGCCCTATAGCCAAATTAATATTGAAAACTTAAAAGAAAAAAAGGTTTTACTGATAGCCCGTTCGGCCCAAGCAAGAGACTTTAGAAAGGAGCAACTTACCTCCTGGGGGATGAGTGTAGAGGCTATTGAATGCCCTGTAAAATGGAAGGAAAGCCAAAAACCAGAGACTGACTTAAGCTTTGATTATCTGATTTTGGAAATGGACCTGCCCCACCAGGAGGCAATCGATTTATTTTCCTTGGAGCTTAAAAGTGCGAGGCCTACTGGCCAAAGGATCATCATAGGCTTACACAGTTTAAAATCCGAATTTGGCGAATCTCAAACCTTCTGGGATGAATGGTTAGAAAAGCCAGTACTATACCATGAGCTAGCCAAGCTGCTGAACCAAACCAGAGAGATTGCAGTTAAAAAAGAAAAGGTCTCTAAGAAGAATCTGACCCCTGCTAAAATTTTAATGGCTGAAGACAATGAAGATAACGTGGTGTTAATAGGGCTATTTTTCAAAAAAACACCCTATGAACTAATTACCGCAGCCAATGGAAAAGTGGCTTTGGACCTTTTTAAAGAGACGCAATTTGATTTGGTTTTAATGGATATGGAAATGCCTGTAATGGATGGTTTGACAGCTACCAGAGAAATCAGAAGGTTTGAACAAGAAACAGGTAAACCCCGCACGCCAATATTGGCTTTGACTGCCCATGCTATGGCTTCACACCATAGAGAAAGCTTTGATGCAGGCTGCGATAGTCATTTGACAAAACCTATCAAAAAGACAACCCTTATTAAGACAGTAGAAGAGTTTTTAAACCCCAGTTTGAAAGACCATGAGTGATAAAATTATAGTAGAAGTAGATGAAGATTTAGAGAGTTTAATGGATAGTTATCTAGCAAAGAGACTTGAAGATATTCAAACAATCACAGACTTAAGCGCGGAAGAAGAATTTTCTAAAATCCAAGCCTTGGCCCATAAGATGAAGGGTTCAGGAGGCGGTTACGGGTTAGATTTTATCTCTGAAGTTGGCCTGAATTTAGAAGTCTACGCTAAATCTAGCCAGCCAGAACCCATATTTGAATGGCTTGCAAAGCTAAAAGATTTTTTAGAACGCTTAGAAGTTCACTATGTTGAAGAAGATGAATAACCATGATAAGAATTCACTATCTTTTGGAAGATAAGCAGCCATGATAAAAATAGTATACTTTGAAGATGAAGAATCCATTGCAGCCTTAGCAGAGAAAAAGTTGCAAAAGGCAGGCTATAAAGTTCTGCTTCGAGTTAATGGGGTCAATGGTTTTGAGTTCGTAAAAGAAGAGCAACCTGACCTCATTTTGCTAGATATTATGATGCCTGTGGTAGATGGTTTTTCCGTTTTAGCAGCTATTAAAGAGGATGAGGAAACAGCAAGTATTCCCATTATTATCCTGTCTGCTTTGGGCGATAAAAGTGATGTGATTAAGGGGATCGAACTTGGGGCGGATGATTATCTTTTAAAGCCCTTTCACCCCAAGACCATGCTACAAAGAGTTGAGCAGGCATTAAGGTCTGCTGGGAAATTGGTATAGAATATTATGGGATTATCTAAAGGGACAACCGCAAAAAATTTAGTGCAAATTTTTGAACTGATTGAATTAAAGCAGTTTAATAGAGCCACCTTGGATCTTAAAAATTTGGTACTAAAAGATGCCTCTGCCATCGAGCTGGTCCAGAATCAGCTTATAGTTGCCACACAAAAGGATGATGAATCTTCCGCCTTTTATTTAGGTGAATTTTTAACAGACCGCGGTAAAATAACAGCTCACTTGGCAAATGAATTGGGCAAGCTGGCAGGAAAGGGAACAAAAAAAAATCAGGCGAAAGGCTTTTTTGCCCAGGCCTTAAAGCTAGATAAAGACCATCCTTTTGCCGCCTTCAACCATGCAGCGGCCCAAAATGGCTTTTTGGTTTTTGACCAAGAACTACTTGATGACATCAAAAATAATGTGCCAACCAGCCCTCTGCTGCCCGATAATCCTTACCTTAAGGGTGAACCTGAAGCCCAAACGGCTAAAGAGATCATTGCCAAAAAGTTACGTTCTTTAGAGTCAGACCGGTTGCAACGACTCCTGTTCGAAGAGGACGATGAAGAAGAGAGTACTGCTCAAACAACGGCTCAGACCCCAAAAGCTCCAGAGGTCGAAGAACCAAATTTAGAAAATTCCCAGCACCAAGGTTATTTAAGGGATTTTTTAATCCATCACCAAGGGGTTTTATCGGTTGCCCAAAAGTTGGACCTCCGTTTTTTTCTTTGGGATGATATCATCAACCTAATCGAACAAAAAGAATATGACCTCGCCCAACAGGAAATTGACCTGTTGATCGCAGTCGACCACAAAACGCTCTACCCTGAATTGTTGCATGCTTTAGTTTTGGTAAAAAATGGCCAAGAGCTAAATGGAGCCATGGAAATTACGAATCTTAACAAAAGCCAACCAAGCGACCTATTTATAAGCCTTGCCTATAACCTTTTGGTAAAAAACGAAGAAGCCCAGACCAATGAAAAGGTAAAGGTAGCTGCTAAATTAAAGCTTTGGGGTGGTAACCATTCGTTGCAAGATCGTATTAATTACTTAAAAAAGCAGACTGCAGCATTAGGCATTGAAAAAGTAACAGAAGAACTTTTTTTACTAACCGATGAAACAGAAAATCTAGAGATCTCCATCCAAATTTTAGATCTCTTAACCACCCATTCCCTTTGGGAAAAAGTAATGGAACTTTTTGAAAACCTAAAGGAAGAAAATCCCAACTCTAGCCTTTTAAACCTTAGGGCCGACGACCTGCATCTAACTTTGTTTCGGGCTGCCATCAACGTTGAAGATAAGGGTATGTTTAGAAAGGCAATTGAACTTTACCATTTGGCTTTGCGGGCCAAGGAAGATGCTGATTGCTATAGGCAGATTGCTTCCTGCCATGCACTGCTTGGGGAAGTGGCCATGCAAAAGGGTGCAGAATCCCAGATGAGACAGGTTAAGTACAGCCAGGAAATGCAACTGAAAGAAGAAAATTTAAAAGAAATGGTCGAACAGGGAAAGTCACACATTAGGAAAAAAGAATATAACAAGGGCATTGAAATTTTAAAAAATGCCTTTGCTATGAAAAAAACCCCTGAATTGTACAACCTTATAGCTTCCATTTACCGCAAACTAAAGTGGCCACGTACGTTAAAGCACTTTAATGAGCAGTGGCAGATGCATTACAATACTCCTGATTTTGATTCAGATCCCGATGCTTCCACCCTTAAAAGTTGATTGGAGCGCCAATTGGGAACCCTCTTTCAAACTGAAATAACGCCCTTTTTGGTCATTTCTCTTTTTATTATCTTGCAGGTGGCTTTGGTTTGCCTTCTGATTTTCTACACCTTGCTACTTCGTTGGCACCACCAGGTAAAAGAAGTTAAAAAGCGGGCGTTGTTTGATAGCTGGTATGACCTTTTATTTGAATACTTAGACTCTCAAATTGAGGGGAATCAAGGCGAGGACCAAGACCCAGAAAGCCAAAAACCCTTGAGTTCAGAAGATCTAAAAGAGAAAATCCAACCCCAAGATTTTGGCCTATTTGGCGACTTTGCCAGAGAATTTTTTTTAGATATCAAAGGCGAAGATCAGGTTGCATTGAGTAGGCTACTTGAAACCATTGGCTTTGTGGATTTTTTGAAGGCGAATCTCACCAGTAAAGACCAGTGGGAGCGGGTTCATGCAATCTATTTTTTAGGTTTAATGCAACAAAAAGCCTTAATCCCCGAAATACGTAAAGCCTTAAAGGACCCTTCCCCAGTTGTGAATTTACTTAGCGCCCAGGTATTGGTGCAAATGAAGGATAGTGAATCCATTAAGTCGATATTCCAATGGCTCGGTGAAAGCCAAGATGAAGAGCATTATACTCGGTTACTCCAGATACTCATTGAGTATGGCCCTGCCTTGAGCCCTCTAATCGAGCCTTGGGTGCATGAAGGTTGGATGAATGTGAAGATGAAAAAGGTGAGTTTGGAAATTTTTGCTCACTTTGCCAATTACAATATGATCGACTGGATCAAATTGGTGGCGAATAAAAGCCAACATATTGAACTGAGGTACGCCGCCTACAAAGCCTTAATTCCCCTTGAAGATCCTGATCTAGCTTACTTTTTTATAGAAGGCTTGGTCAATGAGCATAGTCTAATCCGATCCTTTTCAGCCCGTGGGCTAGAAACCTTAGGGGATGATTCAGCGACTGAAAAATTACTACCTTTACTTGAGGACGAAAATTTTTGGGTTTGTAAGGCTGCCGTCAGCGCTCTTTATTCTTTTGGGCCAGAGGGGCAAGACCTATTAAAAGCAGAAAAAATAGCGAAAAGCCCAATTGCTAAAGAACTGACAGAAGAATATTTTAGCTTAGGTGAGGAGCAATGATCTACAGAATTTTAGAAATCTGGAATGACTTTGTTTTGATCTATTTCATTGGCTTGAACGGAGTCTATTTACTGCTGATTGTGCTGTCTTATTTTAGTATCAACCGATACCTAAAGGCATCCAACTTTTTAGATGATAAAAAGCTCTTTCGCAGCAGCAGCCTTTTAAAGCCCATCAGCATTATTGCCCCTGCCTATAACGAAAGCCAGACAGTGATCACCAATATTCGTTCCTTGATGAAGCTCAACTATCCCAATTACGAAATCATCTTGGTCAATGATGGCTCTAGCGACGATACCTTAGTTAAAGTTGAAGAATATTTTGAGATGAAAAAGAGCGCCAAGGCGGCCATCGGTCACATCCCAACAGAAAAAATCAATGCTATTTACAGGAGCAGTAAATACCCCAACCTCACCTTGGTGGATAAAGAAAATGGAGGCAAAGCAGACGCTTTAAATGTGGGTATCAACCTTTCTCGTAACCCTTTGGTTACAGCTATTGATACAGATTCTTTGCTTGAAAAAGATGTGCTATTAAAGATGGTCCGCCCCTTTATCGAACGGCCTGAAACCATTGCTGTTGGTGGCGTGGTGAGAATTATAAATGGCTGTAAAGTAAAAGCGGAAAACCTTACTGAAATCGGCCTGCCAAATAAACTCGTCCCTCTCTTTCAGATCATAGAATATTTTAGAGCCTTCTTTTTTGGTCGGGTAGGCTGGGAAACTATGAATATGCTGCTGATTATCTCAGGAGCTTTTGGCATTTTTCGCAAAAAAGAACTCTTAGAGGTTAATGGCTACAGGTCCGATACTATTGGTGAGGATATGGACCTCATTGTTCGCCTTCATAAACATATGCGTGATAAAAAAGAAAAATATCACATTGGATTTGTCGCCGAACCTGTTTGTTGGACAGAGGCACCAGATTCGCTAGCTGTGCTAAAACGCCAGAGAAACCGTTGGCATCGAGGTTTACTGGACGCCCTAAGATACAACAAAAGCATGATTTTTAACCCCAAATACGGCCGTATTGGTTTGGTTGCCATGCCCTTTGCTTTAATAGTTGAGGGCCTAGGCCCCATTGTTGAATTTTTAGGTTTTTTTACTGTCGCCTATGCCTATTGGGTTGGCTCCTTAAATGTAACCTTTGCCTTAGCATTTTTATCTGCTGCTATTTTGCTAGGCGTGGTGATGTCTACTAGCGCTTTGATCATTGAAGAGTTGACTTTTAGACGCTACCCCAGCATGAAGAATATCTTTATTCTGTTTATGGTGGCTATTATAGAAAACTTTGGTTACCGCCAGATGAACAGTTGGTGGCGCTTTGTGGCTATCTTTGATTTTATAAAAGGAAAACAGGGGTGGGGTTCAATGCCTAGAACCGGCTTTGACTCTGTGGTAGAGGGTGAAGCTGACGATAATTCAGCAAGTGAAAACAAAAAAATAGCCCCCTAAAACCAAGCTCAAGCCTCTAGAAAATTAGAAGCTTGGCCTAGCAAGAATAAAGGTAATCCCTGCTAAAAGAAAAACTAAACCAGTAGCTCTTAGCTAGCGTCACCCAAAACTCGCTTAACCCGAGCTAATAGTTCAGCTGGGCGGAAGGGCTTGACCATGTAGTCGGTAGCGCCTAAATCAAAACCTTTTAAGGTATCTTCTTCCTCGCTTTTTGCGGTGAGCATAATCACAGGGGTATCTTTTAAAGTCTCTTCCTCTTTAAGCTGTTTTAGCACCTCAAAGCCATCGAAGATCGGCATCATAACATCCAGCAGAATTAAATCAGGATTGCTTTCTTTGGCCATATTGACCGCTTCTTCGCCATTTTCAGCATGGATCACTTCATAGCCAGCCTTATTCAGCTTAAATACTACCATTTTGGCAATATGTTCTTCGTCTTCTGCCAGTAAAATTTTCATTATCCTCTTTGTTTTATGCAAAAGTTAAGCTTACTTCCAAGCATAGCTCAATGCAAGTTGGATTTGTTGGTCTAGGATCGTTTGTTCCTTTAAAGAATCTTTAATTTGGTAACCCCAAGAAACAAAAAAGCCACTTTCTTTTATTGCCGTAAATCCAGAATAGTCAAGGGACTGCACTACATCTGATTGGGTTTCATATTCTTCAATCAAAGAATATTTGTACTCGCCTTCAGAGTAGGTTGTGATGGTACTAACAAAAGTCAACTGGTGATTTAAGAAGTGTTTAGCACCTAAAAATTGAAAATCTAGGGCGTTTCGCAGGGAGTATTCGTCTTGGTCCAGGCCCGATAAGGTGACTCTCTGGGCTTGAAGCTCTAAAGCCTTCCAGTTGAAACCCAATAAACTGGGGTCCTCAAACTTGTAGATCACTTGGGATTGGTCTTTATCCAGATCGTAATCTTCTGGCCAGACTCTGGTGATTTTGGCCTGTTTAACCGTTAACTTTTCGTCTTTGTTGCGTTTGTAGCTGAGGCCTACTCTGTCTGTTTGGTAAACAAAAGTAGTGAAATAATGCCAATTTAACCCAAATACTTCTGTCTCTTGCCAAGATTCTAACCCTAAGCCCCAATCGCCCATTTGGTAACTACCGCTCAGGCTATGCAGATTAAGTTGGTCTTTTTTCCCTGCTGAATATTCTTGGTAAAGAGCTTCATTGTTGGTTGCTTGATAAATGACAACAGAGGCTGACACGACCAAAGAAGCATCTTTATATTTTACTTTAGGTTGGGTTTTTGTGGTGTCTAGGCTAATGTATTCAGTGCCATCAGGGTGCTGCATCAGGTAGCTTTCTTCGGTTTGACCCAGCCCAAATGACCAGTTTTCGTAAGCTTGATTGAGTTGCAACCCTGCGCTATTTAACAGAACCTGTGACCCGATAGAGTCGCTATCACTATGTAACCGTTGCACCTCACGAGACTTAACCTGCAATTGGCTATCCCACGCCAATACCAGTTGAGGAAACAAAGATAAAACAAAAAGAAATAAGAGTACTTTCATAAAAATAATATAACTTTTACCTGTAGCAAAGGCAATAATTTAGTCGTCATATTCATCGTCTTCATCTTTATCTTCGGACTCGTCGTCTTCTGTTTCATCATCTGTACTGGTGGTATCACGGTCAACACCAATGATTTTCATACCTCCAAGACCACTGGCCACGAAGAGAAACCCTTTCTGGTAGTAAACCGAATTGGCGCTTATTTCAGACCCAAAATCAATCTCCCCCACTTTGGTTGCAGTGGCTGTGGCGGTAATATCCCGAACGTCGTCAGAAAGTTGGTATAAGTCTACCCCTGCCTCTCCATTGGCCCTAAATAATAGATTCTTGTCGGCAGAGCTGGCATTAGTCACAGTCTTGGTATCGGCTAAGGATTCATAACTAGTAACCTGATCAAGAGCATAAAGCTCGCTTGTATCATAAGCCGAGCTTAAAGTGATTTTCACACCACCATCACCCAAAGCGAGCAGAGTCACAGAGCCAACCAAATCGATGGTGGCTTTGGAATGGGTGATGGTGGCCGTATCCGTAAAGGTAGCTGTGCCTAGGGGTACAGAATCACTTAGGGTTTTTATCTTTTCTAAATTAGAGATTGAAAAGTAGCTCACTGCGCCGTCTGTACCACGAAGCAGACCCAATAAATTGCCTTCGATGGCAATGGAGCGAGAATCTTTATAGGCATAAAAATCAAGGGACTCTTCAAAATCTGCCAATTTGTTCAATTCTAGTCGAGCAAAGCCACCATCTACATCACCAACAGAAGCGTAAACGTTACTCCCTTTGGCAGTCAGGCCCGTAACCGCGTAGCTGGGAAGATCAACTAACGTAAAAGTTCCCACAGATTTACCCTTGCTTAACTTGGTAGAAAGTAAAACAGCTGGGCTATCAAACCCACGGGTTGTAACATTTGCGGCACCACCTGCAATTAACCTACTTCCTTTAACATAGACCACGTTTAATTCTAGGTCATAAAATAATATTTCCTGGATCACTTCTGGATTTTCTTCATCAGAAATATCCACTACCTGCAAGGCCCCAGCGTAGGTATCGCCTGAATAATTATAGGTCACATAGGCATAATCGCCCTTAATGGCAACATCAGAGGCTTGGAGAGTTAACCCATTAACAGTGGGGGCAGTGGTTTCAGCGAGCAGGGTTAAGGCCACCCCTTGGCTGGCTGTACCTTTATTTTTAGCCGTTGGGGTTGTTGCTGGGGAAACGTTACTCGTGCTACCGCTTTTGTATTCTAGAGCAGAATTATAAACTGTAATATGTGACCCAATTACTGCCGTATCTACACTCAAAACCACATTGGCTGTGGCAGTAGCGGCGTATTCGCCTTGAGGGGCTGTTTGGGTTGTTTCTTTGCAACTAAAGAGGCCAATGAGGGATGCAGTTACTAGTAAGAGCATTTTTATTCTATTTTGCATGGTTTCCTCTCCATTTGTTTGATTCCTACTAGGATTATATACAAAAACATATAAAAAAGAAAAGTAGTATTTTCTTTTTTTTAATCATATGAGTTTTAAAGAGTTTCAAATGTAAATGCTAGCGTAACTATTATTATTGATCAAAACCCATCAATTTGGCTATTGCCTCATGGCGTTCTCACTTGTTATCCTTCAAATTTGATTGCCGATTTATACCGACCGATATCAAAAAATGACGAATGAAGCTGTGCATAATTTAAAATAATTTACGAAAATAAATTTTGCGAAAACAAGCTTAATTTACAGCCACTGGGACATAGATTTACTATTTACTCAGATTTTTTTATATGTTAGTTTTCTCTTGATAAGATGCATTGAATTATCCTTGGTTTTTAAGCTTATATGATCATAGACCTTAAAGAAAATATTGAAATCAAAGATATTCAAGCTGATATTTGTATTATTGGTGCTGGTGCTGCAGGCCTGACACTTGCTCGTGAATTTGAAAAAGAAAACTATTCAGTCACAATCTTAGAAAGTGGTGTTCATTCTTACAATAAAGAAATTCAAAATTTATATAAGGGGCAGTTTAAATATCATGGATTAGGCCGAGAAAATGATACCAATCATGTTTTAGATAGGGACCGAATAAGATGCTTGGGCGGCACAACCTATCACTGGGGTGGAATGTGCGCTACCTTTGATGAACTGGACTTTCAAAAGAGGCCATGGGTTCCAAATAGTGGGTGGCCTATTTCTCGTGACGACCTTATGCCTTATTATGATCGAGCTTCAAAATACCTTAAATTGCCAAAATACAGGTTCCCAGTAATCCCAAAGGAAAATCCAGGTAGATTACCATTAAAATTTGATTCAAATTATGACATCACAACCAAGATGTTTTATTTCAGTAAAATTAAGAATATGGGTTGGGCTTGGTCTGAAGGTATTCAAAATTCTAAAAATTTAACACTCTACACCAATGCAACTGTACAAAACTTAGATTTAGATAAAAAATTAGGATCTTTAAGTTCTGTTACAGTGCTCAGAAATAGTAAAACCCTACCCAGTATCACTGTAAAAGCTAAAAAATATGTTTTAGCCACTGGTGCAATCGAAAATGCTAGAATTTTACTGTCCTCTAATGATGTAAACAAAGCAGGTGTTGGTAACGATAATGATTTGGTCGGCCGCTATTTTCAGGCACACGGCTATCTCATCAGGTCTACACAAATAATTACTCTTTCCCCTTCAACTAAAATATCATCTCTTTACGCAAGAAACCCATTTGGGGTTTTAGCACTTTCTCCAAAGTTACAAACAAAACATCAAATACTCAACATGTGGGTAGGAATCGGCAGATTTGGTGGCAAGATCAAACCTTCACCAAAAAATATGCTTGGAGATGTACAAAACGAGTATGACTTACTCTCTAGTGACCTAGGCCAGAAAAAGAACGAGGGAAAATGGTATCAAGGTGCAAACCAAGTTTTTTTCGAACAAGAACCAGACCCCAACAACCGTGTAACCCTTTCTGAAGAATTAGATTGGCTTGGCACCCCTAAAAGTAACGTTTCAGTTCAGATAAGTGAACTTCAAAAACACACCTTAGTTGAGTCGATGAAAGTAATTGGTCACGCTATAGGCCAATCTTTTTCAGGAAAAGTTCGTATCGATGAAGACAACGATAGGATTTTTAATAGCCTAGACGATGGGCTTTCCAAGCATCATCACGGGACCACAAGAATGGATGACGACGCTAAACATGGGGTTGTAGATTCAAATTGCCTTACCCATTCGGTCAAAAATTTGTATGTTGCAGGGGCTTCTGTATTTCCAACTTCTAGCGCTACAAATCCAACTTATACTATTGTTGCAATGAGTATTAGACTAGCTGACCACCTAAAATCCATACTTAAAGGATAACATGAAGAGACGTAAATTTATTGCAGCTCTAGGGGTAACTGCTGTGGCTAGCACAGGTATACTTGGGATCAGTTGGTTAAAAATACTCTCGACCGAATCTTTGACAATAGCAAAATTTTGCAACAAAATTGGGGTTATTGCAAAAAAATCTGTGAAAATAGATTCCCTAGATCTTCTTCAGTCCAAAGAAGCCATAAAATCGATAATTGAAGCTGAATATGCGACAGGCAAAACTATCTA
This sequence comes from SAR324 cluster bacterium, assembly GCA_033791585.1. Lineage (GTDB taxonomy): Bacteria > SAR324 > SAR324 > XYD2-FULL-50-16 > XYD2-FULL-50-16 > JASJGK01. The sequence goes on along the minus strand of JASJGK010000138.1, from coordinate 18,448 downwards.
CATCAATTCTTGGCTCTATTCTGAAACAGAAGCAAAAATTGCTGGATATAGGCACCAGAGTTCTTCCTGCTAGAATTAATTATAGAATTTTAAAAAGTCATTGATCAAGATGTGCTTATTTAAAAGAGAAATGATGCTGAACAACGATATTTTTGAGTACTATTAAAAAATATAGACTTGAAAGTTCCCCTTACTAAGCAAAAATTAATTTAAAGTTTTTTTGAAATGCAAAGCTAAACATTTGCAATCTCAACCTTTTATTCCATCCAATACTCAAAATAAATGACCAACAAGTGTAGTGTAAAAAAAATACGAAAAACTCTAAAATATGCTCCTGTGCTTTTTTTATTGTTATTTTTTGTCGCCATAAATATCCATATACTAGCTTTAAATTCAACTACAATGCCTCCCCATAGCATTTTGGTTCACAATCTTGTGAGCGAGAATGTTCGCCATCTTTCTGTACCCTATACAGCAGATATTTTCGGAACTAAACATACATACCCTTTTGATTCCCTAATCACAGCTATGCAAATTCGTGGTGAGATTCCCTTTTGGAACCCCTATACCCTGACAGGGACCCCACTTTTTGCTGAATATTGGTGGGGAATGCTTTACCCTCCAAATCTAATTAAAGTACTGATTCCAGAACCCTGGTGGGATATGTACGGTGTGCTTCATATCTTTTTGTTATCTACGATTGTCTTTTACCTATCTCGCGTTGTTTTTACTGGAGTTCGAAGTGCAATATTTTCTGGATCAACTGTCTTTAGTATCGGCTTCCTGTTATATTACGCCCCTACTCACGAATTAATAGCTACTGCGCCTTGGGGGGCATTGCTAATTCTTGCAGTAGAACTCATGGTAAAAAAAGGCTGGAGTTTACCTAGCGCCATTTGTGTGGTGGCAGGTGTTTATGGCCTTGGAAACGCTGGACACCCAACTACTACTATTTTTTGGTTTTTTGGGTTTACCTTTTATTTGTTAGCACGACTACTGCTTGACAGAAAAACCCTAAAAATTATTATTCCTCTTTTAGTCTTTTCTAGCTTGGGATTGTTGCTTTCAACTCCAAACATTATATCCTTTGCTTCTTATGTAAAGCAGTCCCATAGCCCCGTGTTTTTAGGAAAAATACTATATTACAATCTAAGCGATTTCTTTTTATTTACCTTCCCCCGTGTTTACGGCCCATTACACAATCCAATATTACCTCTGTTAAAAGGGAGCGCACCTGAATTTTTGCTCATGGTACCCTTTGCATTTTACCCCACCTTTGTTGGCGGCTGGCTGGCTATCAAACATAAAAACGTGGCCTTGGTGGCAATGCTAATTAGCGCTATAGCTATGGTAATGTGGGGATTTGGCCTGCCACCTGTATCAGAATTGTCACTTTTACCTCTTTTTTCTAGGCTTAGGTTTACATATCTTTGGATTGTGCCAGCTGTGTTTTTTTCGGTAATATCTGGTTATGGGTTTAAGTTTATTTGCAATGGAGGAATTTCTAGATTACGCAATGTAACAGTTTCTTATATTACCCTGTACTTGAGTGTAGTCCTTTGGCTCTTTTACTTTATCCATCAAAAAGGGCTTTTGGGTAAATTTTTAGGTTCCTCCTCCCAGTTAAGGCAAGGCCTGCTACCAGATATAGCCTTTGCAACCATTGCCCCTCTGCTACTATTGGTAATTTCATATTTCCGAGATACCAAATCGGCGTCGCCTAAACAAACACTATTTGCCTCAACCTTTATGTTTTTAGGGTTAGGGTTCAATATAGCAGCAGTATACCCAAATGCAAATTGGCCAGCTAACGAAAATATAACTTTGTATTCATTGGCTGCTTTTGTGATCGTTTCTGTGCTTTTATTTTTATTGTTCAAATTTACAAAACTACATATAAAATACACTCAAAGTATGCTGTCGGTGTTCCTTATATTGACTAGTTTTGTAGCCTTCATAAATGCAATGTACCCGGGCCTTCCAGAGCGATATGCTGTTGAAAAACCAGACTTTGTTGATATACTTGAAAGGGATAGACTTGAATATCGTACCTATGCAATGACAGGATTGATGATCAGAGGTGAACTTGCTCGTTACGAAATTAGCATAGTGAATAATTTTGGGGTTATAATCCCAGAAGAAATAGATTTTTTCTTCAGAACTTACTTAGATAAACACCAACAACCTTCAAAATTTTTAGCTAAAGGTGCAGGCTCATTAAACGTGTTTCTACGGAACATCAAATATTGGAATTACATAGGGGTGCGGAACCTTGTTATGTCTCAGAGTACATTTCACTGGCAGAACACTGAGTTAGGGAAACACAAGGGTAAATTTATCAGTATTCCTCAGGTAAAAAGCTTTAACTTTTCAGCATTAAATGGCAATCAAAAGAAAAATATAAATTTCCCTTTGCCTACTTCAGCAGCACTTACAAGTCAGTTTTCTTGTGCCGAAGGCTCCTTCACCAAAGTTAGCGTTAAATTAGTTTTTCCAGGGCGAGGCACAGGAAAAGTCGCATTGATTGCTTCTGATGCCGATAGCAACCAATTTATAACAATTACATCCGAACCTGTTAGGTTGATCCAAAGCTCTAGCATTCACACCTTTATTTTTAATGAACCTCTTTGTTCAGATCCCCTGCAAAAAATTGACTTGGCTATTTTTCACGTAAGTAAAACAAAACGATTTTACTTAACTTCAAGAAAAATTGCAGATAAAAAAATTGAATTTTTGCGGATTTTTGATGCTCCTATTAGAGGAACACCTAAGTTTCTGCTAAAAGCTAGCTTAGAAAAAGACCATATAGCTATAGTTCAAAATCCGGGGGCACAACCGAGGGCGTACTTTACAACCCGATTTTCAGTAATTCCCGGGTATAAGCAGGCAATGGCAGCATTTGCGAAACAAGAAAATTTGCGAGATATCGCATTTGGAGAAGACAAAGAAAGACCTTGCTACTCGAATGAAAAAGGCACTTTTGATAAAAAGGATACAAGTGTAAAAGTTGTTGAATTGAGTTCAAATTCTATTTCTATCGAGGCTAAAGTGCCCAGTGCTGGGACATTAGTTCTGGTAGATACCTTTATGCCAGGTTGGACAGCCAAGGTTAATGGTAAATCTCAGCCTGTGCAGCGTGTGAATGGTTTGTTTCGAGGGGTATGTTTAGATGATGCTGGTACCTATAAAGTTATTTTGACCTATAGGCCGCCCAATTGGGACTTGAGCGTTTTATTGCTAAGTATAGGTTTGTTTGGCTCCTTTATAATTTTTTGTGCCTATTTCTACCAGTCATGTCTAAAGCCAAAGGAGTAAGTTTGCTTTTAAGGAATACTATTTTTCATGTGAATAACTTATTCTATTTCTTGAAAATAAGCTGACAAATCTCGCCCTAAACAATTTGAGGCGGCGGCAACAGTGCTGAAAATGGCTATTATGTGTTGGTCTTTAAGGTTGCGTTTGAAAATGGTCATCATAGCTGTTTCCATTGGGCAGAAAGCGAGTAGACACCATGTTCCACGGGCCATGTCTTCTGTTGCAACATTGTCGGTCAAGCTAGCAAGTTCTAAAGGGGTAAAACATACTTCAGCAAATCTGTAGTCGGCAGCGCCATCAAAATCTTTGGAAAAATCTGGATGAGCCAGCATTTCTTGAGTGCGTTGGATCACATCATAAATGGTAACCTAGCCTTGGTAGGCCAGCAAGATCAATTTTTCATCAGGTAGTATTTGTAGTCTTTTCAATGATCCTCAATTGAGGAAAGGTTTAAATCAAAAAATAACAAAACCGCAACGAATAGGTTACCCCTACATCAAAAATTTTCACTTTACTCAACGCTGGTTGAGCAAATTAGCCTAGCAAGTTTTGAGGTATTTTTAAATAAAAGCGGCTACCTTGCCCAGGGCCATCCGACTCGGCCCAACATTCACCAAGGTGAAGCTCTGCAAGTTTTTTCACAGAATCTAATCCAAGGCCTGTACTGCCAACTTTTTCTTCGCCCTTCACTTGGTAAAAGGGTTCAAAAATCAAGGTTAAATCTTCAGGTATTAAGCCAATACCATCATCAATAAAAGAGAATACAACATGACCTTCTTCTGTTGCGGCGGTAAGGGTAACCTCAGATTTGGCATATTTTAAGGCATTAGAATAAAGATTTTCAATCATCCGAGAGAGCTGTAATTTATCCGCTGCGATTTGCATTTTGGGGACCACTAAATTTACCTTAATTTTTAAGGCTTCTTGCTGACTTTGCAACACTTGAATGATCTCTTCGATAAGTGATTTTACCTCTAGATTAATCGTACGTAGAGTTAATTTCCCCGCTTGTAACTTTGAACTATCTAAAATTTCTGAGACCATAGCGGCTAAAAAATCAGAATTCTGATTCATCAAATTTAAGGTCTTTTCGCTTTCCTTTAAATAATCATTTACAGCAGAGCTTGCGACAGACTCGTCTAAGCTCAAAAGTTCTTGGCGGACCAATAGATTAGCGCAAGAAGTTTTGATTACACTGATACGGTTTTTCATATCGTGGCGAATTTGATCAGCTAAGTTTTCTTGGCGTAATTTGAGTAAGACCTCCTCAGTGCGATCTATAAATTGCCCTTGTACACCGTTTAGAACCTCCAAAGAAGGGAAGGTGGTTTTAGTCGAAAAAAGCGAAAAATAACGGATGCTGTCTTGTTGGTTTACCTGAAATTCTGCAATATTTACCCTCCCGTGGTTTTGCATCTGTTTCTTATATTCAACAATCGTTTCTTCAGGCATGCCTATTTGACTTAAAACATCGCAAAAGTTTTTGCCAATCAGGCTTTCACCGACAGGAAAAAGAGACCGAAAAATATCGTTCACCTTTCTTAAAACAAAATTTTGATCTGTAAAGTAGCACGCAGTAATGGCATTAGAGAAATTGTAAAAACTTATTTCCTCTAACTCCGCTAAAGAAAGTTGACCCATGCAAAAAGCTCCTTTTTTCTAATTAAAAATATATCCGTAATTTTTTTCTGACAGTCTAAGCCAGTACAAAAACAAACAAACCTTTCCTTCTTGTTTCTCGGTACAGCAGATTATATCCTTGTGACCTTATGGGGTGATGTGAACAACTTCATACAGGCCTTCTATTCCCTTTAAAGTCGCCTTAATGGGTTTTGTATTCCAGCCAAATTCTTGAATCTGCTCAGCTATGCTTGGCTCAGAAAAGAGTTCTTTAGAAAGCATGATGTCACCCCCACCTGATAATCCCTGCACACGGGCTGCGATATTCACAGTACGCCCAAAATAGTCTAGCCTATCGTTGGAAGTCACAGCGATACAAGGCCCACGATGAGCACCAATTTTAATCACAATATCATCACTAGTGTCTTCTCTGAGGTTGAACTCGTCAAAGGCCTTATGCATCTCAAAAACCGTGTTAATAGCATCTTTTGACACAGTAAAAGTTGCCATGATGGCATCACCAATGGTTTTAACTATAGCACCGTTATTGGACCTTACTTTATCGGTCATAATTTTAAAGTGCTCCTTAACCAAATAGTAGGCTTTAGAGTCGCCTCTTCGTTCGTAAAGATCGGTGGAGCCTTTGATATCAGTAAAAATAAAGACCGTGTTATTTACTGTGAAGGATTCATCAGCTGAGATCAGTTCTGTAGAAAAATAGTCTCTAAAAATCTGGTTTGAGGCCACTTTTGCCCCTGATACCCAAGGTTGGTCTTTTAATTTTACAAATTTAAAATCGAGATTTTCTTCACTATCATTTTTGAAGGTAATGTTAACTGGCCCCGTTCCAAACCATTCATTCCCTCGTGAAATACTAGAGCCGTTGTATTTGTATTCAATATCCCGTTCCTTTTCTTCCCCTGATTCTGTTATTAACAAGGGGCATGAGAGGCCCTTTTCAGGGTTACTCAAGTGATAGCTGCCAGGGCTAAGGGTTAGCCTCAGTTCTTGCGTCTCCCCAGCCTCAGGCGATAAGGTGATGCCTTCTTCAAAGACATGCCATGATTTCATAATAGAGTAAAAATCCAATTCCTCGGTTTTACGGATATTGGGGTTAACATTAAAAGTCACCTCCACAGAATCATCAAAGCCACCTGTAATGTCTATTTGACAATATTTGCAATGGGACTTAGAAAGTAACTGTTTCAAGGTGGAGGTTGTGCTGGTTGCCCCTTTGCATGAGGGGCACTTGATATCCCACTCTAGGTCAAAAATACCGTTTTTAGTGCCGTAAAGAAAGGCGTTAAGTACTTGGTCACGGTCTAAGGACCAGTCATCAGCCAAACGATAAGGGGATATGCGAAACAGATGTTGTGGGATGGATTCTTCAATGTGACCTGTGATTTTTTTACAAATCTCAGTCTGGATTCCCAGTTGTTCAAGTTCAGCAATTTTACTTTGTAGCAGTTCAGACATCCTAAGCTCCCTAGGCGGTTAATGGTAACATAAAATAGCCCTTTACCCGTGACTCGTCCAGAGTTTTTATAACATGGAAAAAGGGAGTGATATACGAATTGATTTACCGAAGATGTAAATAAACCTCTGGTGTTATCACCTAAATTAAAACAGATACTGTACCTTGGAATACTTTTTTGTTATAGTTTACATAAGCATTGAAAAAAGCTCTTAAATTTTTTGCAGGTTCCATTGTCCCCCCAAGTCAATCGGTTATTTTGAGCAAATTTAGGCTTAGGAGTGCCTTTTTTTAAAAATGATTTTTAAATATTTGAGACTCTAATACTGGGGATTCAAATACCAAATAATTTTATGTTTAATATCTGTTGCAAGATAAGCTCGAAAATTCGAATGACTTTTTTTTGCAAATTTTTTGTTGCTGCTATGATTTATTTTGTTTGATTTAACCTGTTCAGACAAGGGTTTGGCTATTTTGCCTAACCTGAAGACGCTATGAAAAAAAGTTCAGGAATCTTTAAAAAATGGCTTTCCATATTGACCATTGTTTTAGTCTTGCTTGCCACAGTCATGGCTTTTGGGGCATTGGAACGAATTAGGGCGAGAAGTAAGCAGGATGTTCAAGACACGTTAAAAACGGTTCTTGCTACTACCCAGGGGAGCTTTCACCTGTGGATTGATCATCGGAAAGATCACATTACCCACCTTTTTAATATTGCTGCCTTTCAACAATCGCTTGTTAGTTTAGCTAAACAATCTGAATTTAAGGATGACTCTGCTTTTCAAAAAGAGCTAGAAAGAGTTAAAGAATATTTGAACCCTATTATTCACGACAATGGGGATAAGGGGTTTTTTCTAATTTCACCAGAAATGGTCAATATAGCCTCCATGGGAGACAGTAATATAGGAAAGGTCAACCTCATTTACGAACAACGAAGGTCCTATTTAAAACGAGTTTTCCTTGGGGAAACAGTATTTGTACCTCCTATTCACTTAGACGTTTCCACAAGCGGAGGGCATTATAGTAGTATCAATCAAATACCCACCCTCTTTGTCGTCGCACCCGTTAAAAATGCAAAAAATGAAACTGTGGCGGCTTTTGCCCTGAGTATTGACCCTTCAAAACAATTTAATAGGTTAGCGCAATTGGGTAGAGTTGGTGATTCAGGTGAGACCTATGCATTTGACTCTATAGGCATTTTAATTACAGAAAGTAGATTTGATGATCAACTTCGTAGAATTGGCCTAGTCAAGCCCCATGGAAAAGGGTTTTTAACAATTAAAGTTACCGATCCAGGTGAGAATCTTTTAAACAATCTAAACGCCGACCAAACAGCAACCAGTAAACCCTTAACTTTGATGGCAAAAGCGGCAATTGCAGGTTTTGACGGGGTCAATACCGAGGGATACCGTGATTATCGAGGTGTCAAGGTCTTCGGGGCTTGGCTTTGGGATAAAGAACTAGGGTTTGGCCTGACAACCCAGATCAATCAAGAAGAGGCAATGGAGTCTTATGTTCAAACAAGAAACACCTTGCTCATGGTCTTGGCGCTAATCATTTTCTTAGTCGTGCTCGGTAATTCTTTATTATACAAACTGAAGAAGAATTCAGAAGCCAGCATCATAGAAGCATATGAAAAACTAGAAGGTCTAGTTACGATTCGCACACAAGAACTAAATGAAGCTAACCTAAAGTTAGAAAATGCTGTTGAGCAGCTACAAACCTTAAATTCAGAAAAAGATGAGTTTTTAGGCATTGCTGCCCATGGATTAAAAACTCCTTTGACCATCATTGGAGGTTTCGCAAAGCGGGCAGAAAAACGCTCCATAGACTTGGGATGCCGGGTATTGCAACGTTATTTAGCCTATATTTTTGATTCTACCTTTAAAATGGGCAAACTTGTTGAAGATCTATTATTAGTAAACGAGATTGATGATGCTAAACAAATGCTAGCTCTTGAGTCAACCTCCTTTGATTTAGCTGTAAACGAGGTTTTAGATCAACTCCAACCAACCGCTAAAAACAAAGAAATCCTTTTGGTTACCTGCTTTGCCGCCGAACGCCGCCTAGTTACGGCCGACCCCGAATGGTTGCGCCGACTAATTGCTAATTTGGTTTCAAATGCGATCAAATACAGCCTTCCAAACACAACGGTTAAAGCCTTTTTAACCCAAACAGAAAACTCCTTTATTTTGACCGTCCAAGACAAGGGCCTTGGCATTAGTTCTGAAGAACAACAACTGCTGTTCCAAAGATTTGCTCGCCTTTCGGCAAAGCCCACGGCCGATGAAAGTTCAACAGGCCTAGGGCTATTTATTGTAAAAAAAATAGTCGAAAAAATGAATGGTAAAGTTTGGTGCGAAAGCGAATTAGGGCAAGGGAGCAGCTTCTTTCTGCAACTACCCATGGCAATTGAGCAGGCTGATTAAATAGGGGGCAGGGCATGAAGAGCAATCCTAAGAAACTACACAGTGACAAGACTTTTAGAAAAGCTATGGAGCCTTTACCTTTGGGGCACGGGCGATTTCGAAGAAAGGTGCTTACTGACTTAAGAGTTCCCAAAATTACTCAATTTTTGGATACGGTAAATGGCCTCAGAAAGGCTTTCTAAAGAGATAGGTTTAGATAGAAAGTCATTGGCACCTGCCTCCAAGTAGGACTCTTTCTCTTCGTCCCAAACATTGGCGGTTACAACAATAATTGGAATATCATTTCCCGCTGCTCGAATCTCTGACATAGCAGTGAATCCATCCATTATCGGCATTTGGATGTCCATTAAAATCAGATCAAACTCTTCTTTTTCTAAAAAATCTAAAACAACTTGCCCGTTGCTAGCTAGGGTAAAATCTAGATTGAGTTTATTTACAAAATTTTGGATTAAAATCTGATTTGCATATTGGTCCTCCGCTACTAAAACCTTCATTGGTAGAAGTTCAAGTATAGGCTTTTCGATTTTCTCAAGTTCAGGTTCTAGGCTTTTTTGTAAAATAACACTCCAATAAAATTTAGATCCCTGGCCAAATACACTTTCCACCCTAACGGAACCGCCAAACATATCCACTAGTTTTTTTACAATGGCTAGCCCTAAGCCTGTTCCGCCAAATTTTCTCGTTGTAGAAAAATCTGCTTGGTTAAAGTTTTCAAAGATAATATCCCGTTTTTCAGGGGCTATACCCAGCCCTGTATCCGCAACACAGCCCTGCAAGATGATTTTATCGCCAATGATAGATTCTAAATCCATGGTGACAGTAATAGAGCCTACTTCAGTAAATTTAATGGCATTGCCAACAAGGTTTGTAACAATTTGGTGCAGAAGCATATCATCACCAAAAAGAGTTTTGGGTATTTTAGGGCTCAACTCAATATTAAAATCCAAACCCTTTTGAGTGGCTAAAAGCTTCAAGGGAATGAGGCTTTGCATCATAATATTTTCAAAATTAAGAGGAATCAGATCGGGTTTCACCATACCAGCTTCAATTTTTGATATATCTAGGATATCATTTATGATCTTGAGAAGGTTTTCACCTGAACTATGGATGATTTTTAAAAGTTCCACATGTTCGGGGGCAATGTCAGAATCTAATAGAACGTGGGTTAAGCCCAGCACCGCATTCATTGGGGTGCGTATTTCATGGCTCATATTAGCTAAAAAATTTGATTTGGCTCTATTTGCTTGCTCAGCCTCTTCTTTGGCCAATATCAGCGCCCTCTCGCCCTGTTTTCTTAAAATCAAATTAGAAAGAGTTTCACTGATTAACTGTAAATATGAGAGTTTTTCAGAGCTAATTTTTTCAGAAGAATTGGTATAGAGATTCAAAAGACCAATTAGATTGCCACCACTGATTAAGGGCACACAACAGTGCCCATGGGGGTCCATTTCCTCCAAAATAATGTGATGTTGTTCGTCATTATGAAATGTTTGGACCATCTCTTTGGATTGGGCTGCAATGCCGCAAACACATTCGCCTAGCTTAATTTTATCGCATCGAGTCAGTAATTCGCTATTAAACCCTAGGGAAATTTCCATAGATAACTCCTGTTTTTCGGAATCAAAAATAAAAATACAGCCCTGTTCTTGGAAAGAAAATAATGGGGAGCCAAGGATTAACTGTAAGGCTTCCCCTAGTTGTACGTTTAGCCTTAGTTTCTGTTGCGACAGGTATAAAATATCCGAAACAAGTTTTTGAAAATCGTGCCTTTGGGCTAGCTTGGCCTCTTGTTCTTTTAGGGCAATTTCAGTGGCTTCACGAATATCTACCTGTTTTTGGAGTTCTTTATTGATATCGTCCAGATCTTTGGTTTTCTTTATAACCCTTTCATGCAGATGGGTTTTCAAAATGGATGAACCTAGAGCAATGCCAAGAATATTGACGCTAACTACAGCCGTTAAAAAAGCCAAATTTGTTTTATCTATCATACTTGGCTCGATCACACAGATTTCAGGTAAAAAAACCGCAGCCCACATCCCTGTAAAATGCATTCCCGCTATTGCCAGACCCATTACAATCGCAGAGGACATTTTACCAAGGGTAAATTGAGCGGCGTGCCTTTCTTTGCTGAACTTGAAAAATAAAAAAATCGCTGCCCAAGAGGCTACGATTGCCACAAAAATGGAAAGAAAAAACGGCAAGGGTTTATACATTATGAAAGCTTGCATCCGCATAGCTGCCATACCCGTATAATGCATTAGGGCAATTCCAAGGCCTAAAAAAACGCCACTAAATAACACATTGAAGAGGTTTCCCTTCTGTTTTCGCAATAGAAAAAAGACAAAAGCAGAGCTGACAATAGCAAAGCCCATAGAAAGAAGTGTGATACCAAGATCGTAATGAACCTCAATTTGCAGGTCAAAAGCGAGCATTCCAATAAAATGCATGGCCCATATCCCTGAGCCCATGGCGAAAGTACCCCCAATAAACCAAGTCCAAGAGTCAGACCCCTTGGCATGGACAACCCTTTCAGCCAGATCAAGTGCTGTGTAAGAAGCCAAAATCGCAATTAAAAAAGAAAGGACTACAAGGGTAGGGTCATAGTGGCTACTTAGCGGCAGAAGTAGGCTTGGCTCTTGAAAAAAAAAACTGGAAATCAAATCCATATAAACTTTCTGAAGTAAAATTGACCTAGGGAAGCATAACAATATTTAATAGTAAATTCAATGAGGATAAAGCTTTATTGCAATAGATTTTATTTCCTGTTCAAAGCCCGCAGAAAATTAAAGTTAAATAGGTTTTGGGTTAATAATTGTAAACCTGCAACCCTTTTACATTTCCTAAGTATAAGATTGCTCAACTCAAAAGATTGTGGCAAACATGTAGGTAATAAAATTTAAAAGTGGAATTACATTATGCATTTAGCCTTTATAGCCTTTTTATGGGGTTCCTTTAGCGCCGTTAGCCTCCCTATGGGGGCCGCCCTCGGTCTAGCCCTAAAACCAGGTAAACGTGTTACCAGTACCCTGATGGCTTTTGGAGCTGGGGCCTTACTTTTTGCTTTAACTATCGAGCTTTTTGGGGCTTCTTTGCACCATGCAAAGGAACATGGTCGTGGGCTAGTGGTTATAACCATGATTGGTGCTGTTCTAGGTGGTTTGCTTTTTGACCTTTTAAACCAAGCCCTAAACAACAGAGGCGCTTTTTTAAGGGGAATTTCAAACACCCGTTCCCATGTGATGCGTATCAAGCGTGGCCGCATTAATCTTTTAATGAGCCAGCTAAGTAAAATCGAACTTTTACGCAATTTGCCGCCTGAGGAAATAGCTCAACTTGCAACCTTAATCCGCCCAGACAACCACAGGGCCGGAGAAGTTATTTTTAATGAAGGAGATGTAGGTAGTGCATTCTACTTCATCCAACAGGGAAAAGTAGCAATGACCCATAACAACCATGGGACAGAAGAAACCTTACTTGAACTCGGTGAAGGCCACACCTTTGGTGAAATAGCGCTTTTAACCCATGGCCTGCGCAAGGCGACGGTTAAAACACTTGAGGATTCAGCTCTTTACAAAATAACCCAACATGATTTTGAATTTTTATTAGCCCACTCCCCTAAGCTTCAGTTAGCCATAAACGAACTTGGGCAACAGAGAATCCATGAATTAGCCGATAAAACAAAAGGCGAAGTGGATGATGATTGGTTAGCTTCCAGTACCGAAATTTTAGAAAGCCTCCCTATCAGTGTTTCTGACCAAGAAATTAATCATGTAGTCAAGGATGCAGACCATAACAGTGCCTTTTTTGCCATTTGGTTAGGGATTTTGCTGGATGGCATCCCTGAATCTTTAGTGATTGGTATGCTTGCTGCCAGTGATTCTGGCATGAGTTTAGCCTTTATTGCAGGTGTATTTATGGCCAATTTGCCAGAGGCTATGTCCAGTGCTGTCGGCATGAGGCGTTCTGGAATGGGAAATTTTAAAATCCTTGCCCTTTGGGGGAGCCTTACCTTGATGACTGGTGTTGGTGCAGCTATTGGAATCTTCTTATTCCCACCCCATGCAACAGGTGCGGTTGCCTATTGGGTAGCTGGTATTGAAGGTTTAGCAGCAGGAGCAATGTTGACCATGATCGCAGAAACCATGTTACCTGAAGCCTTTGAACAGGGCGGTAGCATCATTGGATTTGCTACTTTAGCTGGTTTTTTAGCTTCTTTATCCATCAAAATTCTTTAGCCTTAAAAAAAAGGGGCTTTGGTGGGTTTTGTAATCTATGATGGCTCCTTGCTTCATGAATGGTAATACTCTTAAATTTTATTCTCCTAGAGGGATAAATTTTAAAAAAATGTAATGACCCGCAATAATGTAATGAACCACCAAATTAAAATATACCCCCAAGACTGCCTAGTAGTTATCACTTACCAAGGTAAAATCAGCATAGCAGAAATTCTACAAGCTTCTGATGCCATGCAAAATCACAGAGACTATGACAAATCTTATAATGGAATCTGTGATTTTAGAAACTCAGAAGTCCTGTTGACCCCAAATGAGGTTCATGCCTTTACAAGTCATGTGCTTGACGGTGATTTAGCACAGGGCACATGGTGTATGTTGGTCGATGCTCCCTATGCCACTGCCCTTTCTTATATCTTTAAAAACCAGATCAAAAAGCAACATCCTGTTGCCATCCATAGTACCTTAGAAGCGGCATCCAGCTCTTTAGGGCTAAACCTTTCCCCTTTTTTTTATTAGGAGTCAGCTAGGTTCTTTGCCTTGATTTTACATCCTTTTACTTAATTATTCATCTTGGCACGTTTCTAGCTTTTTGTGGCAAGGGAAAATAATGAAGTAGCAGGCTGTAACATTACAAAACTAGCAAAATGATCTTAAAAAACGAAGTTAGAAAAATCATAGACCCTGGCAAAGCATTAAGATCTAAAATTTTTGGTGTCTTTATCCAATTTCTAGTAATTGCTTCTGTGGTAGAGGTAGGCTTTGAAATGTGGCCTGAATTTTCCCCTGTTGAGCAAAAATGGTTATTTCGCTTTGAGGCAATTTCCGTTGCCATTTTTACCTTGGAATATACTCTTCGAATTTGGGTTTCTGAAAATCGACTAAAATTTGTTACTAGTGTTTATGGTCTAGTTGATCTGCTGGCTATCCTTCCCTTTTACCTCAGCATTGGTATTGATTTGCGAACCATGCGAGGAATAAGACTAATACGCTTGGTTAGGCTATTCAAACTTTTTCGCTACCGCAGGGCAATCCGGCAATATATCCATGCAGTAAGCATGAAGGGCAGGGTGCTTTTCTTTATCTTTCTTCCTATTTTAACTGCCACCTCTACCGTGGGAATCTACCTAATTGAAGGCGGCGCAAACAGCCCCTATGATAGCCTTTTTAATAGCCTTTGGTGGACGGTGGTTACCTTTACCACTGTTGGCTATGGGGATATGGCCCCGACATCCATCCAGGGCCGAAGTTTCGGTTTATTTGTGGTGGCTTTAGGCGTTTTGATCAACTCAATTATTATTTCTTCTGTTTCCACTTGGTTTTTCTCACTACGCTCTTCTAGAGCAAAGGGTTTAAAATCTGTTCGGATAACGGGGCATGTATTAATTTGTTCAGACAACCCCACCTTTATCCGCGCTCTATTAGAAGAACACCAAGATTTTGTAGAAGACGAAAAAATTGTTTTAATCTCCCCTTTAGATAAGAACCCTTTAGAAGGAACCAAGTTTGATAAGGTCCCCTGGATTCACGGTGATGCCTACCTACTTGGAATACTAAAAAAGGCCTCAGCCAAGTTGGCAAAAATGGCCTATGTAGACTATTCTGATGAGTCAGACTCGGTGATGACTGTGATGCAGTTAGAGGTCATCAGCCCAGGTATTAAGACTATGGCGCAATATCTAATTCACGAGTACCAAGCTCACCTATCCAGTGTTGGATGCGACTATGCTTTAAAAAAATATGATCTCTATGTGCCCTTGATGGTGCATGCTTGCAAGTCAGGGGGAATGCCCATTTGGATTCGAGAATTGATTATGAGGTTTGAGTCTCCTACAATTGAGAATCACCTTATGCCAGCAGATTTAAACGAGACAAACTGGCTGGATTACACCCTAACAGCAAAAAAACAAAAGGGAGAAATGCCTCTGGGTTATATCGACCTAAAAGGAAAAATGCACCTCAACCCACCCCATGACTGCGTACCTGGTGCGGGGGCACAAATTCTTAGCGTTGTGCCACCTTTCCCCGAAAATAAAGGGGATACAGAAAAGGATGGGATAGAGATTATAGGTATAGAACAAATTCCAGAAGAGGGGCATATCTTAATCGCCTCAGATGATGCTCCTTTTATTAGTCGCATGTTAGACGAAATCGAACAGGCTGAGCTGGGAGGGCATATTGTTGTGTTAAGTAATTTGGATGCCTTTCCAGATAAAATGATCCAAGAGGGAATTGAATGGGTGCAAACAACCTCGCACTCAGATTATTCAGCCAGATTGGGGCGGGCACACCAGGCAAAAATCGCATTTATTGATTATATCAGGGATAGCCACACACTTATGGCAGTTTTGCGCTTTGAAGGCCTTACAAAGGGCAGTATATTTACCGTAGCAAGTTACCAAGAACCATTTTTTGACCAACGGCTTATAGGTGTGGGCTGTGATTTCTGTGTAAACGTCAACGAACTTATTGCACCTGCCCTGAGCCAGCATGCTTTGCATCCAGGTGTAGGCCAGTTGTTAGAGCGTGTGGTAGCCCATACCCCGAATGGCGAAAACTTAAACATGATGCCAGTTACAAAAACCTGGGGCAGCGGAAATTGGCTGGATACTATCGCCTTTTGCAAATCAGAAACAGGCAAGCTGCCAGTTGGAATCGTAAGAAACGCAACAAATCGGCTCTATGTAAACCCACATCCTGATTTTAAAATCCAAGTTGGCGATGATTTGGTAGTTTTAGACCCTGAGCTTTTTTGTCACATTTAAAGGGCATTTAACCCAATAGTAAACCGCGGAACCAGTAGAAGAATTTGCTGGTTCAACCCCTAAAATCTATACCCCCGCCTTAATACTTTTTCCTTAAGCAACTACTATAATCTTTCTACCTGTTTAAAAAAAATAGTTTGTTTATTCAATAGCAAGACAAACTAAAATTTCAACTTCACCTTCTTAACAAATTCTTAATTTTAGTTCATCAACTTAAAAAAATTATCATTTACCTATGATGAAAATAAGTGTAAAATAAATAAAAAATTAGATATATTAAATCAGTTTTAAAGTATAAAAAATGAATGCAATTAATTTTATTTAGACCGTCAGCATGAAAATACTAGTAGTTGAAGATAGTTCTATAATCCGCCAAGTCATTGTACGTGAATTAAGCTCTGGCGGGCATGATGTGACCCAGGCCGAAGATGGCGAAGCAGCTTTAAAAATTTTAAAAACCCAATCTTTTGACCTCATTTCTCTAGATATTGAAATGCCTGGTATCAATGGTTATGAAGTCTGCAAAGAATTCAGAAAATTTGAGACCCTTACCAAAAATAAAGCCCCTACCCCTATATTATTCCTAACGGCTGAAGATTCCCTTGAAGGGCGTTTAAAAGGCTTTGATGTGGGTGGGACTGAATTTTTTGTTAAACCCTTTGCCAAGGGTGAATTACTTGAGGCTATCGAGCGCTTATTTCTACCTGTTAAGACCTTTAAAAACAAATGCATTCTGATTGTTGATGATGCTCAGGTTTTACGCACTATTTTATCTTCCATTCTAATTGCTCAAGGTGTGAAGGTTATTGAAGCCGTAGATGGTGAAGAGGCTTTTGAAATTTTAAAAAATTCACATAAAACCATTGATTTAGTAATCACCGATTATGAAATGCCCAAAATGAAAGGGGATGAACTTTGCCAGAAAATTCGCTCTCACCTTGGGCTTGCTGAAATGCCCATTATCTTTCTTACGGCTGCCTCAGAAGTAAGTTACATTTTAGAAATGTTTGCCTCTGGTGCCAATGATTTGATTCATAAACCCTTTTCCAAAGAAGAGTTAGTTGCAAGGTTAAATTTACACTTAAAAGAAATGGACCTTAAAACTCAGTTAGTTAATACCATTTCAAAGTTAAAACGAGCCAATATAACCTTAAATCAAATGGCCATTACTGATGGCTTAACCCAGCTTTATAACCATAAACATATCAAAGAACAGTTAGAGGTAAGGCTCCAAGAAGCCTCTCGGCACAACAAACCCGTTTCTGTGCTTATGTTTGATATCGATCATTTTAAAAAGGTCAATGATACCCATGGGCACCAAACTGGCGACCATGTAATTGCCAAAATTGCCGAAGTTATTGTGTCTCAAGTCAGAGATATTGACCTTGTTGGGCGTTATGGGGGGGAAGAGTTTTTAGTTATTTTACCAGAAACTAATTTAGAGCAGGCTTTGATTCCTGCGGAAAATATCAGAAAAGCCATTGAAAATTCTACTTGGCCCGTCCCAGAAATGGTTATCACCATCAGCGGCGGTCTAAAAAGTTTTGAATCTGAAACCTGTCTCGAACTGATAAATTGCTGCGATCAACTGCTTTACAAGGCCAAAGAAGGCGGAAGGAATCAGATTTGTAGCTAGAGAAACTGACGGTGCAACTCAAGAAAATAGACCAATTATTGCGCTAATAATTTTTATGTCTTTTAGTTCTAATATTTTAAAATAGGGTACTTATGAAAGTTTTGGTTGTTGATGATAGTGCCACTATAAGAAGACTCATTGAAATGGATCTGCAAAAAGGAAATCACACAGTGGTTGAAGCAGAATCAGGGCAGGTGGCCTTAGACTTTGTAAAATCACAAACCTTTGATTTGATTACACTGGATGTGGAAATGCCTGATATGAATGGATTTGAAACCTGTTTGAAAATCCGTGAGCATGAAGTAAAACTTGAGGCCGAAGGCGCAGGGCCTAAAAGCACACCTATCCTATTTGTAACGGGAAATGATACCCTAGAAGGGCGCATCCAGGGTTTTCAATCTGGCGCTACCGACTTTGTTACCAAACCCTTTTCTAAAGGGACCATCAGCAAATACTTGCAAAATCAAATTGCCCCTGATTCTCTTTTTAAAGGCATTCACTGCCTCATTGTCGATGATAGTGACTTGGTTTGTAAAATCGTTGCAAACATTCTTACCCCACTAGGGGCGAAGGTGACAGTAGCCCATGATGGACAAGAAGCCTTAAAAATCATGGAAAAGAGTTATAAAAAAATAGATATTGTAATTACTGATTACGAAATGCCCAATATGAACGGCGATGAGTTTTGTGATTCTCTAAGAAACAAAATGGGCCTTAGGCATTTACCTATCATTTTTCTAACAGGGGCCGCAGAGCAAAGCTACATCATAAAAATGTTTGAATCTGGTGCTACAGACTTAATTACAAAGCCCTTTTGTAAAGAAGAGTTAGTGGCGCGTATGAACATACATATCAGCGAATTACGGGTCAAAGAGCGTTTAAAGAAATTGGTTGGGGAATTGGAATCAGCCAACAAAATAAAAGATGAATTCTTAGCAATTGCATCGCACGATTTAAGATCACCTTTGACGGCTATC
>JASJGK010000137.1:0-5683 GCA_033791585.1 SAR324 cluster bacterium | reverse complement strand
TCATTAGGTTTTGCAGTGGGTTTTGCAGCGTCCGGCGATTGCTTTGCTGCATCTGTAGACGTTGACAACTTACTGAGGTTTTCCAGGCTGGCGATTTGCCCATATATGGCCTTGAGAAAGCCATTGGTCGAAAGTTCCTTTAATTGCTCCTGTACCTTACCCCAATCAACCTCATTATTATTGGTTAAGTTCTGCGTTCCTGAGGATTGGCTCTGGATTTGGGAGTTGTTCATGTTTTGGATGTTGTACGTTACATGACTTGCTTTTTCTTTCTCCTCAATTGAAAAGGTAAAGCCTTCGCCCCTGATATCTGCATCTTCGAGATCCAATGCCCAAGTAAGAATTTTAGTACGAATAGCAGAAAAAATTTGCTGGAGTATGGTAGAATTTATGTGGAGTGAGATTCGGTAATCGCCATCAAATATACTTCTGAAGTACTCGTGCCAGTCTTCATTTAAGGTTACTACTAAAATCCCTTTTTGATCTTTAGCTGAAAGTGATTCCAATATTGCTATCGAGTCCCTAAAATGGTGAACTGAAGCTTTTTCTCTAGCCTCTTGAGTGTGTTGGTTAAACTGGGTTGGAATCCAGCCGTGAACTGGATTCAAAGCTTTCAAAACCCCTTGTGTTATACGGTAGTCAGGGATTTCTTCCATTGTTTGATAACCTTTTAACTCGTTATTGATCCATGAAGAAAGGTCGGTTAAGCCCAGTTTTCTGGACAAAATAAATGCCTTTCTGAGTACACTGCTAACTGGAATGGTACTGTCATCGGCAATTTGTTGGAGTTCAAGAACGAGTGATGACATAAGTGAAGACTTGTAGGTAGTTAGTAAGGGATATTTTTCTTAACTATAATCTCGCTACAATTATATAGCAAGTTGCCTTAAAGTTGCTGCAACGCCTTCCGTATCTGCACAGCAGGCCTTGGCAGGGTATGGGATTCCAGTTCATCCAAGGTCAACCACGCCCCGTTTGGGGACGAGATAAAATCAGGGCCTATATCACGAAGATAAGCAGCAGCTTTGACTTGGTAGACGGTGACAGAATATTTAAATTCACAAAGCAATTCAACTTGGGCGCTGACGACTTCTTGCGTGGCAATTTCTCCTTCAAGCTGGTTGGGGAAGTTGTACATCTTGGCCCAGCGGCCCTTGTCGGGTTGCAATTCTAGGTAGTATTTGTTGCCGTTTCGGAAAACAAAAAAGTCTCGGGTTTCTTTTACTATTTTTATTTTTTTAAGTTTCACAGGCCGTAAATCTACGGTGTTATTTTCCCGTGATTTGCAATTACTCACCCAAGGGCAGACAGGGCATTTTGGGCTTTTTGGGGTGCAGACCAAGGCACCTAATTCCATCAAACCTTGGTTGATGGTTCTCGGTTCAAACCCAGTTAGCAGGCCTTTACCAAAATCCAAAAAGTGGGTTTCTGTCTCCTTTAAACTCACGTCCTTTTCCCAATCCAGCAACCTTGAAAAAACCCGTTTCACGTTTCCATCGAGCAGAGGGTTAGCAAGGTTGAAGGCGATGGATGAAATGGCACCAGCGGTGTAGGGGCCAACGCCTGGCATTGCCAAAAGCGAGGGTAAGTCTGAGGGGATTTGGCTATTTTGAGAGACCAACTCCTTGGCGGCCTTGTGCAAATTTCTCGCCCTAGAATAATAACCCAAACCTTCCCAAGCTTTGAGTACCTTGCCTTCCTTAGCAGTTGCCAAGGATACTAAATCAGGAAAGAGGGAGATCCAATTTGCAAAATAGGGGAGCACAGCCTCAACCCTTGTCTGCTGCAACATGATTTCGGAGACCCAAACTTGATAGGGGTCGTAGGCGACTCGCCAAGGGAGGGCGCGTTGGTTTAGCTTGAACCAAGCCGTTAGTTTTTTAGGCAGGCTCAAGGCTTATTTTTTTGGTCGTTCTTTGCTTTTAAATCTAATTCCCAAAGTTTAGCAAACTTTAAAAATAGGCTGTAGGCCGCACCAACAGCGATGATAAAGCCTGCAAGGCCATCTAAAAACCCAGCTTTTAAGATGTAGCACTCGAAAAATTTAAAGGGCGGCTTGAGTATTAGTTTCAGTAAACTAGGTTTTTTGCCCGCCTCAAATAAATCGCCTGCCATGATGGAAGAATAGCGATCATTGGTTTCTACATTGTGGCTTAAGCTAGAAAAAACAAAGTGTAATAGGTCGCCTTTTAAGATTTCTGTTGTCCCTGAAACCTCAACCCTGTCGTGAGGGTTGTAACCTGTCCAAGCACCTGAATGCTTATTGAAAAGCCGTATGCCTCGGTCGGGATACCAACCACCATGCTCAATCCAGCGGCCCAGGTGGAAGCTTTTACGACTGAGAAAATATCCCTTGGATTTAGGTTCTGCGCCCTTTGCAAATAATTCTAAAATAGAAGTCTTTAATTCTTCACTTACCCTTTCATCAGCATCAATGCAGAGCACCCAGTCGTTTGAACATAGGTCCACAGCAAGCTGTTTCTGCTTTACATGACCTAAAAATTTTTGTTTTGTGACCTTAGCGCCAAATTTTTCTGCAATTTCTACCGTGGAATCGTTAGAAAGGCTATCCACCACAATAAACTCTGAGGCGAAGTCAACTGATTCCAAGCAGGCTAAGATATTGGCTTCTTCATTGTAGGCTATGATGGCAACAGAGAGCTTCAATGTTTTAGATGGTTGCATGGCTACCTAGGGATGGTGGCAATGGATATTTTTTCAATGCCCGCTTCTGTGGCAACATCCATAATAAAAACAACTGCCTTATGTTGGGCTGTGCCATCGGCTCGGATAAGTAAAGGCTTTGGGCCTGAAGCATTAAGTTCTTTGAGTTTGGTTAAAAGCTGGTTCCCTGCAATCTTCTCTTTGCCAATAAAAACTTGGTGGCGACTATTTAGACTGACCTCAATGGGTGTGATTGCCGTGGCCACTCCCCCAGTTTTAGCCTTAGGAAGTTTTAACTTGATGCCTGATTCTGTTTTGAAAGTGGTGGAAACCATAAAAAAGATCAGGAGCAAAAAAACAACATCAATCAAGGGTGTCATTTCAATGGCGATTTTTTTTGGCTCTCTCTTTCTAAATTGCATATCTACTTAGCCGTAAGCATTTCGTATAAATAGAGGCTATGGCGTTCCATCTCAACTAAAATCAGGTCTACCTTTTTAGTAAAGTAATTGGTGAATACTAAGGTAGGAATTGCCACCATAAGGCCAAAGGCTGTGGTGATCATGGCTTCTGAAATACCACCTGCTAGAAGTTGGTTGTTGCCTGTGCCTTGGGTAACAATAGCGTCAAAGACATGGATCATGCCTAAAACCGTACCCAATAAACCCAATAAGGGGCTAACAACAGCAATGGTATGGAGTGTAGAAAGGTAATGTTCTAATCTTGGAACCTCTAACCTTCCTGATTCTTCAATGATCATTTTAAGGTCAGCTTTTGGCTTATCGGCATTTAAGATAGCCACCTCAGCGACCTTCATCATGGGGCTATTGTTGCTGCGGCTAAATGCGAGGGCTTTTTTTAAGTCACCCCTTTCGATCTCAGATTCAATTGCTTGTAAATCTTTTAAACAGATGATTTTTTTAGGTTTCAAGTAGTACATTCGTTCTAAAATTAAGGCTACACTAATGATAGAGCAACCGATTAATATTAAAACAATGGGGCCACCTTGGGCGATGGTCTCAGCTTGAAAAATACTTATCATTTTTCATCCTCTGGGGATTTTCCACCTCGGTCACGCCAGAAAATCTGAATCGGTGTGCCTTCAAAACCAAAATGGAATCGGAATTGATTGTGTAGAAATCTGCGGTAAGACTCGTCCATAGTCTTTGGGTCGCCACAATGGACAATAAAAGTTGGGGGCTTGATGGCCACTTGGGCAGCATAAAGCAATTTGTTGGTTTTACCACGCTTACTTGGAGGCGTGTGGCGTGTTTGCACAATGGCCAGAACTTCGTTCAAGTTAGAAGTTTGAACCCGTTTAATGCACTGCTCAAAAACCTTAAGGGCTGTATCAATAGCGTAGGGGGCACGTTTACCCGTCTTGGCAGAAATAAAAATGATGGGGGCAAAGCGGGTGAATTCCATTTGGTCGTAAAGGTCTTCTCGGTATTTTTCTAGAGACTTGCTATCTTTTTCTACTAAGTCCCACTTGTTCACCACAATCACTAAGCCCTTGCCTCGCTCAACAATTAGGCCTGCGATTTTTGCGTCTTGCTCCACTACGCCTTCTGTGGCATCTATTAATAATAGTGCCACGTCTGCTCGTTCAACAGAACGCACAGCAGCGGCCATAGAATATTTATCCACCAACTGGCTGACTTTGGATTTTCTACGCAAGCCCGCTGTATCAATGAGTTTAATCTTTTGCTTATTGTAGACAATGTCTACATCTATGGGGTCTCTCGTTGTGCCTTCTTCGTCATCTACAATCTGTTTGTTTTCGCCTAAAAGATAATTTACAAGGCTCGATTTACCAGCATTTGGTCTACCCACAATTGCTAAAGCTAGGTCTTGCTCTTCATCGACCTTTTCATTTTCTAAAATGTCGGGGTAGATAATAGCCAATTCGTCTAAAAGGTAGTCCACGCCACGGCCGTGTTCAGCAGAAACGGTATAAATTTCTTCAGGCCCTGCTTCCCAAAATTCACCCATTAAGTCTTCATGCTTATCGCCATCAATTTTATTAACGAGGAAATAGACAGGTTTGCCACTGCGCTTTAGGTAGAGGTAAATTTCTTTATCTTGTTCCGTCAGGCCCGCTTGGAAGTCGGTCATAAATAAAATAGCATCAGATTCTTCCACTGCCAATTGCGATTGTTCACGCATTTTAGAAGGAATGGCATCTGTCGCTTCAGGCTCAAAACCGCCTGTATCCATCAATAAAAAACGGAATCTTTTGTAAGCAGTTGTGGCGATGTTTCTGTCTCTGGTCGTGCCTGCGATCTTGCTAGTAATAGCGATACGGCGTTTTGCCAGACGATTAAAAAAAGTGGATTTGCCTACATTAGGTCTGCCCACAAGGGCAAATAATCTCATAACTACCTTGAATTTGTATATAATTAATTAGAATAAGCAATGTTTGTAGATAAGGCAAGCGTAGAGCCTTAAACTATGCGCTTAAACCGCTTATCTAGCTCATTTAAAGAAATCTTATTTAAAACGGGCCGCCCATGGGGGCAGTGGATTTGTAAATCAAGGCCCACAAGCTGCGTTAGCAGCCCTTGCATCTCTTCTCTGCTCAGGGGTTGGCCTGCTCTGATGGCGGAATGACAGGCGACCTTTTCAAAGACTTCATTAAAAAATATTTCTAGTTTTCCGCTGCGGCCAAAGCTGCTCATTTCATCTAGAACATCTTTTATAACTTCGCTGGCATCCACATTTTTTAAGATTGCTGGCACGCCTGAAAGTTTATAGTCGCGGCCACCAAAAGGTTCTATGAAAAAACCAAAGCGCTCCCAATGGTCTAAATGCTGCTCTAAAAGTAGGCCTTCTTGGGGGGCTAGTTCAATCATTTGGGGAATGAGTAATTTCTCACAACTGATACCCTTGCCGTAAAACTCTTGCCGCACCTCTTCAAATCTCACTCGTTCGTGGGCGGCATGTTGGTCTATTAGAACCAAACAGTCTTCTCCTGAGGCTAAAATATATTTATTTGCTAGTTGGCCAATTAGGCTAAAGG
>JASJGK010000136.1:0-3117 GCA_033791585.1 SAR324 cluster bacterium | reverse complement strand
AAGCCTTGCAATCTCTTGTGGTCAAGCCCTTATCCACACCCCTTACCCAAGAATTTATTATAGTACAAAATAAACCCATGGCCGATTGGTTAACCATGGAATTGTGCAAGAGCCTTGGGGTTTGGTCGGGGCAATCTTTTCCTTTTCCGAAAAAGGTGATCACCCAGTTTATGCAAATGGTCTTGGGCGAGCAGGTTGCAGAGACCAGAGCTTTCGACCCTGAAAATTTATTTTTTGAGATTTTAATTGAGTTAGATGACCTAAAAAATGAAGCTGATTTTATGTCCATCAAAGACTATATATCAGGGAACCAACTGCGTTTTTGGCGCTTTGCTTTAGCTTTAGCCAATCTTTACGACCAGTATTTAGTATTCCGCAGGGATTGGATCTTACAGTGGGACCAGGGTGATTTTTCTAAAATCCCCTTAGAACATCGCTGGCAAGGGGTATTGTGGCAGAAGATCTCTGCAAAAAAAGGGTTCAAGCACATTGCTCAACTTTCCATTTCCTTTGCTGAAGAACTAAAAAAGAATCAAAATAAAATCAAAGATTTTGAGCGGATTTCTATTTTTGGCCTTTCTAGTTTACCTCCCTTATATTTAGAGTTCTTTGGCCTTATCGGGGAAATAACGGAAGTAAACTTGTTTCAGCTTTGCCCCTCGAATCTTTACTGGGCTGACATTAAAAAGAAAAAAGATATATTTAAGCTTTTACGAAAATCAAAAAAAGACATTACCGAAGAACATTTGCACCTAGACCTTGGCAATCCACTACTGGCAAGCTTTGGTGATGTGGGGAAGGCTTACCAAGCAAACATAGAAAGTTTAATCGCATACCAAGAGGCCGACCTCGATTTATTTGAAGAACCCAACGACCATAGCCTTTTGGGGCAAATTCAAAGGGATATTTACAACCTTGAATTGCCTGCGGCCAACTCCAGAGACTTTACCCTACTGGAACTTAATTTTAACATTAACGCCTGCCCTAACGCTTTTCGGGAAGTTGAAGTTTTAAAAGACCAAATTTTATTGGCCATTCAAGTGGAAGGGGTGTCACCTGAAAATATATTGGTAATGGCGCCTGAAATGTCGACTTATGAGCCTATTTTTAAAGAGGTTTTTTCCAAAGAGGCAAGGATTCCTTTCGCTTTTGCCGACTCTTCACCACTCGCTGAAAACAAAGTTTTTGAGATCTACTTCTCCTTCGCAGCCCTAAATAGAGACAGGTTTACCTTAACCAATTTTCTTAATTTACTAGGGACAAAAGAGGTGATGGAGTCAATAGATTTAAACAAAGGTGAATTGGCTCTAGTAAAGGGTTGGCTACAAAAGTCAGGGGCCAGATGGGCAACTGACGAAGAGGAGAGACTTGATTTAAGCCTCCCCCAAGAAGGGCACAATTCCTTTTTTGAGGCTTTTTCTAGGTTAATTGTTGGTTTTGCTTTTCCAAACACACATAGTGAATCCTTCGAGGGTGTTTATCCTACTGGAATCTATGAGGGACTAAATTCTTTGACTTTAGGCAAGGTAATAGATTTTTTTGAACGAGTAAAGTCTCACTATAACTTGCTCAAGGTGAAACACAGTCTTTTAGAATGGAAAGAGCTAGCAACGAATGTAGTCCAAAACCTTGTTTCTGAAGATACCTTAGAAGATTCAGAACTATTTGAATTTTATACACTTTTAGAAAAAATTTCAGAGGAGGCCAAAGCCTCTGACTTCACAGAAATTATACCCTTAGATTGCTTTATCGCTCTAATAAAAGAAAGACTAGAGGCTGAAAACCCTGGTAAAAGCTATGGGGCTTATGGTGTTACCTGCGCCAGTTTGCGGCCCATGCGCTCTATCCCTTTTGATGTGATTTACCTCATAGGGTTGAACGAAAAGGAATTTCCTAGGCAGTCTAGCCCGAGTGGATTCAACCTAATGGAGCTTTGGCCCCAACTGGGGGATCGCTCTTTGCTGGAAGACGATAGGTATTTGTTTTTGGAATCTTTGATCTCGGCAAGAAAATCATTTGCTATTAGTTATATTTACAAACGGCCAAAAGACAATAAGACCAAACCACCTTCAACGCTGGTCACAGAGCTAATTGACTACGTTAAAGATGCCTATGGCTTAGAGGAGCTTCCAGAAGAGCCAGAAGTCGGGCCTTATCAGTCTGGCCTCACGTTTTTTCACGCTGAAAGGGCATTTGACCCCATTTACTTTGATTCAAACCAGCCTTTGAGTTTTGCCACTAGTGAGCTTGAGGCCTTGAAAGCCTTGAATCACTATCCTAAAGTTTCTGATTCTTTTTTGCCCCTTCCCATTGAAGGCGAGCTGGTTCAAGGAGAGGACTGGGAGTTAAAAGACCTTATTTCGACCCTAATCCACCCTGCTCAAGCCCTATTACAACGAACTTTAGGGATTAAATTTTCATTTCAAGAAAAGCCCTTAGAAAATAGAGAACCGCAAGAGTTAGATGATTTGGAAAAGTGGAAAATAGGTGACGAGATCTTGCAGAAAATGACCAAAGGGCAAGATTACAGAAGGGATGATCTTGTAAAGACAGGTCACTTTCCCCCTGCCGCCTGGGGGCAAATAGCTTTAGATGAGATCTCAGCAAAAACAGATCCTCTTTTAGCGGAAATTAAAGAAAATTTTCCAGTTGATAGCGCCCAACCAAATCTAGCATTTAATTTAAATATCAATAATTTGCAGATTAAAGGCAACCTTGAGCAGCTTTTTGATGGCGGTCTTTTAGACTTTAGCTATTCCGATTTTAAAGCCAAAGCCCTGTTAGAAGCTTGGGTAAGGCATTTGGTTTTATGTGCCTTACGCCCTAAAGATGTTTCAATAAAATCTACTTACATTTGCAAGCATTCCAAAAATGGCTTTGAATCTTACCAGTTTTCAGAGCCTATAGAGGCTAAATCAGAGTTAAAAAAATTAGTCAAACTGGCTCAAAGTTTTTTGGTTTATCCTGAGCCTTTTTTTGTTGAGGTTTCTTACAAGTACGCCTCAGCCTTTTTAGCTAAGGGTGATCGGCAAGATGCCATTAAAAAGGCCTTTGGTAAGTGGAAAGAAGATGGCCACCAATCCGACCTTTATTACCAACGATTTTTTAGTGACTTAA
>JASJGK010000135.1:0-2967 GCA_033791585.1 SAR324 cluster bacterium | reverse complement strand
CCCTTTTTTACCACCAAAGATGTTGGCCAAGGCACGGGGTTAGGGTTGAGTATTTCTTTTGGAATTGTAAAAAAGCACCAAGGGACTATTGAGGTCAAATCAGAGTTAAACCAAGGGGCCGAAATCATTTTACGGCTACCCCAAAAAATAAAACATAATGAAAGCAATGAAACTTAAACTCTCAAAACCAAAGGCTAGAGACCTAGAACCTAGTGATAATACAACTCGGCCTTGCATCTTAATCGTAGATGATGAGCAATCTATTTTAGATTCAACTTGTGACTTGTTGAGCAGAGAGTTCCACGTGCTAACGGCGCTTGGTGGCGAGGAAGCTCTAAGTATTATTCAAGGATGTAAAACTAAGATTTTGGCTATTATCACAGACCAAAGAATGCCTGGAATGACAGGTTTAGAATTTCTAAACCAATCCCAAAAATACTTACCAAATGCATTGCGAATCGTGGTTACAGGTTTCACTGATTTAGACAACATAATCAGTTTTATCAACGAAGGTAAAATCTATGCATATATAACCAAGCCCTTTGACCCTATCGAATTCCAACTCAATATTAAGCGTGCCGTAGATACCGCCCTGTTGGCCCAAGAAAACATTGATTTATTGGCACAATTGCAAATAGCCAACGAGCAACTTAAAAACTCAAATCGGCAACTTGTTGGGAAAGTTAATTCCCAGACCCAAGAAAAAATGCGGAAATTGCATCTGGACTGTATGAAGCTTTCGGTTTCGATTTGGGAGCTAACAACCCTAAAGAGTAAATCTGAATTAGCCCTAGATTCAAAATGCTGGGCTACATATATTGATGAAAAAGGCACACTTAGGGCAAAAAACTTCGACCGTTACCTTGATTTGAACAGTCTCCCTAAAAAGCCAAAAACCTCTTTGGTTATCAAGACAACCCAGTATGTTTTAGATCAATGCTCGGGCGAGCAAAAATTCCGCCCTCTCTTGGAATCCTATTTAGAAGAGATACAACAATACATGATTAGTGATTAAGAAATGCGGCAATGAACTAGAAAGGAATCTACCTATTGAGCAGATAGTTGATTTCGTAAACAAAGCTAGAAATAACCACAACAAATCCGCTGATAGACCAGATGGCAGAAGATTTGCTTGCCAGACCCTGGATGGAGCGGTCCAGTAAAAAACCAGCATAAACCAGCCAAGTAAAAAGTGGCAGCCCTTGGCGTAAGCTTAATTCAGGCGGCCCTTGGTGGCCTGCAATACGCATTGTGATCCCCACTAGTAAACCAACCGTAATCAACAAAAAACCCAAGGCGATAATCGTGTGATTAAGGCGGTCTAGAAAGCCTAAGCTAGGGAATCTTGAGGTTAACAGGCGCAGGCTTTTGTGTTTGATTTGATACTCCTCATATAAAAAGAAGATACTGGTTAAAGAAGCTACCCCAAAAAGGATGTAACCGAGCATGGTCATGGAGACATGTGCCACCAATATCAATTTCCCAAAAACGGGCGTTTCTCGTAAAAATGCCTCTGTACCTATCCCTTGGTTGAAAAAGAGGATGGAAAAAAGCAAAAAGAAGAGGGTCATTGGGGGGAATATGACCTCAAATATAAAATTTGCGTAAAAGAAATCTAAAATAAAATAGAGCAAGAGCAGTAGCAAAGAACCAAAAAGCAGCAGACTTGCAAGATTTTCAAAGGGGTGGGCGTGAAGCTCGATGTAACTTGCAGCAATATAAAAAAGCTGCGTCAACAGACCTACAAAAAGCAGCCTTTCCCCAACTTGATGGAGTCCCTTTAAATTTCGGTAAAAGGCAATGGAGGAAACCAACCAACCAGTAAAAATAAAGGCGATTACAACCCAAAAAAGAAACATTAAATTCAAGTTTTTACCAATTATCAGGGAGTTTATTCACTTCTTTTAAGCAGGAGAGTAGATCCTCTTTCATTGCTGTGGCAGCCCATGCGGCTGCATCTGCAAAGAGTTCTTCTCCCTTTAATTGACTTGGGAGATCATCTCTTTGAGAAGCAAAGATAATTCCTCTTGAAGAATTGATCAAGGCCCCATAGCCATTTTTATCAAAAGTGGGCATCACATCTAGCCCGCTTCCCCCTTGGGCACCGTAACCAGGGACTAAAAAATAACAACTAGGCATGTCTTCACGGAGTTGCTCTGCCTCATCAGGCCAGGTGGCACCAACCACAGCACCTAAATCGGAGTAACCAGCCTTATTTACCGATGCTGAGGCACGGCGTTCTAAGTCTTGGGCAATTTTTCTGTAAAGAGGTATCCCATCAATAGAAGCTTCTTGGTAGTTGGAAGCAGAAGGGTTTGAGGTTCTAACAAGCAGAAAAAAGCCTTTATTGTTTTTTTGCGCTGTAACCATAAAAGGCTCAATGCCATCCCAACCAAGGTAGGGGTTGACTGTTGTGAAATCACTGGCTAAGCCCTTTCCAATTGTCGCCTCGGCGTAAAGGGCTGCCGTTGATCCAATATCGCCACGTTTAGAGTCATCAATAACGATCAACCCTAAATCCTTAGCCTTTTGTGCTGATTTCTCGAAGGTGATTAAACCTTCTGGGCCTAAAACTTCATAGCAGGCTTTTTGTAATTTCACAGCAGGTACAATGGGCGCAATGGCCTCTAAAATTTGGGTATTAAACTGCAGCATAGCTGAAGCTGTGGCAGCCGTGCCCTTTCCTCGGTCTCTTTCTGCGGCATCAACTAAATATTTTGGCAACTTGGCAACTAGGGGGTCAAGCCCTGCAACAATGGGGGAGGCCTTTTTATTTATTGCCTCAATTAACTGGTCAATGATCAACTTTTATCCCCGTCTTTATTTTTTAAAGCATTAAAAAGTTGGGTTACCTTGCCTGTAATCACCTGCTGTAATTCTTCTATATTAAATTCACCTTTGCTTTTTGCTTTGGCTGTTACTTTACCTTTGGCATCTTTAATAAAAGAAATTAAATTGTCTTCAATA
>JASJGK010000134.1:0-11861 GCA_033791585.1 SAR324 cluster bacterium | reverse complement strand
TACATGACCGAGCTGTTAAGCTCAGAGGGTGGGTCTGTTTATATAATGAGGATGGTTGCAGAATTGATCACTTACATCGTTAATTTTACTGTTCAAAAAACTTTCGTCTTTACCGCCAAAGAGAAGGTCAAAAAAGATACTGATCTGATTTAGTGTGAGTAGATTAATCTAAATTCACACTCCTTAGGTTTTAGAATTCTTTTGTAGATAAGCAGCTGCTCTAAAACCATTCCTTGCTAAAAGAAAAAGGAAGGAACATAGGGCCAGGTAACCAGCTAGATAGCGGAGCGGTAAATGGGCTACTGTGTTAAGACACTCAATACAAAATAGAGTGAATAAAATTTTCAACGCATTTTTGGCCTGTTTTGCTTTAAATTTAAAGGCCCAGTAAAGGGAAGCGCAAGACAGAGATACAAGCAGGATTTCCTTGAGCAAAAACGGTAGGTCGCTGTATATATTATACTTCCCATGCAATTCAGGCGCATAAAAAAAAGACCATTTAACATAGGTCAATCCCCATAGAGCAACAATAACTCCGAACCAAAAGGCCTGTTGAATGCACGCCGTGACTCCCGCTTGTGTTTGCAGAGACGGGTACCAATGGGTTCGAATTTTATTCCAATCCTCATGCACCCATTCCAATTGCGCTAACCCTTTTAGTATCTTCATTTCTTTGTTCATTTGATGTTAATAACTCTTGGTGGTTTCTTCTTTATATTCGTTAACACCTAGGGAGAAGGTGCAGTGTAATCGCTGCTCGGAGGCACGTAATAAATCCTGTGGTTTCTAGTCCCAATTAGCTTTATCAAACCTTTATTTTTGGCCTCTACAAATAATTTCCAACCAGGTTGCCGCGCAGCGCGTGGATGTATAACAAAATATCTACCATCTTTGCAATCATGCTTAATTTCCTTCAATAAACCGGATATTTGATATCCAAAATATATGACCTGATCGCGATAGCGTTTTAAGTAGTGATTATATGTCAGGATTTCTCTATTGGTGAACATTAATGTACATTTGTCGGAGTCTTTTAAAAGCCTATTCATCCTCTGGGCAAGTATTTTCCTGCCTAGATTTTTTTGATATTCGGCTTGGACCTCATATAAAAGTTGGTTTGGGGTATTAAAAGCATAAATAAATGCACCAATGATCAATATCAAAGCTATATGTTTTTTATCAAAAATTAATTTTGGCTTATTTTGAGACAGGGATTTATAAGTTTTGATTATATAAACGAGAGCAAAATTTAAGTTGATGGAAACAAAAGTAATATAAAATGCTTTGGTCCAATAACTGTTTCTTGTGTCGTAGGAAAAAAATTTAACCCAAAGGATCACTCCTAGAAAGAAAAATATTGCGCTTAAAAAACTAACCGACCTAAATTTACCGGTGCCTTTGAAAAAAAACAGAGCTAAGGCTATTCCTATTAAGTATGGAGCGAAAACTAATGGTCCCTCAGGGGCCAGCAAATGGTCTAGCCAATCCACCCTTGGGGGATAAAAAAAGTATTGATCCCAAAAGGGTTCGTAAAGTTCCCAGAAACCTCGATCAATAATAATCCTTTTCTCGGAAAGCTCCTTTAAATGACCCAAATTTGAAATTGGATTATTTCTTATTTGGAAAAAGATAACTAAAAAAGAAGAGAAATAAAGCAACGAGCCCAAGCTACACTTAAGTAAAGTCTTCTTGCTCGGGAATGATTTAAGATTTGCCAAGGCAAAAATAAAATTAAAAATCAAAAATGCAAATCCAGACTGTTTAATAATAGTGGAGATACCTGCAGTTAAAATTGCCGCAAAGGCATATTTCGCAAAGTCTTTATTTTCTTTTTGTATTTCAGCAGTATAAGCCATGACCAAGCTCAGTATTCCCATCAGCATCACTGGCATATCCATACCGCCACCAAATACTGGCCACCAAATCAAAAATGGATAAAGGAAGATCGCAATAAAGATGAAAGTTTTGTTTTTTGTTTCTAGAAACAGTGTTAGTAAGATCACTAAGGTGATGATAGGGAAGACAAATAATGTTAATTGTCCGGTCCACCAAATCTCGCTTGTCCCCTGAATTTTGTAAATTAAGGACCACAGAGAAGGCAATAAAACCGGGTAGGCTGCGTTAAAAGGTTTAAAGTTGTTGCTAGATAGCTCAATAGCCCAGCGATTCCAAGATACTATACCGTCCCATTCTGTATAACCCATGCCTACATAGGAAGACAAGGGTGTTAATGCGACTAAAGCGACTGCCCAGATGATGTAATTCTTGCTAGGTCGAGTGTTTTTATGGGTGAATAAATATAACAAGGAACTTAGGCAAGTAAAAACTAGAACCTGGAATAACACAGTGCCACCTAGATTTAGCCAGTATCCGATCAGAAATAAAATCCAGCTGAAGCTAAAAGATACAATCAGCCCGTATGCTAGCACGAGTGAGTATTTTGCATCTTCAAATTTGTAATAGATAAATATTTGAGGAGATACAAAAATTGCAAAAATTCCTATAAAAATATCAAAAAACATCATCTTACCTTGTATCTATTTTTTAAAAAGTGGGGTTTTTGCATAGCAGGTCAAAAAAAATACAATATAATGGTTAGACAAAGGAAGGCTACAGAATCACGGTTTAGCTAAATTAACCTTTTTTAGTTAAGATAATCATTGGGTATTGAAAGTTCTTTACAAAGAAATTGGGATATTTTTCTTCAACTTTAAAGGTTTCCCTAAGAATTGATTTCCCTAATTTATTATCGGGGACAATAAGCTTTTGGATATTTGCAGCCAAGGACCTCCAAGGCAGAATTTCAACTTCAGCCTCGTCATCAAATTGACGCCACCAGCGAATAGGGTGGGCGAAGAAATATAAATCTGGCTCAATTTTTTTTGTTACTAAGTTTTTTATCCCACGTATTAGCTTGATGGGGAAAGACAATTTAGAGACCAATGTGTCTGGGTTACTATAGATGATGATCACGGGTTTCCCTACTTTTGTAACCTTAATTAATTTTCTCACGGCTTCTGCCTGTTTTTCCTTATCCATATGGTAAATGGTATGAAGGCTAATGGAGCAGTCAAAGAAATTTTCCTCTAACTCAAGATCAAAAAAACTACCACAGAGGTATTCCCCTCGTTCCCCTAACTTTTTTTTTGCTCCTTCTAAGGCTTTTTCTGAAAGGTCTACGCAGTAACGCTTTTCAAAATTTTTGGAATATTCAAGGTACTCAGGGTACTGAATAGGGCCTGAAGCCATGTCTAGAATGTATTGCCCCGCCTTTGGGATATGCTCATAGATTCTCATCCTGCATTTTTGCAAATATTCTTGAGAGTTTTCTCTTAGATCTTCCCACCTGATTGCATCTTCGGTATCTTCCCCTTCCTTTTCCCAACCTTGGTTTTTGTAAAAGTCAGATACTTTTTTTTCAGCCCTGTCGTTCATTTTTTATATAGATTTTTGTTAATTGTTCCCCTTATCATGCTTGCTTTTGACTAGAAAATCCACCGCCTATTTAGGTAAGATTTACCTAAACAAATTTCCCGTGCAGGATTACGAAGTTTATCAAGTAGTAAATCTGATGGTTATGAAATACTATCTAGGCTTTAAAATTTGATCTTGAATGTCATCTGGTACTAAAAAAAACCAACAGTTGTTTTTGTCGATCATCCGATTCTAACTCGTAGTTTTCTGTAAAAAATACTCAATAGGGAGGAGAAAGATAAAAGCTTCTGAAAATTTTACATTATTTGATTCTACTTAAAAAACTCTTGTTCTTCAAAGAGAGTCTTTGGGCCTAAAACAGAGATTGAAACATAGGGCTTTATATAGTTCTTTTTTAAAAGAAACTAGGGTCGATAGACACCTAGTCGCATAAATTCTTGATATGTTTGGCGGAGGTGGAGGCCATTGAACTCATGGGTTAACTCTTTGTAGTTTTTGATGATATATTAAAGGAGTTTCATCTTAAACCGTCAGGTAAAATTCAAAACTAATCGTTAAAATACGGCTATAAAATTGTATAATAACAGCTCTCCATAAAATCGGGCTAACTTACTAAAGCTGAGCAATGTAAAGAGTTGGTGACAATAGAATTTGATGAAGTAAATTTTAACCTTGAAGAACTGTCTAGACAAGGGGTACTTATTTAATTAACCTTTTTAAAAATCCGAGCCATAATCTTTCAACCTTATTCAAAGGTTTTCGATTTGAAATGCCTTTCTGAATTTGACGGCTTACGGGCTCTTGTAGTTGTCCCAGTGATTCTTTTCCAAGCTGAAATTGATATGTATGAAGGTGGCTATGATAGCTGCTGACGTTTTTTGGCATCAGCGGGTATCTTATTACAACAATTATTATCATCAAAAACGGAACAAGAAACGGTCAGTATTGTTAACTTTTAGATTGGCGTGATGGTATTAGCGCGGTTAAATGCATAGTCAAAATATAACCTGTTTAAATGATAGAGAAATAATCTAATGTACGGTCTTGATTCGTTTGTACTGGAGCCACCGCTATCGGCAATAGTTTCCCTAATGTTGATTATTGCTTGTGATGGTTTGGGTGTCTACATTTCTAAATATTTTGGGTTACAAGTCCAAGGTGCAAATTGGCTAAGATGGCAGGCACCAATTTTTGGCGCATTGTTTCTAAGTATACTATTGTACCCATTTGCATTATTAGGATTCGCAACATTAGAGATATTTAGAATTATTGCCATAGTCCTAATTGCTTTTTCCCTTTTCCACTTGTTTTTGTCTTTATCAAAATACCGAAATTTTCTAAGTCTTCGAGCCCTCCTTTCCTTTGCACAAACCAAGAATTACCGCTTTTGGCCACTATTGCTTGGCTTTCTATTGCTCAGTTTTGGAGTTTACGCTTTGTCTCCAATAACCAACGCTGATTCTTTGAACTATCACGTTGGGGTTTCTTTACATATTCTTAGGACAGGTAGTATTCCAGTTACGCCCGAGTGGTTTCATAGTCGTCTTACAGGAAATGGTGAGGTGCTGAATGCAATTGGATTCGCGATTGGTGCTGAACAATTCGGGTCATTATTACAATTTGCAGGATTACTAGGCATTGTTGGCCTTATTTACAATGCCGAAGCAGATCAGAATGGAGCCAATAGGGAACTACAACAAGAATGGAGAGTTCTTCTTGCAATTATTGCTGCAAGCTCACCAATTTTAGTGTTTTTGGTAGGATCAGTAAAGCCCCAATTGCTTCCCATAGCAATGACTACATTAGCAGCTGCGATTACCATTTACCCATCCAGACGAAATTTAAGTATAGTAAATCAACTCAAAGGTTTTTTGCTAGTATCTTTACTTGTAATGGCAGCATCTCAAGCAAAATTTAATTACCTACTTGGTGGTGGTGTTGTAGGGCTCATTGCATTAATTGCGATGCACCGAAGGCACCTGTTTATTCCTTCTGCTGGTATTGGCTTATTAAGCGCGCTTCTTATACTTGTGCCACCGGCGGTTTGGAAAATGCAGAATTTTGGTGGCAGTTTTATTGAAGCCTTACTGACACCCTTGCCAGGCAATTGGCCTGGAACAGATAAGTTCGAGGCGTGGCTGAGGACTTTTCGTGACAGTCTAGTCGATTTTCCCTTTTCTCTTATTATTCCATCTGGTGTCGGCACTATAACTACGGTTTTAGGGCTTGGTGTTCTATTTTTCCTGTTTTTGAAACCGAAAGGAAGTATTTGGCTATGGGCAATAATAATTGGAGCGGTTGTTGTTGCATCCATAACCGCCTCAATCGGTCCTGCTGCATCTCGTTCGTACCTTGAACCCTATTTTTGGTTATTAATCGTTCTAGCCATGCAACCATTACATAGTGCCTTTATTAAATATAAAAACTGGTTCAAATTGCCGATTCTTCTTCAATCAGGATTAGTTATTGCGATTTGTTGGTATGGGATAATAACAACTGTACCAGGTGCAGTTTCCAGTTCATTCCGAACCAATGTAATGATGCGTATGGCTAATGGATATGACACGATGCAGTGGGTCGATAAAATACTACCTCAAAAGGCAGTTTTGTTGATTAGACATCGATCAATGGCTCTGTCTCCTAGGCGTACTGTTTCATTGGATTGGGTTGGTTTTGTTCATTTTGATTCTCAAGAGCCAATGAAATATTTGGATCGCATTAAAGAAGAAAAGGTAACACACCTTCTTTTGATGGGAGAAAATTACACTGACTCGGGCAATTATAATCTTTTTTTAGGTTGTTTAGGTAAAAGAATAATAGGGCCAGGTCCTGGTCATCTAGCTGCAAGAAATCCCTTCAATATGGGGAAAGAATTTAAAGTATGGTTAATTCCGTTTAAATCAGAGTTATTGCCTGAATGCTTTGTTAAGGGGCAATAATGCGCTCCTATGTGGAATAATTAAAAAACGAACTGGTAGGTTGATTCTAATTTAATGTTAGGGTTACTGTTATTGGTTTTTCATTGAATTCTTCCTGTAGACACCCACAAAAAAAGAGGAAAATACAATCTTCTTCACCGAGTCATATTCCGAAGAAACCAAGTTGCACTCAGCCAAGGATCAAATAAATTGGCAATCCCCTTCGGATCTGATTCATGTTCTTGTTAGTAAAGCGGATCGTCGTTGAATAGGGCTTCAAACCCTTCTGTTAAGATATTCATTTCATCCTTTAAAAAAGATTTGGCAGAGTTTATGAGGAAAATTTGAGGGTTAACCTTTTTTGGTTAAGATAGTCATTGGGTTTTGCAGATATTCTTGAGAGTTTTCTCTTCAATCTTCCCACCTGATTGCATCTTCGGTATCTTCTCCTTCCTTTTCCCAACCTTGGTTTTTGGAAAAATCAGATACTTTTTTTCAGCCCTGTCGTTCCTTTTTTAAATAGATTTTTGTTATTTGATCTCCTTATCATGCTCGCTTTTATTAGAAAGTCCCCCGCCGATGTAGGTAAGATTAATCTAATCAAATCTTTGAATTTTGTTGTATTGCCAGATTCATATCCTAGGCTAAGCTGTCTCTATTTAATGTCTAGAATAGCCATGAGTTAAAGGTACCCTGATTCGTTTCAAAACAGACCCAGTCGTTGGAAGTAAAAAGGGCTGATTCCTTAGCAAATTTGAGCGTCTGTTATGATTACCGGCCTCTAGGCTCACTAGGCAGAGCAGTTGTGCCTTAAATTAAGTGCAAGAAGGGTAGATCGGTCTAGTTAGTCAAAAAGTATTGAGGTTGTTGTAAAACAAGACTCCCAAAAACGGGGCAAAGACAATCTTGACATAACTGCGTTAAATAAGTCGTAATAAGCAAATATTGAACATCAATTTTTACAAAAAAGATAATTTGAACACAATTAATTCATTGCAAGGATTTGTCACATCAGAATTAACCCAAACTACCAATTGGGCTTTCATCTTTAACCTTCTATTAACGGGTTTACTCTCTTATCTTTTAGGCAAAGTCTATGTTCGTTATGGGATGTCCCTTTCAAACAGAAAGGCCTTTGCAAAAAACTTTGTACTTTTAAGCTTAACCACCATGTTGGTGATCACTATTGTACAGTCGTCTCTTGCCCTATCCCTAGGGTTAATCGGGGCTCTCTCCATTGTGCGCTTCCGTGCTGCCATTAAAGAACCTGAAGAATTAACCTACTTGTTTTTAGCCATTGCCATTGGGTTAGGCCTCGGGGCCAATCAAAGATTTAAGTCGGTCTTAGCCTTTATGGCCATTACCTTTATCATTTGGATTACCTCTAAGGTCACTAAAAAAATCACAGACCAACAAGGCTACCTTACCTTTACCAGTAAAAATCCCAGCCTTTGGAGTCTCACTAAGATAAGCGAGTTGATTGAATCCAAGACCGAAGCTTTTAAGTTACGAAG
Organism: SAR324 cluster bacterium; assembly: GCA_033791585.1. Classification (GTDB taxonomy): domain Bacteria; phylum SAR324; class SAR324; order XYD2-FULL-50-16; family XYD2-FULL-50-16; genus JASJGK01. The sequence continues at coordinate 3,994 of JASJGK010000134.1, read as the reverse complement.
ATTTGATAAGTTAGAAAACTTTTTAGAGGCTTTATTTATCGTTTCCATCTCTGATCTTGAGACAATTGAACAAATTGACCAGAAACTACGAAGCCTAGACCCAACGATCCAAATTATTTTTGCAAATACTGGCGAAGATTTACAGTAACCTTAGGTCGCAGTAAATGAAAACACTACCCTCTAAATTTCAGAATCGACTTTTTGTAAAAGTTGCCATTTTTATTTTCTTCATAGGTTTTATTGCTACTGCGGTAGTTGTTAAATCGTCTGAAGGAAACCTTAAAGAGTCAATAAGGTCAAAAATCCCCGAACTTTATAAAACCATAAAGATGAGGGTCGTCTATCCTATTTTTAAACAACAGGTTATAGGCGCATCCTCAAGAGGTGATATCCCCCAGCTCAAACTGGTGCTTTCAAGAAAAGATATTGCTCATTTTACTGAGCTTTATCGTAGATATGAATCCAAGAAAGGCCAAAGCTACTACACTCAAAATAACCGTTGGCAAAAGGCACGGTTGTTTTACAAGGGCACTGAATTTAAAATTAAAATCAAAGCCCATGGGAAGTCGCCAACGGACCACAGGGCAGGGAAATACATTTCCTTCAGCATCAAACTAAAGGGTAAAACACAGATCAATAACGTCAGTCGTTTTAGCCTTTTGATCCACGACCGTCTTAGCCCCCGCACCCCGCTGGTTGAAGATATGGCCTCTCGTTTTAATCTACTGAGGCAAAAGCGGGACCTTGTAAATTTAAAGATCAACAACTGGGATGATAAACTCTACTATATTGAGTACAAATTAAATTCCAAATTTATGGAGGCCCAAGGGAACTCATCCTTAAAACTTTTTTCCAGTGATATCTCTGCCGTACAATCTGATAAATCTATGATTATAGCGAGTCGAAGCCAAATGGAAGAAGACTTTGACCCGTTTTTTTATAGTCAACTTCTCAAAGAAGCCCTAGACGCAGAAGGCTTTACAGGCAAAAACGGGGAGATGATTCTACAAAGATACAGGAATTTAAATAAGGCTATTGCCAGTGGGAACACCCAGTTAATCAAGAGCTTCTTTGATGACGACTATATCACTTCCTTTAATGCTGCAAGGTTACTCTTGGGCCATATTGGCCATGGTTCTGTACGGGGCAATTTATACGTCTTTTTTAATCTAGCCAATGGTAAGTTTTACCCTGCCATCACCCGTGACCACATCCCTGATTATTTAACCAGCGACGGAACCCTCGAAAATAAAGTTAACAGTTGGGTTCTTCCATGGAATACTGCAAAAACGATTAAGTTGCCCCTCTTTCATCTCCTTTCGCAAAATGAACGCTTAAGGCAGATGACCTATCAAAAGATCTTTGCCTTCATTCAAAAAGAAGGGGATCACCTACCTCAAATCCATCAGAAGTTAATTCTGGACCAACAAAAAGTCTACTACCTAGGTTGGGTGAAAGAATTTTTAAGACTTGTAGGGATAGGAAAATATAAGGATATAACCAAAACCAACTTTGACATTTTATCCAAATACCTTTTGGAAGCTAAACCTGAAGTTGAGATTGCTGCGCAAGGAAACAGATTATTTATGTCTTTTAAGCCACAGGCAATGGCAGAGCTCAAAATAACCTCTTTGAAGATTCAACTCCCACTGCAATTTGCAAGTTCACAGATTAAAATCAACCAGCATAGTTGGGTGGCATCAAAGAACCAAAAGGACCATGCTAATTGGAGCCAGGTTACCCTTTCCGTGGATCAAAGTGGCCAAGTGGATGTAAGCCCAGCTATGGCCAAATTAACCTTTTTTGATGGTTTGGATTTTAATTCTTACATTGCACCACGGACCTACCAAATTCTCCTAGAGGCCAAGCAAAACAGCTTTGACTGGGGTAGCCACTTGGAGCAAGCGCAGTTTGCAGCTTTAAATCAGGTTACAGGCCAAAAAATATCCAATAAGCAGATTAAAGTAACAGCTAAGTTAAAGGCAAAAATACCCTCTATTCCACCAGTTGTCTTAGCCTTACAACAAACTACACCAGCTTCTTGGGCAAGGGCATTCCCAAATGCAAGGCTAGAAGCGGGGAAGATTCTCATTCCTAAAGGAAGCTATTATGTCCAGGAGGACTTGATTTTTCCTGAAGGGTCCCATGTTACCCTTGCTGCGGGGGCAAAAATCTTAATTGCAGAGGATAGAGGGGTTTTAATTCAGGGGTCACTTACCGTTGAGGGAACCAAACAAGAGCCTGTGATCATTACAGCAAAAAAACAGGGTGAAGCCTTTGGTAGCTTTGCCATTTTAGGGACAGGAAAAGAAGCTAGCAGGATCAACCATTTAATTCTATCTGGCGGGAATGAAAAATGGATGAATGGGGCCTACTTTTCTGGTGCCTTTTCCCTGCATTACCAAAAATCAGTGCAAATCGAAAATTCACAGTTCATTGGCGGTAGAGCAGATGATGGAGTGAATATTAAATTTTCTAAGATCTTTCTTAAAAATAACATCTTTAAAAATAATTTCGCTGACCAAATTGATTTAGACTATTGTAATGGTTTTGTCTTAGACTCCTCTTTTCTCTATGAGCAAGAAGGGGATAACAATGGCGATGGGCTAGATATCAGCGGTTCTCAAATTTACGCTTCAGGGAATCTTTATAAAAACTTCAATGATAAGGGGATTAGTGTTGGAGAGAAAAGTAATATTTTCATCATCAATAATCGTTTTGAAAGCAACCGACTAGGCTCCGCAGTCAAAGACCTTTCCAATGCTTACTATTTAAACAACAAATATAGTAAAAATTTAAAAGACATCCAAGCTTATCAAAAGAAAAAAATCTTTGGCGGTGGCAATGTATTTTTAGACCCAAAGGTTGCCACAAATATAAGAATGAGATTAGACAAAAAATCAAAAGGAAACTTTTTCCCTCAAGACATTCAAACAACTGCTCCTTGGCTCTTAACCCCTCCAGAATCACTCACAAACTTTTTTACCCAGCTTGAGGAAATCCAATTTCATGACTAATCGAGATACGAATAACTACCGATTTGAGAGGAAATTTATTATCCCAAGACAGGCAACTCATTCCATTGAGGAAGTTGTAAAAAATAATTCGGCCTTAATGTCTGAGGTCTTTTATCCTCGCTATGTGAACAACATTTACTTTGATAACCCTAGGTTTCAGATTTTCCATGAAAATATTGATGGGGTTAGTGAACGTATCAAAGCTCGAATTCGATGGTATGGTGATTTAGAAGGTAGAATAGAAAAACCTGTGTTGGAATTCAAACAAAAACATGGCCTCACAGGTAGTAAAACCTCCTTTGTATTGTCCTCTTTTGATTTAAGCGACATATATCAACCTGGGTTTTTAGATTCACTCTTTAAGGAGTCCAACTTAGACCAAAAAAGAAAAGAGCTGATGCTCTCTTTAAAACCCACCTTGATTAATCGCTACCAACGGAAATATTTTTTAAGTTTCAATCAAAGGTTTCGCATTACCCTCGATCACAAATTACAGTACTTTCCTGTGCATTCCACAGGCCAGCTCTCTCAGAGAGGCTTTGACGATGAAGTCAGCATGATTTTAGAGCTAAAATACGACTCTGAATTTCAATCTGAGTCCATAGCCATCACGCAAGAATTCCCCTTTCGAGTCATAAAAAATTCTAAATACGTCAGAGGCGTCCAAACTTTATACGACCTCGGTCACTATATGTAGTCCTTCTATATTAATTTTTGCACAAGAGAAGAGGCGAGAAGGTGTAGTTTAAATAATAGTGAAGGATTTTGTAATTGCCATTGACTTGGCTTAACTTTAAGGTACAAATCTTCAGATGAATATGAGATGTTTATGGCTAGCTACGACCTTGGAAAAAATTCAGCTAGTTCAAAATTCACGTTTAAAAGACTTTAAAAAAATAGGAGGATTATGCACCTAGGAATTATAGAGGGTTTTTTTACCTGCTTAATATTATTATATTTAGCTACTCTGACGTTGG
>JASJGK010000133.1:0-24671 GCA_033791585.1 SAR324 cluster bacterium | reverse complement strand
GGGATTCAGGCACAGCGACTTTTATGCTCCTAGGCCAAGAATGCACAAGGGCTTGTAGGTTTTGTTCGGTTGTTACCTTAGCCAAGCCAGCCTTGCCCGACCCTGAAGAACCTAAAAAATTGGCCGCCTCTGTAAGTCAATTGAAATTAAAATATGCTGTCCTCACCACAGTAGACCGTGACGATTTGCCCGACCAAGGCGCGGCACACATTGCTAAATGTATAAATTCACTCCACCTAGCCCAACCTAATTTGTTCATTGAATTATTGATGCCTGACTTCCAAGGGGAGAATGTCTTAATTGAACAGATGGCAGACTTACCTCTAAAAGTATTGGGCCACAACTTAGAATGTGTGGAATCTTTGACCTGTAAGGTTCGAGACCCAAGAGCCAGCTATGAGCAATCTTTGAAGGTGTTGCGAGTCATAAAACAAGCCAAACCACAAATGCTGACTAAATCCAGCTTGATGCTGGGCCTTGGGGAAACCAAGGAAGAGGTGCTTGAAGCCATGGCAGATTTAAGGTCTGTGGGAGTAGACTATTTGACCTTGGGGCAGTATTTACAGCCGACCAAAACAAAACTGCCTGTGGAGCGCTATGTTACCCCTGAAGAGTTTAAAAATTTTCAGGTTTTAGGTGAAGAAATGGGCTTTGCCTATGTGGCCTCAGGGCCATTGGTTAGGAGCAGTTACAAGGCTTTTGAGTTTTATATGATGGGCGTGGTCTAGATTTATGATAAAAAAGGCAGCCAAAATTTTTGAGGAAATCATTCCCTTGCCAGCATGGTGTATGTCTTGTGAGGCCTTTGTACCCAACGCCACCTCCCCTTATCTCTGTGCAACCTGCGCCAAAAAACTGCCTCGGTGGTATGAGGGCATATGCCTCTCTTGCGGGCACGTACACCAAATGGGCGATTGTGAGGAAAATTGGGCTTTGGCGCTAAACAGTTTCACCTCAGTTTTTGGCTATTTAGACCCTGTAAAGGCTTGGGTTGCTAAATTTAAATATGGGGGGAATTTAAATGCTGGTCGCCTGCTTAGAGAACTACTAAAAGAATATTTCAGGTTGCACCCTAGTTTGACCCAAGAGGCGGACCTGATCATCCCCGTGCCTTCGCACCCGAGTAAACTCACCAAACGGGGCTTTAACGTCCCTAGTTTTCTCCTGGATATAAAAGGCTTGAGAATTAATATGACCGCTGTACAAAAAACCAAAAGCACCCAAACCCAGGCGAGTTTGCATCAAAAAGAACGAGTTTCAAACCTGTACCAAGCCTTTAGTGCCAATACAACAGAGGTTGCAGGTAAACGAATTCTGGTCTTTGATGATGTCTGCACCACAGGCCGCACCCTAGAAGAAATGGCCATCACCTTAAAACGGGCAGGCGCCACCCATGTGGATGCTTTGGTCTTGGCTCGGGTTGTAATGGGTTAATCGCGAAGCGATTAAGTGTCCCCAAGCGATTTATCGCTTGCACATAGAAGCAAAAGCCGTTAGTCGCGAAGCGATTAAGTTATACCGAAAGGCTTTAGCCTTTTCATATGAAGCAAGCGAAGCTTTCCTCACAGAGGAAGGCAGTAAACAGACCAGCTGGTTTGGAGTAGCCTGTAAGCAATTGAGTTTCCCCAAGCGATTTATCGTTTGCAGATAAGAGCAAAAGCCGCAGGCTTTTTTCCTGATTCAATTCTTCCATCTTCACGATTGTAGCAAATCAATAGGACCTTTTGATTGAATAGAGATTAATTGTAGAACAGTTTAATCGCCCCACTTTGCATCATTGTGGGACATGGTTTAAGATCTTAAATTCTACTTAAGGAAAAAATGTTAGAACTTGATCTCTGCCTTCGGGTCTTTACTTTCTCCCAGTTGATTTTAATTGCTACCCAAGCCCAGATTTCACACTTTAAAAATGTGAACTTTTTATTAGTATCTCTCTATTGTTTGGCTACTTCCGCCTACTTAGCTCTTTCCCCCCTGTGGCATTTTGGTGATCGAGGTTGGCTCATCTTATCTTGCTCTTTGTTAAGCTCCATGATCGCTTTGATTTTGTTTATCCTAAGTAACAGGGTTTTTTCTTGTCTTTTTGAGCCTTCAGTAGAAAAAATTGTAGGGGGGGGCTATTTCCTTGTCAGCCTTGTAGCTCACCTGGATAGGGCGGTACCTGTGGTAGTTAATACCATGGGACTAAAAATAATGATGGTGTTCGGCAGTTTGTTAACCCTTTTGATTTTTCTTACCATTATAAAAGGGTGGAAGGCAGACTTAGTAGAGGCCCGCAGGAGGCTTCGTTTAGTTTGCGCTCTTCTCTTAGTTTTTGGCCTAGCTACGTGGTATACTATTGCTTTATTTGGCATCGGGAAAAATTGGGGGATGGGTTCTGTCGGGTCTGTTTCGGAAATGTCTCTTACTGCACTCAGTGCTTTTTTATTTAGCCTCACCAATTGGCGAGGTAAGGACTCAATTTTATCCCCCATCTCTTTTCGCCCAATCACCACAGAGAAAGACCAAAAATTAGATGATTTAATAAAGCTGATGGAGGTCGAAAAAATCTACCGTGAACCAGGTGTGACTTTGGCGCAAATGGCTAAGTTACTATTTATTTCTGAACCTAGGTTGAGGCAACTTATTAACCAAAAAATTGGCGCTGTAAATTTTAATGATTTTGTGAATAGCTATAGAGTTAAAGAGGCGGCCGTAAAACTACAAGAAGGACAGTCTAAAATATTAGACCTGGCTTTTGAGGTTGGTTTTTCTTCTCTTGCCCCATTTAATAAAGCCTTTAAAAGGGAGTTTTCCAAAACTCCAACCCAATACCGTACTCAATTTACTGATTAGTAAAAGCCTTGGTCTTTTGCCTTTAAATTCAATCGATAAATCGCTAGGGGAAACTTATTCGCTGCGCGAATAACTATTTATCATACCGCCGCATACGGACATTTAAAATCAGGCCAATGCCAATCATGTGCGAAAGCATGGCCGACCCGCCGTAGCTCATAAAGGGTAAAGGCATCCCTACAATGGGTAATAAGCCTAGCACCATACTGATATTAATTAAGATCTGAGCTGCAAAGATGGTGGTTACAGAAAGGGTTAAGATCGTACCTGAACGGTCTTTGGTGTTGCCAATATTTTTTAAACACCAGAAAATGAAAAATCCATAGAGGCAGACCAAACTTGCGCCACCGACAAAGCCCCATTCTTCGGTAAAAACGGAGAAGATAAAATCTGTGTGTCGGGCGGGCAAAAAGTTAAGTTGCGCCTGGGTGCCTTCAAGGTATCCCTTGCCCCACACGCCCCCGCTACCAACGGCAATTTTTGATTGGATGATGTGATACCCCTTGCCCAAAGGGTCGCTCTCAGGGTTGATGAGGGTCAAAATCCTGGCCTTTTGGTACTCCTTGAGAACAAAAAACCAAGCGAGAGGAGCAGAGAAAATACCCATAATGCCCAAAGTGATAATCACTCGAATGCGAAGACCAGCAAGAAAAATCACGGGGATAAATATAATCAACAAGACCCCTGCTGTGCCTAAGTCAGGCTGCTTTAAGATCAAAACAAAGGGCACCAGTGTCAAAAGGGCAGGCCAAAGCATTTCTTTTAAACCTAGATCGCCGATGCGGCGGGACTCACGGAAATAGGCCGCTAGTGCAAGGCAAAGGCTGAACTTTACAAATTCCGAAGGCTGCACAAAAAATGGCCCCAATTTAATCCAGCGGCTTACCTTCGATGCTGAAGAACCTGTCCCGTAAAAGAGTACTAAAACCAGTAGCAGGATCAATAAGAGATGAAACCAAAAGGCATAAGTGAGCATGACTTTATAGTCGATGGCCATGGTTAGAGCCATAACTAGCAATCCTGCAAAAAACCAGAGGACCTGTCTTTGGAAGTAAGTTGTGCCTGTTCCGTAAGAAAGGCTTGCAGAATAAATCGCTGCGAAACCGACAATGGAGATGGTCACAACTGTGAAGATTAAAACCCAGTCTATATGTTCGATGTGCCGAGGGTTAATTAACATAGCGCTCTACAATTCTTTCGATGACACCTGTGGTGGCTTTCCCCGCCACTAGTGGCAGATTGAAAACTTTGCCACCTCGGCCTTCAACTATTTCACGACCCACGATGGAGTCAATATCCCAATCGCCGCCCTTCACCAATAAATCGGGTTGTAGTGTGGTAATCAGCTCTAAAGGCGTGTCTTCTTCAAATGAGGCCACATAATCAACAAAATATAAAGAGGCTAAGATCAACATGCGTTCGTCAAGTGGGTTAATGGGTCTTTTAGGGCCTTTTAGCCGTCCAATAGAAGCATCGCTATTGACCCCCATCACTAGTAGGTCGCCAGCTTGCCTAGCTTCATAGAGATAAGTCACATGGCCTTCATGCAAGATATCAAAACAACCATTGGTGAAGACCACCTTCTGGCCCTGTTCTTGGGCTTTTGCCAGTTTTTTCCGTAATTCGGTCGGTGGAAAAATTTTTTCGATTGGTTTAATCATTGATATCTTATACCTTAGGTGTGTATCTGATTTAAAAACTATTTTGGCTAGATTTTAGTAGGTCTTTCAAGTAGTTTATTTTTTAAGAAAACTTACGGAAATGTCAACGTCTCACCTCGGTCATTCAACACAGCCCCATGACTCAGCCGTTAAAAGAATATACCTACAACCCAGCAGCCTCCAGTTTTATTGGTAGCCTTGAGGGACTTGGAATAAAAGAAATTGAGCAGAAACTTGTTCGAGAAGCTGCAACTAATTCTGATAGCTATGAAACTATCCTAGCTGGATTCCATTATTTAGTAAAAACCTTAATTGCTCTAAGGGAAGATGAAGATTCAGACGCAAAAAGCCCCCTAGAAGGGTCACTGATCGATAGTTGTATGGGCATGATGAAAGAACATAACCAGTTTTTTGGTTATGAAAGCGGTAACGATTTCTTTCAGATTGTCGATGAGGCCACCCCAGCTATCTTTATTCACAATGGTGATATTTTACCTGCTTTGGTAAAATATTTTCCCCCTAGAAGGCCAGGCGAGGTTGAAGAAGTAAAGCTGCCGGCTGTTTTTGGGCCTGAGGTAACTAGCATTTTGGCTGATTTAACAGGTCGCTCTGCTTCCGCATTTAAGGAAGTTAGGTTTATCATTCCTGTGATGCAGCGGGCGCACCGAGTTCGTGAGCGCTATCAAAAAGGTGATGCTACCATTACACCTACCGATGTAAAACAGGCGAAAGAAGATTTTGATAAACATAAGGACGATTACCAAAAGCTTTCTAAAATCATCACCCAAGGCATGCCCACGGTGCATAAAGCCATCGCCAACTATCCTAATGCTTTAGTGGTCCATCAGGTTTACAATCGTTACTTAGCCCAGCTTCTAGTTAGCCAAGAAATAAAAGGTGCTGTGGAAAGCTACGTTTTTAAAATGGCTGATGGTGAATTTGATCTGACTGAACCTGATTTTACTTTGACGGAAGATGAAAAATTAAGAGAAATTACCATCCAAAAAAAGACCGAAGACTTCAGAGAATTACTCCAGAAGGATACCAACCGCCTAGAGGCCAGATACAGAAAGAGAAAGCTGATGCTGATGCTGCAGAAGGGCACACCTAAGTATAAAATTCTAGGCGAATTGGTGAAGGTTTCAGAGACAGACCCAGATGATATTAAAACTCATATTTTGGCTGCAAGATTGATTGCCGAGCATTCGCAAGCTATGACCAACACAGCAAAGCGAATTCACTTTCGAGAAGAGGCGCTAAACCACTGCAAAGTTGCCTTTGCCCGCATTGACGCCTATTTAGACTTACAAGGCATTGATGATATCAGGAAAAGAGACATGGTTCGAGTGGGATTTGTGAAAACCATTTCGGCCATTAGAAACCCATTGATTAGACGAACCTAACTTTAGAAAGGACTAAATGAAATCATTTCGCAAAGAGCTTTGGTTTGCAACCCCAAACCGTATGGATTTCATCAATATAACTGGTGAGGTTGAAGATTGCTTGCAGGCAAGCGGTATCAAAGAAGGCCTATGTTTAGTCAATGCCATGCACATTACAGCTTCTGTATTTATCAATGATGATGAGCATGGTTTGCACCAAGACTATAAAAAATGGCTTGAAGAGCTAGCCCCCCACGCACCCTTGAGCCGCTACCAGCATAATAACACTGGTGAAGATAATGGTGATGCCCACCACAAAAGACAAATTATGGGTAGAGATGTGACCGTTGCCATTACCGAAGGCAGGCTTGATTTTGGTCCTTGGGAGCAAATTTTTTATGGTGAGTTCGATGGCAAACGTAAAAAACGGGTTTTGGTTAAGATCATTGGGGAGTAGATTCCCTTCGCTTGTTAAGCCTTGCCCTAAAAGCCCTTTCTTTTGCATTTATAAACCTAAAAACCAAAGGACTTGCCTTTCTTGAACGCCTTGCAGTATCATATAAAAATATCTGAATAATTCACTATTGACCCAAACCAGAAAATTTTATGCGCATATACCTTTCTTACGACCCCGCTGACGCTAAAGATGCGGAAAAATTTTCAAATAATTTATTGGCTGAAAACCCAAGCGTTGAATTTGTACAGCGTCCCCCTGCTGTAACGGCCGAAACCGTGCCCACTGCCGAAGCCAAAGAAGAGATAGAAAAGGCACTATCATCATCGACCATTGCCATTTGCATGGTTTCAGAAGTTACCAAGGATAATCAATGGGTGAATTTTGAAATGGCAGCAGCAGAGATGCAAGGACGTGGGATTATGGGCTTTTTTGTAGAAGGTGATTATGTGTCACCAAACGAATGGCCTGAGTTTTTTCGAATCAGACATAACCAGTATGATGTGATCATGCAGGGGAAAATGCCCAAATTAAATAAAGCTGTAATGCGGGCCGAGGCCAAGGGCACTCAAACCAATATTTTTGAGCCTTAGTAGAAACAACTAATCTAATGTGGGGATAACTTTACCCTCTAAGGTATGGGTGCTGCGGCCAGTGATTTCCACAAAGGCAAAATCCCCTATTTCAAGGCTGGAATCTGCAATGGAAATGGGCACATAATTATCCATTCGGCCAGTCATAACCCCTTGCTTTTTGGGGTGGGCTGACTCGATTATTACTTCTGTTTTTAGGCCCAAGTGAGCCTCTAAAATATCATTTCTTAAAAACTCATGTAGCTCAAAGACCTGTTGCAGGCGAGCATCCTTCACTTCTTTCGGCACATCATCTTCAAGTTTATCTGCCTTGGTGCCTGGTCTTGGGGAATATTTATAGGCATAGATCTGGTGAAATTTTGCCTCACGCATGATCTCTAAAGTTTGTTCAAAATCTTCATCTGTCTCGCTAGGAAAACCTACAATGATATCTGTACTCAGGCCTATATCAGGAATTTTTTCCTTTAAATACTTAATCTTAGCCACGTAGTCGGCCCCACTGTGGTCTCGCTTCATGGCCTTTAAAATGCGGTCGCTGCCCGCCTGAAAAGGTAAATGCAACTGGTTGCAGATGTTACCTCGCTCCGCCATTAAATTAGAAAGTTCATTGTTCCAATCATTGGGGTGGGGGCTCATAAAACGGATGCGCTTTAAGCCTTTAATCTCGCTCACAGCTTGCAGCAGACTATAGAAGTTTGCCCCTTGGGCCTCGTAAGAGTTTACGTTTTGCCCCAGCAACATTACCTCTTTGGTGCCACCAGCAACAAGCTTATTGACCTCAGAGGTTATATTTGTAAGCTCACGGCTAACCAGCGGGCCACGTGTAGTGGGTACAATGCAGAAGGTACAATAGTTGTCGCAACCCTTGGTGATACTAACCATAGCAGCCGAGCCTGTAACCTCAAAACTCCCTAATTCGTCATCAGGGATAAAATTCTGAATTTTATTCTCTCGAGGCAACCAAGCTGTTTCCAAGGCTCTGCCACCTGCTCTGACGGTTGCTAACATTTTGGGCAGGGCCAAAATTTGGTCTGTCCCAAAAACCATGTCCACTATTTTGTGACGACGTAGAATATCCTTGCCCTCTTGCTGGGCAACACAGCCTGCAACGGCAATAATCAAATTGGGGTTTTCTTTCTTTTGATCGACCAAACGGCCAATTTGAGAATAGATTTTATTTTCTGGCCCTTCCCTGACACTACAGGAATTGAGCAGAACAAGATCGGCGGTTTTTAGGTCAGCAGAAATCTGATAGCCTTCGGATTTTAAAATCTTTTGCATCCGCAAGCTATCGTGAACATTCATCTGACAGCCAAAGGTGACTATATAGGCGTTAAGCATCTAAAAAGTTGGTCTGAGTAGAGTCATCATCAGGGTGAGGCCCTGTCTTTCCGCCTTCAACCTTATAACCCATATGTCTGTAAGCTTTCACCGTGGCAACCCTACCCCTTGGCGTGCGTTGCAGCAAGCCTAGCTGTAGCAAGAATGGTTCGATCACATCTTCAATGGTGTCTGTTTCTTCTGAAAGGCTGGCCGCAATGGTTGAAAGCCCAACAGGCCCTCCACCGTGGTTTTCGATCAATTGACTTAAAATAGACCTGTCTTGCTTATCGAGGCCCAAGGAGTCTATGCCTAAGCGTGTCAAGGTTTCTTGGGCAATTTCTAAGGTGATGACCCCGCCTGATTTCATGATAGCAAAGTCACGACAGCGCTTGAGCAAGCGATTGGCGATTCTCGGGGTTCCACGGCTACGCATCCCCACTTCTAAGGCTGCGGCATCGTAGATCTCCACGCCTAAAATCCCTGCCGAACGGATGATAATAGTTTGTAATTCGTCGGCTTTGTAGTAGGCGAAATGCAGGGGGATGCCAAATCTTTCTCTTAAGGGGGTAGAGAGTAAACCTGTTCTGGTGGTGGCACCAACTAAAGTAAAAGGGGGGAGGTCGAGCTTTACGGTTCTGGCGCTGGGGCCAGAACCAATCATGATATCCAAAGTGAAATCTTCCATGGCCGAGTATAACACTTCTTCAATGGTGCGGTTCATGCGGTGGATTTCATCAATGAATAAGACTTGGTTTGGCTCCAAGCTAGTCAAAATAGCAGCCAAGTCCCCCTGCTTTTCTATGACAGGGCCCGCAGTGGCGCGAAATTCAACATCCAATTCTTTGGCAATGATCGCCGCTAATGTCGTCTTGCCCAAGCCCGGGGGGCCGTGGAGCAACACATGGTCGAGGGCTTGCCCACGCTGCTTGGCAGAGTTGATAAAAACCCAGAGGTTTTCTTTCATCTGCTCTTGGCCGATGTAGTCTTTAAAGTACTGGGGCCGCAGGCTCACCTCTGGTGCATCCGCCTCTTGCCGTTCCCTAATAAAAATTTCCTTTGATTCGTCTTCCATACCCCCGAGTTTGGAGGATTGCAGCAAACTGGTCAAGCCTCAAATCAAAACAAATGTTCATTAAATTATTTTAGGAAGGGTTATAACTTTACCCCTGTGAGGTCAGCGGTGAAAACCCCATCTTGATGTTCGAGCCTCCCTTTCCATAGAATTTTTTTGGTTTGGGCATCAACAATGTGGGCTACCTTCTGTAGCTGTTTACCAGACTCTCTTTTTTCACTTTCTACAAAAAGATAGAGAATTTGGCCCTTATTGCACTGGAACCCCTTGAGCTGGGTATGAAATTTTACACTTGAATTTCCATACTCAAAAGATTTAATTTTAATTGAGTGCCGACCTTCAGAGAGTACTAGAGTGTCAGTTTCAGCTAAAGGGTAAGTTTCTGATCCTCCAAATCCAGAGAATGTTTTAACCCTAACAACCTTATCGTTTAATTTAAAAAAATATTGTAGCTCTTGGCTCTGAACCGTAGAAAATTTTGCAACTATATTTTTAATTGTGTCTCTATTCTGCTTAAAGGCGGGAATAGAAACACGACAAAGTTGAGTCTCTGTGTAATTTGTGTAGTGGGTGTAGGTAGGTGTTGCCTTGCTGAGGGCTGGCCAAAGGAACATTACCATCATTATGGTAAATAGTGTTTTTTTCTGGTTAAAAGCGAAGAGGTTTTTCATTTTTTACCACCAAATTGAGCAAGGTCCAGGGTGTATGGGCCTTCGGGTTTTTCTAAAGATTTTTGCCATAAAAGTTTTCGGGACTTCCTGTCTAAAATGCGCAGTTTGCGTGGGTTTTCTGCCCTGTGGTAGGCTTCATTTTCGCTACTTGTTCTGTCTTTATCCCCTGAAAAATCCTTATTCGAACTGACAAAGAGCAATAAATCTAGCCCTGCAACACATTTGAAATTGTTAAAAGTAATGGTAGAGTCGTCTGAAAAGGTTCTAACTAAGTTAGATTCTAAGTTGTATGTGCCTTGGGTAAGATTTAAGGTATGCACTCTTGGCTCAAATTCTTCTGGTCTTTGGTCCATGGGGTTCAAAAAGTCTTTAATCTGAAATGGACGGTCATTGACTTTATGAAATATGCGAGCCTCTTGTGACGCCATTCCTCTTTCGTGTAAGTCCCAATACTCGAATTGCTGGAAATGAACATTGGGGCCTAATAAAGTGATGTTACAGGTCTTATTTTGAGCGGCTATTTTCTTTGCGGTCGGACCATAATCCACGTTGTGTGGTGTGGGTTTGTTAGACTCAGAAACAATTGCTCCCCCAATCATTTGACCTAAAATTTGGGCACAGGACTGCAAAAAGAGCAGTGAGCCTGCGATCAAAAAGATCACCAGTAATTTTCGTCTTTTATAAATAGGTACCTTCTTCATATTTCCTCAAATAAATTTACCAAAGGCTACAATAAAAACGGGCCTAGTGCAAAGTCATTAGTAGCTTAACCTCAAGGAACTAGCGCAGATGACGCTATAATGGGATTTTTTGAATTGGCTGATGAAATGGCTAGTGCGGATTAAAGCCCAAAGGCTAAGCACAAAAAGGCAAAACTACCCCCCAGCATTCCGCTTTAGGCCCGCAAGGCCAGCACGTTTGAGGGGGCTGTTAATTTTTAGGGTTTCAAAATCGGCTTCGGTCCAAGATTTAACAAGCTCGGCGTTTACACCCTGCCAGCGCTCCAAAGGCAAAAAGGGCGAAGCCTCTTGGGTTGGGGCGGCATGGTTATAGGGGCAACAGTCTTGGCAGGAGTCACAACCAAAAAGCCTGTGTTTGGTGATCTTTTTTTCTATTTTTGTAAGCTCACCCTTTTTTTCAATGGTCAGGTAACTGGCGCAGAGCTTGGCGTTGACAAAACCATCTGCCGTAATAGCCCCACCGGGGCAATGGTCCAAGCATTCTTTGCAGCCGCCGCAATCTGGGCCTTGGTAGGCCTCGCTGGTTTTCAACTCCAAATTGGTTAAAATCTCCACCAAAAAAACAAAGCTGCCATAGCTTGGGTGTATCAATAGGGAATTGCGCCCGATGAAGCCCAAGCCTGCCCGCTGGGCAATGAGCTTTTCTGGCAAGGGTGCCGAGTCCACACAGATCCGCATTTGCAAGTTGGGGTGAGTATCCTTCAACTCTAATTTTAATTCAGTTATTATGGGCTTGATCAGACGAACTAATTCCTTGTGGTAGTCCATTCCCCAGGCATACCTACTAATAGGTCGCTCAACTTCCCAACCCTTAGGTGGGGCGGTTTTGTAAGGGAATGCCAACGCAATAATGGACTTGGCCCAAGGCTCCATGGTGAGTGGGTTTTGTCTAATCCCTTGGTGGTTATGGGTCCAATTCATGTCGGCTTCAAAGCCCCTCGCTAACCATTCTTGGTTCCAGGCACCAAATTCGCAAGCCTCGGCGCCTAAAAACCCCACGCCTATAAAGCCTGCTTCTTTAAATTTTCTGGCTAATGCTTCTTCACTAGTGTTTAAATCTGGGGGGGTCTCGTCCAAGCCTGCCTTTGGTTAGTTCTGCCCTATCTTGAGCAATTTACAGATTGAAGGCAAGGCTTAGCTATTATCTGAATGTAAGAAAGGCTAGGTGAACACTAGTAGTTATGAGAGCAGAAGGAGAAGAAAAGGTCGGGGGAATAGAGAGGTGTACACCTGAGCTAATAGAAGGCCTTACACTTCTTAAGTAACTCAGGTGAATTTGGTGCTAGTAATATTTAAGGTGTAGCACCACAGATTAGATTGGCAGGTAAGGATGCGTCTAATTTTTTGGGGTAGGGCAGGTTTAGGTTGTCCATAATTTTTGCAAATTCATTAAGAGGCTTACTTTGGCCTAGTCTTGGGTTGTGGGTCTTTTCTTCGCCAATGGTACTGGACATCACCCCTTTATAATCATGACCTGGGTAGACCACAGTGGCATCTTCAAGGCTAAAAATTTGGGTATGGATGCTATTATATAGTGCTTCAGGGCTTCCCTGTTGGAAGTCGGTACGCCCACAACCACGGATAAGCAGAGCGTCACCAGTGAAAACCATCCCTTCACAAAGGTAACTTGTGCAACCAGCAGTGTGGCCCGGTGTGGCAAGGCCCTTTAGGCTAAAGGCACCAAATATCAAATCTTTACCGTTTTCCAGTAGAATATCAGCGCACTCAATACCAGCCGCTTTGCCCAAAACCACCTTGGCGCCTGTGGCAGAGCGGAGCTTGTCCGCACCAGTAATATGGTCCGCATGGACATGAGTTTCAACAAGGTACAAAAGGGTTAAGCCTAGTTCTTTGATTAATTTAAGGTCACGGTCATGTTGCTCAATAACTGAGTCGATTAAGATGGCCTCTTTGGTTTGGTCATCAAATAGTAGATAGCTATAAGTGCTGGTTTCAGGGTCGAAAAGCTGTCTCATTTGTACTGGGTTTGCCATTGGGCCTCCATTTTTTTTAACATTTAGGTTGTGAAAACTAAATATAGGATATACTATGTTTAATATATACACAACCTTGAATATGATTTGTTTTAAAAATTTTGAACCATAGGGAAAATATGAAGTGGGAAGATGTAATGTCAGGATCAGTAAAACTGGTCACAAGTGCTGAAACACAGGAATTTTGTCGAGAAACTGCAATTGAAAACTACCAATTGATTGATGTTAGGCAACCAGGCGAATATCAGTCTGGCCATATTCCAGGCGCAAAATTAGCACCTTTAGGGGAACTTGTAAGCGGCCAGGTTGAACTTAGTAAATCCAAGCCTGTCATTGTTTATTGCCACTCAGGTGGCCGTAGCGCAGCCGCTGCGGGGTGGCTTGTGGAACAGGGATTTGAAAAGGTTTTAGATGTGGCTGGCGGTTTCTCTAGTTGGAACGGTCTAGCGGCCCAAGGGCCTGTAGAAATGAATCTAAACTTAATCAAAGATTCGGCTGAATTCCCAGATGCTTTTGCCATGGCCTACGCCATGGAAGATGGCTTACAGCGATTTTACCTAAAGCTTGCACCTAAAATGGACGACCCAAAGCTAACCGAAATATTGACTCGAATGGCATCATTTGAAGACAACCATAAAGAAAATTTAAAGGCTAAGGCAACCAACCCTGATGATTTAAAAATAGAAGAAGACAACCAATTAATGGAAGGTGGTTTCTACGTTGATCAGTTGGTAGAGCAGGTTGCAGGGCGCATTGATTCAGTAGAGCAACTTTTTAGTATGAGTTTAGCTATTGAGGCCCAAGCTTATGACTTCTACACTCGTCTTGCAGGTCATTCTAAAAATCCAGAAGTGAAGGCTTTATTTTTAGAAATGGCAGATGAAGAAAAGGGTCACTTGAATCTACTTTCAAAAGAGATGGATGAACTCCTAGCTTCGGCCTAGGAATTTACCCCTAAAACTTGCTGACAAAATCCCCTTTCCAAGGTTACTTTAACTAAAAGGACAAGGGGAGTTTTACTCATGCAAGATTATTTAGTATTCGATTTGGAAACCCAGCGCTCTGCCGCTGATGTTGGTGGATGGGATAAAACCGAAGAAATGAAGATGTCGGTTGGCGTCCTTTGGGACTCAAAGGCCAACCGCTTTTTTACCTATTATGAAGACCAAGTTGCCGACCTGATTAAACATTTAAAATCAGGCCCCACCGTGATTGGTTACAACCACATTAGTTTTGATTACAAGGTATTACTGGGCTACTACCCCGTTGAGGCACGAGAAGGGGCCTTAAAGGAGTTCCACGACTTAAAAAACCTAGATCTTTTAAATGTTATCAAAGACACAATTGGCAAACGAATTAGGCTTGAAGATGCGGCCAGGCCAACTTTAAAAGTGGGTAAATCAGCCGATGGCCTTTTGGCATTACAGTGGTACAAAGAATTTTTAGCAGGTGACCAAGAAAAATTGGGAGCCATTGCCGATTATTGCAGGCAAGATGTGGCCGTGACTCGTGATTTATTTATATACGGACAAGAACACAAACACATCTATTACCTTGATAAGGGTGCAGGTATCACCAAAGTTGATATCCAATGGGAAACGGAAAAAGACACCACTAGTCCAGGCGATGACGCCGAGCAATTGAGCCTTTTTTAAGATGAAGCCATGCCTCGTAATCACTGGTGGAACGGGTTTTGTTGGCCGAAATTTGCTGCCTTTGATCCCCTCTGAATACGAGATTAAATTGATCGTTGCTGGCGGCCGCAAGTTCGAAAGCAACAAATTTACCACCATCACCCCTAGTGAGCTTTCAAAAGAAGTTTGGGCCGAAAATACTCAAGTGCTGCACATGGCTGTTGCCCGCGGCACGAAGTCGGCCAGTTTTAAGCGAAAATTAGAAATTGATTTCACCTTGAAATTAGCCCAAAAAGCCATCTCTCAAGGGGTTGCCAGTTTTGTTTTTTTAAGTTGCTTCGCCAACAAAAACCATACTGAAGTGGAGTTGGGTTTAGTTGAACTTTTTAAAGGTGCAGATACTAGATTGATAATTTTAAAACTGCCGATACTTTATGGACCCTATTGCCGTGGGCCTATGAGATTTTTATTTCAAACGGCGAAAAAGGGCCGCGGCTTACCACTTCAGGGTGTCGACCTGCCCCATTACCGATTATTTGTGGGCAATTTAATCCAAAGTATTTTAATTGCCTTTAAGAAAGCTGACCTGAGTGGAGTTTATAAGGTTACAGACAGCATTCCTGTGAGCCTAAAGGACTTTTACCAACAGGCTATGGAAGAGCTTTCTCCCGAAGAAAAACCTTTTTGGCCCATCGGGGGGCAAATCGTCCATTTTGTCGCCAATATAATAAAAAAATTGTTACAATGGGTTAGGTTAGAGCGGGCGGCAAGTTTATTAGAAGCCTTCTGGCTGCCACAAGATTTAAGCGGGCAGGATTTTTTTTCAGCCCTTACCTTAAAACCCAAGTGGGATCATGTATCCTCAATCAAAATAACGGCTAAGTGGTTTGCTAAAATGGAAGAAGAACTGGAAAGCTAGACCATGACAAAGAAGATTTAATCTTTTAAGGTTGTACTTTCAATAAATGAGTGGCCCTTTGCAAAGTTCATTACTGAAAGAATTTGAGAAATAGGCGAATAATGCACAGGATATGCATATTTTACTATGTAAGTTTTACCAATTAAACCAACCCCAAATAGGGGCAACAATAAATGAATAAAGACTTAAAAGAAAAAAAGAGCCAAAAGTTACCAGACTCGAGCCAGCTAACCCTGAAGTTGAAGGTTTGGATGAAGAACCTGTCAATATCAGAATGGAATGGATTAAGTTTATAGCGGTCATTTCTATTTTGGTTATCATTGGTGTTGGTAATATTTTTGTTAGGCAAATGCCTTTGATTGCGCTTCGCACCTACGATTTCCAAAAAAACTTTGTTTTTAGAAATATCTGGCATGAAGGCGAGGTTCGTTTTAAGGTCTGTTTCCGTCAAAAATTCATGAAATTCTATGGCTACAATGTTTGCCACAGATTTCCCCCGACTAGAAACCGCTATTTAAAAGATGGAGTCTATAATAAAGAAGAATTCACGGCTCAATTTGTTGACCCTGTTTACATGGGTAAGTTTATCAAGAAGTTTGAAGATAAAAATCGCAAATTGGGGAAAGAATTTCTCGGTTTTCAGGTGGTTCGTAAACCAGAAGACTTAACCATTATCCCCCTTACGACTTCTCCAGATAAAAAGGCCCAAAGTCATTCTCTTTTTGAAGGCTATTAAGAGACAACCTCCCTAAGTTTAGGCTCTTGTTCTTGGAGCCTAGCCCACTCAAATCATTATCTATTTTTGACAGCTAAAAATAGTTTGAGTTTTTGAATTTTCTTGCTTTTCTTTTTTTTTATTTTAATCTATCTTTCATTTTTTGGATAAAAATTATGAGACAAGTCACCCATATCATTTCTGAGTTAATGCACTGCAAAGCTAACCAGAGTCTTTTTACGCAAGCCGATGCCTTGCTTAAACAATTGACTTTGGCCGTGCAGGACTCAGGTTTGACTGTAGTTGCCTCTTCGGTTTACCCCTTTGACAAAGGTGGGGTAACGGGAACTTTGGTATTGGCAGAATCTCATTTGAATATTCACACTTGGCCAGAAAGAGATTTCTACATCAATCTGGACATTTCTGTTTGCAATTATGATTGTGATAACTTTGCAAAGGCATTAAAGCTCTTTGAAAGCCTTAAAAAACTCTTTGCACCAATCGATTTTAATCACCAAATCCTTGAAGGTTACAAGGATATTGAAGACCATAAATTTACAGAATACTTTTCTAAAGATTACGGTTTTTTTATCAAGCCTCAAAATGTGCTTTACCGCAAAAGTGACGAGACCCAAGAGGTTTCTGTTTACGATACCAATGAATTTGGTAAATTGCTGCGGATTGATAACTTTTTTCAGACCTCAGAAAAAGATGAATTTTACTACCACGAGTGTATGACTCATCCGGCCCTAATCGCCCACCCAAAACCCAAACAGGTAGCTGTGATTGGTGGTGGTGACGGTGGCATTGCCAAGAATGTATTTCAGCATTCCACTGTGGAAAAATTGGTTATGGTGGAAATTGACAATAGAGTCGTCGAAGTTTCTAAAGCTTGGTTGGACCAAGTCCATGGTGGCAGTTTTGAGGACCCTCGGATGAATTTAGTAATCCAAGATGGACTTGTCTGGGCAAAAGAGACGGCAGAAAAGTTTGATGTTATCATATTAGACTTAACCGACCCTATAGGGCCTGCCAAGGAACTTTACACTAAAGAATTTTATGCTGATATTAAAAAGCTCTTAAATCCTGGTGGAATTGTTGCCCAGCACACAGAATACCCAGCGCATTACCCCAAGACTTTTGGTAGGATAAACGCTACCTTGGCCGATCTTTATGCAAATGTTGCCCATGGCTTTTGCTTTATCCCTCTTTACGGCGCTGTGATGTCTTTTGCTTATGCATCGGACTCGGTAAAGGTAAAGGAAGTGTCCCTAGAGGATATTGAAAAAAGATTGGTAGAACGAGGTGTAACTGGGTTAAAATATTACAATGGGGAAACCCATAGGGGCTTAATGGCTGAGCCCAATTACATTAAAGAAATATTAGCTGGAAACCATGATGTGGTAACGAAAGATAACCCTATTCATGATTTTTCTGTCCATTACAACCAGAGCGGGAGACGATAATGAATGCTTGGGGACTTTCTTGTACTATTGATTTAAAAAGCTGCAACCCTGAAACCATCAGGTCGAAAGATGCAATTGCTAATTTCGCAAAAGAATTGGTGGAATTGATAAAAATGAAAGCCTACGGCGACCCCCAAGTGGTTCACTTTGGAGAAGACCCGAAGGTTTCTGGTTACAGTCTTGTGCAATTGATTGAAACTAGCTTAATTTCTGGGCATTTTGCCGAAGAAACCAATGCTGTTTACTTGGATGTTTTTAGCTGTAAGGAATATGATCCTAAGGTTGCAGGGGAATTTGCTAAGACCTTTTTTCAGGCGGACTCTGTAGAAATTACCAGCACTTTTAGATCGTAAAACAGAGATATTTAATCCACAAGACCCAATTTGTTTTTAGAAAGGTGGCTTCTAAAGCTAACTTAGCTTTAAACACTAATTGCAAGGGCTACAAAAGAAAACTAAAAGTCAAAGCGAACACCTTTCAAAAAGCCCACTACCTTTAAGATACAATGCCCTTGGCTGTTTCTTCGGTACGGTCGTAAGCTAGTAGGCTTTTGGCATCGATGATTAAGATCACTCGCTTTTCTAGCTTGGCAATAGATTTTACGTAGTTGTTATGGATATGATCGCCAAGGTCTGGACTTTCTTCCAAGTCATTTTGGTCTATCACAGAAACGCCAACTAAAAAGTCAACAATCACACCTGTTTGTTCACCATTCAGATTCACTACAACAATACAATTTTCCGCATTTTCTTCAATTTTTTCCACGCCTAACTTTGTGCGAAGATTCATCACAGGGACAATTTTCCCCCTGAGATTCATCATGCCTTCGATGTAATCGGGGGTCTGGGGGAACTTATCAATGGGCATCATGCCAACCACTTCACGGGCAAGCTCGATGGGCAGGGCGTATTCTTGGTCACCACAGAGGAAAACTAAAATTTTCATTCCCTCTTCGCTTGTTATATCTTCTGTAAAATCTTCCATAAGGGCTTTTTAGTTAGTTTCCTCTATCTTAAACAAGTTTTAAAAAAAATAATAGAGGGCAAAGGAAATCTTTTGGGCTTTTTCCAAATACTTCTAAAAATGTGTTCCTGATTGTATTCACATGGCTTTTCTGCTATTTTGGGAAAAATTATAGCTAATCTTACCCAATATTAAATTAAAGTGAACTCACAAGAAATTTTAATTACCTTTGTAGCTGCCTCAGCCATAGGTTATCTGATGGTGCTAATCTCGTCACGAGTCAATATTAGCCAAATCGTACTGCTTTTAATTTCAGGTGTTTTGGTAGGCCCAGAGTTCTTGAACCTGGTTCGGCCAGAATCCCTAGGCTATGGGCTCAGCGCCATTGTGTCTTTGGCTGTTGGTATTATTTTGTTTGAAGGGGGTATGACCTTAGATTTTAAAGGCTACAGGCAAGTTTCATCTGAGATTCGAGGGGTTTTAACTTGGGGCGTTTTGATAACCTGGTTTGGCTCTGCAAGCCTTCTCTATTTCTTTTTCAGGTTCGATGTTGCCTACTGCCTGCTTGGTGGTAGTTTGATTATAGTTACAGGCCCCACAGTTGTAGGCCCCTTGTTACAGCGCTTGAGAGTCATAAAACCTGTGACCCAAATTCTTTACTGGGAAGGGGTTTTGATTGATCCAATTGGGGTCTTTTGTTCTTTATTGACCTACGAGTGGATTATTACCGCAGGCGGGCAAGATGCTTATCTGAACTTCTTTAAACGGATTATAGCAGGCTTAGTTTTTGGTTGGATAGTGGGCTTTGTCTTGGATTATATTTTAAGAAAACGCATGATCCAAGAAGAGAAAATTAACTTCTTTATGCTCACCTCGGCGATGGCAGCTTTTGCGATTAGTGATTACGCTATGCATGAAAGTGGTTTGCTTTGTTTGACTGTGGCAGGCCTTTACATCGGTTATAAAAAAAGCCCTGGTATCCATGGGATCATTGCTTATAAGTCAGAATTAAAAGACTATTTGATTGGCCTGCTCTTTATTTTGCTGGCGGCAAATTTAAAATTAAATAGCTTTATAGAGGCGGGCGAAAATTTATTTTGGGTGATTTTAGGTGTCATGTTTTTGATTCGCCCTTTAAATATTTTGGTTTCAACCTTTAATAGTAAGCTTGGTATAAAAGAAAAAGTTTTCTTAAGCTGGATAGCCCCAAGGGGTATTGTTGCGGCTTCTATGGCCTCTCTTTTTTCCATTCAATTGTCAAAAATTGGCCTTGGTCCTCTCAACTTTTTAGAAGCTTTTACCTATGGTGTAATCGCAGCCACAGTACTTTTTCAAGGATTCAGCGCTAAATACGTAGCTCAAATATTAGGCCTTAGAGAAAAACAACCAGACGGTTGGTTACTTATAGGCAGCAACCCCCTCACAAGGGCCGTTGCCCATTACCTGAAAAATGAAAACAAGAGCCATCTGCTCATAGACACCAACTTACAAGAGGTTAAATTAGCTCAACAAGAGGGTCTAAATGCTATTTTAGAAAATGCTATGAGGCTCAACCCTGAGCGTCATTTGGAAATTGCAGGTCTGGGCAACTTGATTGCCGCTACTGCAAATGAAGAACTGAATCGGTTGGTTTGCCAGCGGTTTAGCGTCATAGCGCCGAAATTAAAACGCTATTATTGGCCAGGCCATAGAGACGAGGCCCCTGTAAAAATTGGTAAGTCTGCCCCTGTGTGGGGTGAGTTCTCTTTGAAAAATATCCAAGCCCAAACGGGTGGGGCCGAGTTGATTACTTGCATCAGTGAAATCACGGCACCCTTTGGCGCTGGCCAAGGCCACGCCCTACTTTACGATTTTAAGGGCAAACTTTCACCTTTTCCACCAGGAGACAAAGATGGTGTCGGTAAGGTGTTAGTCGTGACTCCCCAAGCGGTTAGTATCTTAGAGGCCACCAAGGGTGAGTGGATACTATTTTCAAATGCCAGGTCGTTGGAGGCTCTTTTCAAAGAAATGTTGAGCCTCTTAGACGAACGTTTTTACCAAGTGGATAAGTTAGAAGTTGTGCAAAAATTATTGGAACAGGAAAAGGAATTTTCTAGCTTGATTGGTCACGCAGTAGCCTTACCCCACTGTTACCAAGAGTCTTTAGAAGAAAGCATTTTACTTGTTGCTGTGCTAAAAGAGCCACTGGTGTGCCAAGGGGCAAAGGAAGATATCCAATTAGTATTTATGTTGATGTCTCCAGCAGGCCACCCAGAGAAACATTTACAGGCCTTGGGTAAAATTGCGAAATTCGCAATAGATGAAAAAAATAGAACGGCCCTGATCAATGCCTCAGATGAGGCAATGGCCTTAGAGATTTTAGAAAATGGTGCAATAAACCACCTTGAATAATAGTGCCTATTTGTGCTACATATAACGAAAGAAATAGGGGAGAAAATAGTGATGGAACTTAAATTTTTGGTCGTTGACGACATGGAGGTAAACCAGATTTTACTTCAAAAAATACTGCAGCCCTTTGCAAAGGTTGACATTGCCGAAAATGGGCAAGTTTGTCTGGATAAATATAAAGAATCTCTAACAAAGGGAAAACCCTATGATGTGATCTTTTTAGACATCCTGATGCCTGTAATGGATGGGCAAGAAGCCTTAAAAAAAATTAGGGAACATGAAAGTGCCTTGAAAATGGATACGGGCCAAGAGGTAAAAGTAATTATGGTGACCAGCTTAAATGATTGGCGCAACGCTCTTGATTCCTTCAAAAATGGGGTTGCTGAGTTTGTAACCAAACCCATTGATCGTTTGAAAATCATTGAGCTTTTGGGCAGGCTAGGGATAGAATAGCCTTTTTGAGGGTTGAGCTAATGTAAGCTTTGGCTTTGGCCTGACTTACAATATTGTGCAAATCCCCTTTGCATTGAAACTCTTTAATGCCTAAACTGGGATTTTTCAACTTATTTAGTTACACTAAAAATCTAAAAATTATTTCTAATGAGTCAAAGCCAAGAGCTACCAATGCTTAATGCCATGGAGCTGCTTCATTACGGGGCAAGGTTCCACGGTAAGACTTTTTTTATTTATCTTGAGTCAACCTTTGACTTTGAAGAATTGCTCACAGATTTTAGAGTTTTACTGAGCGCCAAAATTCGCCTCTGCATTTTTTTTAGTCCTAAGGTTGATTTAGGGGGCTTAAAGGAAGTTAAAGACTTAGGCTTTCCCTTTACTATCCTGCTCCCTAACGATATTGGAGGCATTAGAAAGGCCTTGGGCGAGGGAGAAACGCCCTTGGTACAATCGACCCCATTGGCCAGCATCAAAGAGATAGATCTTTTAAGCCTTGCCACAAAATTTATTCATATCAAAAGTTTAGGCCCTATGCCTGTTCCTGCTGGGGGAGCCGTCAGTTTTGAAGCCATGAAGGAATATTACTTACAGGTAAATGCAGAAGAGGCCTTTGATGAACTCTATCCCGTAAGTTTAGACACGGCTTTTGTGGCGCCAAAAAGTGGAAATTTGTTTGTAGAAATCTTCACTCACCAGGGTTCAGGGCTGCTGGTTACACAAAATTTAAACCAAGAAATTAGGCGTGCTACTAAAAAGGATGTGATGGATATTTCTCTTTTAATGAAGCCTTACATCCAGAAAAAATCAATTTTACCTGTGACTCTAGAAGAGCTTGCAACCAAAGTAGAAGAGTACTTTGTCACTTTTATCAATGATGAACTGGTGGGGGCCGCAAGGCTAAAACCATGGGGAACAAGCTTTGAACTATCAAAATTTTGTACTTTACCCCGCTACCGTGGCAAGGGAATAGCTAAATCGCTATGTGCAAATTTGATTGAAGAGGCAAAGACCATAGGCATCAAAGAGCTATTTGCTTTGTCCATTGAGCCTAAGATGATTGAATTTTTTGAAGATTTTGGCTTTGAGAAAGTTGAAAAAAATCAACTGCCTAAAGAGTGGCAAAAAGGCTACGACCAAAAAAGGGAATCAACTGCGCTGAGTTTACATCCTTAGAGTTTGGCTGTCGCCTTGTTGTGAATTTTTATGCGAAATAAAAAGCTTTATTTTCGATGCAAGTGATCAATTCATTTTGTGTATTAAAAAGAGCCTTACCCACTGCGCCATCATCGAAGGGGAGTTTTCTGAAGTACTCACCTGTTTCTTCATGGATCAGCCAAATCTGTTTTGCATCGCCTCGAATAAGGGCATCACCGATCATTACTTTTAAAATTCTTGCCTCCCCGATTGGAGAAACCACTTGCACACGTTGACCGTGTCTAAGGTTTAAAACTTGTTGCATTCCAGACATAATTTCCTCTTTTAAAAAAGATTATACCTAAGGTTAATACAGCATCTATGCCAATTTTTGGTAGAGGATTTTTTTTGGATGGATGGCCTTGGGAAAATACCCTAGAGGGTGAACCTTAAGCACTGACTTTTTAGCGATTCTTTTTTTTGTCTTGGAAGTCGAAAATTTTTTGGATTTTCTCAGAAAGAACTTTTGCGTTGTAAGGCTTGACCATATAATTGTTAGCCCCGACCTTAATGGCTTCCATGATGCTATCTTGGTCGTCTTCGGCTGTTACTAAGAGTACTGGGATCTCCTTCAGGTCGTCTTGGGACCTCATTTCTTTTACTAATTCCACGCCAGACATATTAGGCATAAACCAGTCAGAAATGACCAAGTCGTAGTCTTCATCATCAAACATGGCAAGGGCTTCAACTCCATCTTCAGCAGAATCAACATTTTCAAAACCTAAGTTTCGTAAAATTTTTAAGACTAGGCTTCGTGTTGCCGATGAGTCATCGACAATAAGAATTTGGATGTCTTTATTTAAAGCCATTTTTAAGGAAGATTCTTGTAAAGGTTGATCATTCTTGCAATAATTCATGAAAGAGTACAATATTATGTAAATCTATTTGACGCATTTTGTCACCCCTCAATTCGAAAGATGAACAAAGAATTTCCCCCCCTTTTTAAACAATTCCAAGAACTTTTCCAAAAAGACAGCCTTTCAGCCGCCGAAAAAGTTGAAATTTTAGAAGAATTGCAGGCTCTTTTTGTGAAAGAAGCCCAAAATGAAGAAATCCTTGCAGAGTTGGCACCCTCAGCGGACGGCTTTTTTAAAGGTGATGAAGATGAAGCGGAAGAGGTGCAAAAGTTAGAAGTTTTGCGTTCTGTTTTTGGTGAAGGATTAAAGGAAGCTGAGCTAAAGGGTCTGGTAAATATTTCAGAGTTCTGGGAAGTGGGTCCAGAGGAAGTCGTGATTAAAGCCGATGCCCAGTTGGAAGGCGTTTATTTTGTAATAGGTGAATGTTTTATTTCTCTTGTTGGTGGCGGTAGTACACGGCCCATTGCTTTTATTGGTTTGGAATCTCTCTTTTACACATCCCAGTCTTTTTTTACGGTCAAGGCCTTAGGGCCTGCCAAGGTTGTGCTTTTGCCAAAGGAAGAAATGAACCGGGTGATGCGCCTTTCTCCTCATTTGACCCATATTTTTGCCCAAGTTTTTTGGGCGGAACAATTCTTTTTGATTGAAGAAGGTTTTGTGGAAAAGGAAGAGCTTGCCAATAGGTTAGAGCAATATTCCCGCATTTTTAATAATCTTGGGCAGGCCCTTTTTACAATTGACTCAAAGGGTGAAATTGGCAGCTTCTACTCTAGTTTAGCAGCAACTTATTTAGAGTATGATGAAATTGCAGGGCGACCCTTTGCCGATATTATTCTACGTGACAATGCTAAAGGTTTAAAAAGTTATTACAGAGCCTTGAGCCTGCTATTTTCTGGAAATCATTTTGACCCTGAAGTAATTATCGACCTGCTTCCTTCTGAAGTGGAACTGGGGCCACGAGTTTTGAAACTCTACTACCAGTTTGCAGAAGACAAAAATGGATATGTTGTCGCTATTACTGTGAGAGTAAAAGACATCACTCAAGAATTGCTGCTGCAAAAAGAAGTAGAAGCAACAGAAGCCAATCGTCAAAAAGAGATCCAGATCCAAGAAAAGATCAAAGAAAATATTGCCAGCTATTTGAGCTTGATTGATTTGATTGATAGTAATGTTGGAAAATTGTCTGATCTCAACAAAGGTTACGTTAAACCTGGCATAGACCCTGACCCCTCTGTTTTCTCCGAATTAATGACCCATCTGCATACTATTAAGGGGTTGAGTGGGCAGTTTGATTTGTCAGAGTTGAAAACCCAAGTGCACCTCACAGAAAGTGTTGTCCAAAAAATGGCCAGTGATG
>JASJGK010000132.1:0-3150 GCA_033791585.1 SAR324 cluster bacterium | reverse complement strand
CTCAACCAAACGGTTGCCAAGGAAAAAGCCCACCAACCCGCCAAGAGCGCCAAAAATTAGGCCGATCTTTAAGCCTTGTGCCATGCGGGGGATGTTATGTTCTAGGTAGCCTTCTAGACTTAAAAAGATGCCACCTAAGAGTGCACCAATAAGGGCACCCTGAATAGCAAGCGCAAGACTAGCAGAAATTGGGAGTTGTAGATTTGCAAGTTGTGCAACCTCTTGGAGGCTCCACAAAGCAAGACCTGCGGCTAGGCCTGAAAAAGCCCGAGCCAGTGTAAAATTATTCATCGGTTATCCCGTTTGGGTCACCGCAATAGAATAAGGTAGAATAAACTTAAGGCTGCGCTCGTTTTTTGCGCATAAAAGCAGGTACGTCATAATCTTCTGTACGCATTTTCGGCGCCAATCCAACTTCTTTTTCTTGGTTTAGTTGGTCTGGAAAGTATAGATTATTTTCGATTGTCTTTAAGCCAATAACGTTGGGATCAAGTTCAATGATCTCCTCCTCTTTGGGTTGGGCAGCGGCTTGTGTAGGGGCTGCTGTTTCCAAAGGGGATGCTGCTTCGTTAAGGGCAGCGGCGTCGGGCTTTATAACAGGTTCTGCTATTTTATTTCTTAAACTATCTACGACCCTTAAAGGTTTGTGTGAGACAACAGCTGGTGTAGGCTGCGCCTCTTCAGGGCTTTCGAATCCTGTTGCAATAACAGTTATTTGTACTTCGTTTTCTTTATTTTCGTCAGTCACTAAACCAAAGATAACATCAGCATCTTGGTCGGCAGTGCTTTGGATAAAATCTGCGGCTGCTTGGGCATCGAGTAGCGAAAATAATGGATCTGCTACAATGTTAATGATGACACCAGTTGCACCACTGATAGGTTTGTCACTGAGAAGCGGGCTAGAGATAGCTTTTTTAGCTGCCTCAAGACCTCTGTTGTCTCCCTTGCCAATACCTGTGCCCATGATAGAACGACCTTTATTTTGCATTACGGTTCTAAGGTCAGCAAAATCGAGGTTGATAAGTCCTTCGAGGTTAACAAGATTGGTGATACCACTAATTGCCTGTTTTAGCACATCATCTGCGATGCTAAAGGCTTCGGTCATGGTTGTTTTTTGGCTAGCAATTTCTAAAAGCTTATTGTTTGGAACTACCATTAAGGTATCTACATGCTTTTTTAATTCTTCCACGCCTTTGGTTGCGATCTTGGCTCTTTTGTTGCCTTCAAAGCTAAATGGGGTGGTTACTACGCCGACTGTGAGGATCTTCATTTCTTTGGCAATTTCTGCAATCACAGGAGCGGCACCTGTACCAGTTCCACCACCCATACCAGCTGCGATAAATACCAGATCAGTATTTTCCAAAACGGCTTTAATGGTTTCAATGTCTTCTTCTGCTGACATTTTACCAACTTCGGGCTTCATCCCAGCACCGAGGCCTTTGGTAATTTTTGTCCCTAGAGGGATAACCGTGTCTGCTAAAGAGGACTTTAGCACCATCATATCGGTGTTTGCTGCAATGTATGCTACTTTTTTAACGCCATCTTCAACCATACGGTTTACTACGTTACCTCCCGCACCTCCAACGCCGATCACCTTGATTACAGGTAAGCCTGTATGTTCAGGTTCTGCGTGAAAGTTTTCCAGATCAATCCCCATTTCTCCTCTACTCTTTTTTAAGTTATCCCCTCCGTTGTTGTCTTTTTTTTTGAGTTTTTACTCTAAAAAAGCAACGAATCTAAAGGCACCATAACAGGTTTGATATTATAGTAAAACCATAATATTGCCTTGACAAAAACTTTTTTCTAACAAGAATCGTAACTTACGTAAAAAGTGATAATTCTAAGCTTAAAAGTCAGCCCTTTGTTTGAAAAATTTTATTTTCCGAATCCTAAAAGAAATCAAAAAAGCTTTTGATAGATTTCTTCATATTTTCCACAACATCAGCAAAGATATTTTCAGGATTTCCATCTTTAGAAAAACTCATTGAAAGGTCGTTTTCCGCCCCGTACTTTACTAAACCAACGGATGTAGCATAGATCGGGCTGGCAACCATTTCTGATAAACCTTCAACCATTACAGGGCTGCCGATGCGCACTGGCATCTGTAGTATTTCTTCGGCAAGTGCATCAACGCCACGCATTAAACTAGAGCCACCTG
This sequence comes from SAR324 cluster bacterium, assembly GCA_033791585.1. Lineage (GTDB taxonomy): Bacteria > SAR324 > SAR324 > XYD2-FULL-50-16 > XYD2-FULL-50-16 > JASJGK01. The sequence goes on along the minus strand of JASJGK010000132.1, from coordinate 992 downwards.
TCAAAACCACACCTGCACCTGCTGAAATCCCAAGGCCTGATTGGTCGATGTTGACCTTAATCAATTCAAAGATCTCACGAAATCTAGCTTCAATAACTTCAGCCAATAATTTCTTTTCAATGATTCTATTTTCACGACCAGCAATACCCTTGATGCTGATGGTTTCGCCTGGCTTGACACTACTCATCATGGCGATGCCATCTTGGTGCTTCACCCGTAAGGCTTCTTGCTTGGTGGTACGTAGGCCAATGGCGATATCGCCTGTTACCTGGTGCCCACCGATAGGTAAAACGCTAGTATGGACGATGGACCCATTTTTGTAGATAACCATGTCACTAGTGCCACCGCCGATATCCAGCAGAATCACACCCAGTTCTTTTTCTTCTTCTTCTAACACGGCTAGGCTACTAGCTAATGGCTCTAGCACCACGTTTTGTACGTGCAGGCCGGCATTGTGGCAGCATTGGACAATGTTAGAGGCACTGGTAATTGAGCCTAAAATCAAATGGACCTTAGCCTCTAATCTTTTACCAGCCATACCGATCGGGCTTTTAACCCCGTCTTGGCCATCAACAATATATTCTTGGCAAAGGGTATGGAGGATTTCTTTATCAGGGAAGTTGCAAGCTCTTGCCGCTTCAATAACCCTTTGGATGTCAGACTCGGTGATAGTCTCACCTCGAACTGCCACCACGCCATCACGGTTAAGGCCTTGGATGTGGTGCCCTGCAATGCCTGCATAAACACTTTCGATCTCCAAGCCACTTTTTAATTGGCATTCTGCAACGGCTTTAGTGATGGATTCAACAGCAGCATTGATATTGGTAACCACCCCACGCGTTAGGCCTTCAGAAGGCGACTGGCCAAAGCCAATGATTCGTAGACGTGCTCCACCTGTGGCTTCAGCAGCAACAACACAAATTTTTGTGGTGCCGATGTCAAGACCGATTACAATTCTACCTTGTTGGGGGCTAGGTTCAATCATGTTTTGC
>JASJGK010000131.1:0-16995 GCA_033791585.1 SAR324 cluster bacterium | reverse complement strand
GCAAGCCTGCCCCGCCGGCATGGTCTAGGTGAATGTGGGTAACTATTATATAGTCTAACTGGTCTAACCCAATTTTTAACTCTTCTAAGGCCTGAGATATTACCTCGTTGGAGCGGCTTGCACCTGTTTCAATGAGGATGTTTTTTTCACCCTTAATAATGTAAGCTGTGGTTCTCCCAGGGTGGTCTAGGTCCACTAAATTAACTTGGTAAAAGTTAGCCCCTAACTCCTTTAATTCTTCCATTCTTGTGATCTCCTGCTTGCCAGTATTAAGCCTAGTGTTTACTATTACTTTACTCAAAGATCACCATTACAGCAAATAAATGTTTAGACTATTTAAAAAAGAAACCAGACTGACCAAACTGGCCAAAACCTGCGGTTGAGCCGCTAAAATTGGTCCGGCAGGTCTGTCGGCAGCGTTAAAAAAATTGAATATGGTAGAGGACCCAAATCTTTTAGTAGGGCTTGGAACTTCTGATGACGCTGGGGTCTATCGATTAAATAACGACCTAGCTATCGTCAACACAGTGGATTTTATCACTCCCCCTGTCGACGACCCCTATTGGTTCGGCCAAATTGCAGCGGCAAATTCTATCAGTGATGTTTATTCTATGGGTGGTGAGCCGTTAACAGCTCTAAACTTGGTAATGTTTCCAGCTAAGGTTTTAGATATAGGCGTGCTGCAAGAAATTTTAAAAGGTGGGTACGATAAACTTAAAGAGTCAGGTGCAGCTTTGTTAGGCGGGCATTCTGTAGAGGATGATGAACCTAAATACGGTATGAGCGTTACAGGGACCATTCACCCAAATGAAATTTGGACTAATGCAGGCGCCCAAAAAGGCGATGCTCTAATTTTGACAAAACCACTGGGTTCAGGTGTGCTCTTTAATGCCAACAGGGCCAGAAAATTTGATTATAAAAAGCTAGAAAGAGAGGTCTTGCCCGTGATTGGTAGCTTGAACAAGGCTGCTAAAGAAGTAGCAAAAAAATATAAAATTTCTGCCTGCACCGATGTCACAGGTTTTGGGATCATGGGCCATGCTTTAGAGATGGCTGAGGCTGCCAAACTTTCTTTAATCTTAGATCACAAAAGCCTACCCTTTTTTGATGGTGCCTTGGACATGTATAAAATCGGTCAAACCACAGGAAGCAATAAGGCCAATCGGGCCTTACTAAGTGGAAAGCTTAAGATTGAAACTAGTCTGAGTACAGCACAGAATGAATTGCTTTTTGACCCTCAAACCAGCGGTGGCCTACTATTTAGCCTGCCTAAAGCAGAAGCTGATGGCTTTTTAAAATCTCTACAAGAGTCAGGCGTCACCTATGCTGTTAAAATTGGGGAAGTTGGCGAGGAATCCAGCCGAATCATCCTCCACTAAAAAGATAGGTTTCCTGCTGCAATAAGCTGTACTTTTCAGCTACAGCAAGATCTGCAAAAAAGTGCTATAGTAATAAAAGCTCCCTAAATTGCTGCCCTAAATAAACTACTCAAAAACCCTAGACCCGACGGTTAACCATGACGCACTCTGCCCGCTACTGGCACAAGATGCCCAAGGGGCAACTCAAATGTGACCTCTGCCCACGGGGTTGCAGGTTTTCAGAAGGCCAGCGTGGCTTTTGCTACGTTCGTAAACGGGAAGGCGAGGCTTTGGTTTTAACCACTTATGGGCAATCGGCTGGTTTTCAGCTGGACCCTATCGAAAAAAAGCCCCTAAATCATTTTTATCCAGGCAGCAGTGTGCTTTCTTTTGGCACCCCTGGCTGTAATTTGGGTTGTAAATTCTGCCAAAACTGGGATTTAAGTAAAGCCAAAGAATTTGAAAGGGCCAGCGATCATGCCAACGCCAAGGACATAGCCTTAATGGCCAAGGCCCAAGGTGCAAAGTCGGTAGCTATGACCTACAACGACCCTGTGATCTATATTGAATATGCAGCTGAAGTTGCCAAGGCTTGTAGGGAAGAAGGGGTGAAGGGGTGAAGGTAGTGATGGTCACTGCGGGATACATGAATTCTGATGCCCACGAGGAGTTCTTCACCCACGTTGATGCGGCAAATATCGACTTAAAGGCATTTTCTGAAGGCTTCTATAAAACCTATTGCAAGGGGAACTTAAAACCCGTTTTAGACACGCTGATATATGTTCGGGAATTTACAGATGTCTGGCTAGAGCTAACAAATCTGATTATACCCACTTTAAACGATAACCCAAAAGAGATTAAGGAAATGTGCCAATGGGTCTTGGGCAACCTCGGGGCAGACACGCCCCTGCACTTTTCAGCATTTCACCCTGACTACCAATTAAAAAACATCTCTAAAACCCCGCCTGCAACCTTAACCATGGCCCGAGAAATAGCCATGGAAGTGGGTTTAAACTTTGTTTATACGGGAAATGTGTATGATGTGAGCGGCGACGCAACCTTTTGCACTAGCTGCGACGAGGTGGTGATCCAGCGGGATTGGTACAAAATTCAAAAAAATACTCTCCAAGCGGGGCGCTGCCCAAAGTGCAGTATTTTGGTTCCTGGGTATTTTTAAAGAAAACCTATAAAAAACCTTTATTTGGCTATAAGCGGTGATTTGCGGTGATTTTGTGAAAAAATATTAAAATATTTACTAATCCGCCCCTAGAGGCTGCATTGGCCTAGGTTGGGTACTTTGTAACAAAAAGTTAATGATTGTTAGAACCTGCATAAACTAACAATTTCAAAAATTTAATTTTTTATGTATGTTTATTTTTTGTTTATTTTTGAATTTCTGCAATTAAGTTTTTGACATCTTTTTCTAGGCGAGTTAAGGATATAGCGAACTTTAAATATTCCTATGGAGAAACGAATGAGCAATGTTACTAAAGCTGATCTAATCGAGAAGGTCGCAACAACTACTAGTCAATCAAAAGCTGCTAGCGAGCAAGCTGTAAACGCAATTATCGGCGCAATCAAAGACTCTTTATCTGCTGGTAACGATGTTACTTTAGTAGGTTTTGGTACTTTCACGACTGTTGCAAAAGCTGCACGTGACGGAAGAAACCCAAAGACTGGCGAAAAGATTAAGATTCCAGCATCAACTGCTCCTAAGTTCAGACCTGGTAAAGCTCTTAAAGAAGCTGTAAACAAGTAGTCTGTTTTTTTCAGGTAGTTTAGGCTACCTGAATTCCCTCCTGTTAGTTAGCCCCTCCTTTTGTCCCCTGATACATACATCCCGATCCATTTTTTCTTAAGTGGTTTTTTATCCACTTACCAGTTAGCCCACGTTCTTTTTATTTTAGCCTACATTTTTCTTTTTTGCCTGAAGTCAATAGGTAGTGAAAGCACAAATTCCTACTTAACGGGTCAGGTTAAGTGGTAGCTGACGAGCACCAAATCTTTTTCTAACTAACTTAGGAAATGTTTGGGGGTCTATAGAGAAATCTTTACCTGTCTAAGCCAATTATTTTCTCATAGATTCTTTTTTTTAGAACTAGATTGCAGCAATTCAACCTGTTTAGTAGGGTGAAGTTTAATCTTTTTTTAGATCCAGAGGAATGGAAAATAAGCTTTTACTGGTTGACGTCAGCGCCTATATTTTTAGGGCATTTTTTGGTGTAAGGGGCAATTTCTCAAACTCTGAGGGAATGCCGACCAATGCTGTTTTTGGATTCAAAAATATGCTTTTGCATCTGTTGAATACTGAAAACCCCAGCCACGTGGCTATGGTGTTTGACACCCCAGGTGGCACCTTCCGCAACGAGATCTATTCTGAATATAAGGCTAATAGAAGCGCCTGCCCTGAGGATTTGGTCCCCCAGTTTGCACCCATTGCTGAGCTAACTGAGCTTTTACAGTTGCCGATCATCAAACGAGAAAACTATGAGGCCGACGACTTGATTGGTACTCTTTCAAAAAAGTTCTCAAAAGAAATTAAGGTGATTATTGTCTCTGGGGATAAGGACCTTACCCAATTGGTAAATGAAGATGTAGTGATGCTGGATACCATGAAAGACTACGTCTTTGGCCCAGAACAGGTAAAAGAAAAATTTGGTGTAGGCCCAGAAAAAATAGCGCAATATTTGGCTATTGTTGGTGATACCAGTGACAACATCCCTGGTGCCAAGGGTATTGGGCCTAAAACGGCCACTAAATTGTTCGATCAATTTGGCGATTTAGAAGGAATCCTAGCCAACACAGATAAGCTCAAAGGTAAACAGCGTGAAAACCTAGAGGCTTCCATTGATGATGTTCGTCTTTCTTATGAACTGACTCAAATTGTTTGCGATATCCCCATTGAGGAATCTCTAGAAGATTTTTTGGTTACTCCCCCTGACTTGGAGCCACTGAAAGAATTCTACAAGCGAATGAACTTTAGGGAAGATAGTTTATTTAAAGTTTGGGGAGTCTCTACTCAAGCGCCTGTGGTGGAAGACAACTGGGATTATGGCAGATACAATTGCATTACCACACAAACTGCACTGGATGAGTTGATTGCTAAGTTAAAAGAGTCTGAGGTGATCACTTTAGATTTTGAAACTACCAATTTGCAGGCTCAAATTGCTGAAATTGTCGGTATTTCCTTCGCTACCGATAACATTGCCCCCTGTTACATCCCTGTTGCCCATACCACTTTTGGTCAGTTAGTAGAGGGTCAAATTAAGCGTGAAGACTTGTTGCAAACCTTGATTCCTCTTTTTGAAGATGAACAAAAAACGTGGATCGGGCAAAATATTAAATACGAATTGATGGTACTGGCAAATTATGGTTTGACCTTAAAGGGGAAGATCGAAGATTCTATGCTTGAATCCTACCTACTCAACGCCAACAGCCATCGCCACGGTTTGGATGCCCTCTCAGAAGCCTACTTAGGCCACAAGATGATCGCCTATAAGGATGTTTGTGGAACGGGCAAAAAAGAAATTCCCTTTAGTGATGTCGCATTAGATGTGGCCACTCGCTATGGTGCTGAAGATTCTGAAGCTACCAGATTAATCCATAATCTACTGCGGCCTCGCTTAAAAGAGCAGAACTTAGAAAATCTTTATTTGGATATGGAAATCCCCTTGCTTAGGGTATTAGGTCGCATGGAAAACCAAGGCATTTGCATTGATGTGCCCTACTTAGCCGAATTAGAAAAGGACCTGACTACAGACCAAACTAAGCTAACGGCGCAGATTTACGAATTGGCAGGAGAAGAATTTAACATCAACTCACCAAAACAATTGGGGGATATACTCTTTGAAAAGCTAGGGATTACTGAGGCCAAAAAACAGACCAAAACAGGCTATACGACCAATGTAGACGTATTAGAAAAGCTAGCGCCCAATCACAAAATTGCTGAGCTACTATTAGAATACCGAGGCAAGACCAAACTACTAAACACCTATCTAGCACCTCTGCCAATGTTGGTACTTGAGAAAACAGGGCGTATTCATACCTCCTTTTCTCAGACAACAGCGGCGACGGGAAGGCTTTCTAGCAAAAACCCCAACTTGCAGAACATCCCCATTCGAAGTCTAGACGGGAAAAAAATCCGCAAGGCCTTTATCCCTTCAGAGGGTTGTTTCTTAGTGAGCGCCGATTATTCACAAATTGAGCTGCGGTTTCTAGCCCATATCTCAGAAGACGAGAATCTAATTGCCGCATTTAACAGCGGCAGTGATATCCACCAAGAGACAGCGGCGGCCATATTTAATGTTCAAAATTTAGATGAAGTTAATGGGGAGCAACGAAGTGCAGCCAAGGCAATTAATTTTGGGATCATCTATGGCATGGGTGCCTTCCGTTTGGCAGGCGAAATTGGCGTGAGCAACAAAGAGGCTAAGGCCTTTATTGATGCTTACTTTGCCCGCTACCCTAAGATAAAAAGTTACATGGATGAGACGATAGAATTTGCCCGTGAACACAAGTATGTAGAAACTATGTTTGGCCGCAAAAGGGCCATTGACGGGATCAACTCCAAGAACCACATGGAACGAACAGGGGCAGAACGCATCGCCATCAATAGTAGAATCCAAGGCTCGGCGGCAGATTTAATCAAAATTGCAATGATCGAGTTAGACCAAGAGTTTGAAAAGCTAGACAAAAAAAATCGCATGATCAGCCAAGTGCATGATGAATTGGTTTTTGAAATTGAGGAAAGTCAGATTGAAGTTTTAAGTAAATTGATCAAAGAAAAGATGGAAGGGGCAACAAATTTAAAAGTTCCCTTGCTGGTTGAAGTCGGATATGGCAAAAATTGGGCAGACGCTCATTAAAATGGAATCTTATGGAAATTTTTAACGCAAAGAATGCACCTGCTGCAATCGGGCCTTACTCCCATGCAGTAAAAACGGGAAACCTGATTTTTCTCTCTGGGCAAATCCCTCTAGGTGCCGATGGAGACATGGTTGGCATTGGAATTGAGGCTCAAGTAGAACAGGTTTTTGAAAATATTAAAAACATCTTAGAAGAGGCTGGGTCCTCTTTGGATAAGGTTGTTAGAATCGGTGTGTTTTTAAGCGATATCACAGATTTTTCTTCTTTTAATCAAGTTTATGAAGATTGCCTTGGGGGCCACAAGCCTGCCAGGTCGGTGATTGAGGCTGCGAGCTTACCCAAGGGGGCCTTAGTTGAAATTGAGGCTATTGCTGAGCTTTAATTTTTTACTCAAAAAAATTTTTACTTTTAAATTTTCTTCTCTAAAATATTGGGGACAAAGATTCCTTGGAACCTAGAAACACGAATAATATGACAAGCAAACATTTTCATTTCTCTGGCATCTGTGGTACAGCCATGGCGAGCCTTGCTGTTTTACTCAAAGAGCGGGGCCACAAAATCACGGGTAGTGATGAGAATATCTATCCGCCTATGTCCACGCTTTTAGAAGAAAAAGAAATAGAAGTTTTTCAAGGCTACCATGCCAGTCATTTAGAGCCTAAGCCCGATTATGTGGTGCTTGGCAATGCCTTAAGCCGTGGAAATGCAGAAGTGGAGCATTCTTTAAAAGAGCACCTCCATTACCTTTCAATGGCGGAACTTTTAAAAAATGAATTTATTAGGGGAAACAAAAGCCTAGTGATTAGCGGCACCCATGGGAAAAGTACAACTACCAGTTTGGCCGCACACATGTTTACCCAAGCAGAAAAACCGACTGGTTTTTTGGTTGGTGGCATTCCCTTGAATTTTGGGACAAGTTGCCTGGATGTGGAAAAGGGCGGTTATTTTGTGGTAGAAGGTGACGAGTACGACACCAGTTTTTTTGACAAGAGATCGAAGTTTTTCCACTACTTACCAGATCGTTTGGTGATCACCAATATTGAGTTTGATCACGCTGATATCTATAATAATATTGAAGAAATCAAACGCTCATTTACTCTTATGTTACGGCAGATGCCTGCCAACGGTTTGATCATAGCCAATGGGGATGATGAAGATACCCTCGAAGTTGCTAGAAAGGGCTTTTGCCCCTTGCAGACTTATGGCTTTGGTAAGGGAAATGAGGCTATCATCTCGAATATTACGCCCCTCAAGGGCCAGATTGGGGTGACCTTTGATTTGGGTTTTGGTGGGAAATCAGTCTCTTTTGAAATAAATATGTTTGGTGAGCACAATGTAATGAACGCCACGGCGGTCATTTTGCTAGCTCGGCATGAAGGCATTAGTGATGAAGTGATCCAAGTGGGATTAAAAAGTTTTAAGGGCGTTCGTCGCAGGTTAGAGTTGCTCACTGAAAACCCAGATACCCCTGTGTTTGATGACTTTGCCCATCACCCCACTGCGATTTTAGAAACTATCAAGGGTCTGCGTATGGCTTGGCCTGAAGCCACTATCCACGCAATCTACGAAGCGAGAAGCAATACTTCAATCTCGAAGGTTCACCAAATCAAAATGGCCAAGGCCTTTGCTGAGGCTGACCGCATAACATTTTACAAGCTTCACCGTAAGGAGCGCCTGCACAAAGAAGAGCTGCTAGACCTAAATCAGGTAGTGGCGGAGTTACTGGCCCAAGGCAAGCAAGCAAGCCACATTAAGGATTTGGACTTGATCAAATCTCATGTGATCCAAAAGGTTGAAAAAGGGGATATTATCCTAGTCATGAGCCAAGGCTCCTTTGGTGGTCTAGCATCCCAGCTGGCCAAAGAAATTGACAAGCGACATGCCTAATCTGGAACAGATACAAAAAACTCACCCTCAATTGGCTAGTATATTTGCCAAAAATTGGGAGCTTACCTTAGATGAATATGCGCCCAAACTCTATCAAACAGACAGTGTAAAGCTAGAGCCTCTATTTTTATCAGCCTTTGAGCAGACCTTGCAAGGCAATGGATATAGTCCCGTTGAGATAAAATCTGCCACAGCTCAGCTATTAAAAAAGCCTGTATTCCAGACTAGCCACCATTTGACCCCGACCCATGGCCCCACTTTTTTTACGCTAGATTTGCAATGTTTAAGTGGCTTGGGTGAGTCTGAACCCCTGCTCATTGGGGCCAACTCAGGTGTGTCCTTTTCCAACACAGCTTGGAGCGGCGCCTTGTCTTTTCAAGATTTAGAATTAGGCCAGCTTTTAAAATTAGATAGCCCTTTATTCCGCCAAACTCAGAAAGCGCAATCTGAGCGCGAAGCCCATGGCGAAATGCAAAAGCGCATTAGCCTAATTCCCTCAAAATTGCGGGACCAATTGGTTTTTGGTGAAGCAGCCCCCTTAAACTTGGTGGAAGCCTATGCTCAAATGACCGAGCCATTACAGGCTTTGCTACCTGTTCCTAAAGAGGGCCAAGATTATAGCGCCTGGGCTTTGCAGGCCGCTAGAAATATCCAAAAATCTATTTTTGGTGTTGAATTAATAGTATTCGACATCAACCAACTGGTTTGTAACTATTTAGTGGCTCTTTTGGAAAAGGATGCGGAGCATCCTCTGTGCCTATTTCTTTTTGATGGAAAAAAAATTGAGGCCTTTAACCAAACCCAAGGTAACCCCTTCGGTTTTTTAGGCAGCTACAAGGGGAAAAAGTCTTCTAAAGTCGAGATTTTAAGTTGGGATGGATCAAAAGTAACAGGCCCCAAGCGGGGAGAAAAAACCTTTACCCCCCAAGGCTTGGCCCAAGAATTAAGGTCTGGCCGTATCTGCCCTGGAATTGCTCTGGTGTTTTTGACTTTGCACTTTTTTACCCATATTAAGTGCTTGGGCAGCTTCAACCAGATTGAATACTTAAGCTCCATGAAAAATGGCCTAACAGCTTTAGAATTAGATTTTGACCTTCCAGAAATTGGTGGAGAAAGCCTGACCACAGGCAGATTACTAAAGGGTGGCAAGGGCTACATGCCTTTGGATTTGGCAATGAATAAATTAAAAATAAATCCTCAAGATTTCACCCAGAAAACCATGGGTGACTTTTGGGATTACTACCTTAAAAGGCTGATAGATGAAAGCAGTTAAGATCTTCCAACTTCTTATGGTGGCAATTTTTTTAGGCCAAATGGGCTTTATCAGCTTTTACCTCCCGCAAATTGCCTTTTCAGGGGACGATTTCCCTGAAGATATTAAAATGTCTTTTGTGGTGGCTGGCCTTGCTATAGGCCTACTTTGGTTAGTCAAAAAGCTGACTCATGTTCCTGAAAAGATACCGGGTGATGAACCGATGGCAAAAGAGGATGAAGAAAATACACAAGAAAATAAGGGCAGTTAGCGTTTCCCTAAATTTTCATAGATCGTATGATTATCAATAGCATCTTTGATATTTCCCATCTTTTCATTGACTAACTGCAAGGTGGCATAGATTTCTCTCATGGCGGGGGATTCATGGTAGGCCTCTTCTAAGTAGCCTTTAGCCACTTCATAATTGCCTGAATGCAACTCAATTTTTCCCTTTAACAATAGGATTTGGGCATCTTCTGGGCTGTAAATTCGTGAAAGTTCAATATCACTATTTTTTAAATAGAGTTTTTTAAGCTTTGGTTTATCTACGGACAAGGCCCAAGCGTACCAAGCCTTGGCCAAATTAAGCCTTGCGATGTAAAAAGTGGCATCCCGTACCAAAGATTTCTGAAAAAATTTAACCGCTTCTTTATGAAGACCAATGCCCAAAAGCATAACCCCTAAATTGTTGGCTAACATGGAGTTATTTGTTTTATCCTTGGCAAAGGCCCGCAGGGAAAAGCGTCTGTGTCTGTATTCCGTAGCCTCTACTTTTTGCTTTAAAACATCTAATATATAAATGATTTCGTCATAAATTTTTACGTTTTTATAATCAATATGCAGGGCTTTTTTCATGTACCCTAAGCCTAGGGTTAAATTTTCTTCTCCACCTAAATTTTCTAAACATTCGACCACACCAAAATAGGCATCTAAAGATTTTGGTTTTTCCACACTGGCTTTGTTAAAAGCCCCAGCAGCATCAACATAGCTTTCTTCTGCCATCAATCTTTGGGCATCACGTAGGTAGAGGTGGTATTTATCCAGACCAACCGATTCAAAGGGATGAATGATCATGGAAAAGAGGCTGCGTTTTGGCTTTTTGTAGGTCTGGGGGACTTTTTTTAAAATGACCTTATTTTCAGAGGATTGGTAAAGAGATTTTGTTTTATTATTTCCTATTAGATCGTCAAGTTCGTCTAGTAACATCCTAAGCTCCTTTTCTCTGTTTGCAGTATAACAGAAAATGAGTCTTTTGGGAGTAGAAAAATTAACAGCTTTTTTGACCTTGCCATTCAATTGGAAAAGATAATATCCTAAGGTTAAAAAAACTTGGAAAACAACCTGATCTTATGAAAAAAATCTTAATAGTCTTCATCTTAGCTTTTGTTCTTACTTCTTGCGATTCTGTGATGGAATCCCCAGAAGTTGCCAAGTGCAATAAGATCTGTGAAGAGTCGAAATCCTTGCAACGGCTTGGTAAAAAAGTGGTCTATAAACCCATTAAACTTTGTAAAAAACGCTGCGCTGCAACTGAGGGAACCTGCTCAAAAAAGGGTGCAAAACAGTCAAACCCTAGGGCTTGTATTTATTTTGGAATGAATGCTGGTTCTATGAAAACGAGGACTTCAGGGTCTTTGTTAAAGATAAATCCCTGAGAATTACCTTTGCTCTCGAACCAAAAATAAACTCTAAAAATCGACAATAAAAAGACCTAATGAAGTTGAGTCATATTTGCCTAATTGCACTTTTGTTATTGAGTGCCTGCACCAGTGCTGAAGAAATTCGTATTGGTTCACTCCAGCATTTTAAAAGAGGCAATGACCTCCAAGAACGCAGTCATTTTAAAGAGGCCATTACCGAGTACCAACTGGCTATAAATTATGATGATGAGCAGGAGGTTTTTCATTACAACAAAGGCCTTTGTTATTTCAACCTCGTGCTTTATCAGCAGTCCATTGATAGCTACAATCGGGCGATAGAAATTAATCCTGAATTCCCTGAAGCCTATTATAATCTATCCCTTGCTTTAAATAAAATGGATCGGCCTGACGAGGCTTACATTGCCTATGAACGCTATCAAAAATTGAATAAAAAGCATCTGGCAGCAAGAGAAAAATTGGCGAAAAAAAAGGAAGCCCCGAAAGTTCTTAGCGGCCCTGGGAAGGAAGAAATACAAAAATAAACCATCCACAGGAAAATGAATATCGAGGTGAAAAACGGGTCTCCTTGAAAAAAAGGCCTCATACCCAAAAAAATAATCCAACCTGAAGGCTCCCAGCCTTTAAAAGATTGATCTTTAGCCTCTCTTAGGCTAAATTAGGCAACTAAACCAATTGAGCCAAAAACCTAATATTTAGGGGCCTAAGCCTTTATTCCATGAATCAGCAGAAAATGACCGAACAAAAGAGCCTCAAGGAAATTCTAGAGCCCATCCAATCCCATCTAATTACGGTGGAAGACCTTGTAATGAAAAACCTTGAAACAGATATCCCCCTGCTGACAGAAGTTGGGCAATATATCTTAAAGGCCGGTGGCAAGCGTGTTCGCCCAGCACTGCTTTTGTTTTCTTGTGGAGCCTTATCTGAAATTAGCCAAGATGCTTACCTGGCGGCCAATATTGTAGAATATATTCATACTGCCACCTTACTTCATGATGATGTGGTGGATAATGCAGATTTGCGTAGGTCCAAGCAATCAGCCCGCTCCATTTGGGGTAATGAGGCCAGTGTTTTAGTAGGCGATTATTTGTTTACTGTTTCCTTTAAAAGCTTAGCCACTTTAAAAAAGATGGATTTGGTCCACGCTTTATCACGCTGTACCACCATGATGGCCAGAGGCGAGATCTTGCAACTGGTTCGAGATAACGAAGATGCTAGTGAAGAAGAATACCTAGAAATTATCCACCATAAAACAGCAAGCCTCATGGGTGTTGCCATGGAGATGGGTGCTATTATCGGCGGCGGGGACGCAGCCCAAGTAAAGGCCTTATACGAAGTAGGTCACGCCATTGGCATGGCTTTTCAACTCGTTGATGACGCACTAGATTACCAATTAGAAAATGCAGCCCTTGGAAAAGAGCAGGGGACTGATTTAAAAGAAAGAAAGATTACCCTACCTTTAAGCCATCTGTTACAGTCAGCAAATGAAAAGGAAAAAAGCCAAATTTTAGATATTTTAGACGCTGACGAGATCACCGAAATGGACATAGCTCTTGTTGCTAAAATGATGGATGAAAAGGGCTCGGTAGCCTACACCCTTTCACGTGCGCAAGATTACATTGATAACGCAGAAGTAGCTTTGAAGACTCTTCCTCAAAATGAGTACTCTAAGGGAATTTTTGAATTGGCAAATTTTGTGATCAGTCGAAACCGCTAGTCGAGGTAGAGACTTAAGAGTAAAACTTAAAATAAGTTTGTGGCCTAAAGAAGTTATCATTTGAGTTTACTTAAATAGTTTCAAAGGGTTAAAAACCTCAAGCATAAAAAGAAAGATGAAGGAAACGCCTCTAGCGCAAAATCCAGAACTTTTAGCTGAAGTGGTGAATCAAATTCACCAAACGCCCCATTTTCTAAACTTTCCTATTCAAACCCTGATTCAATTTTGTGAGAATTCTCGGTTGGTTGAATTGACTGATGGCGAATTTCTGCTTAAACAGGGAGGGCCTTCAAGCCACATTTTTTATCTTTTATTAGAAGGCTCATTCGAGGTTTTTTCCGATAAAAAATTTATACTAAACCTCGACCAAGCTGGGCAAACAATTGGGGAAATGGCTGTTTTAAAGCCAGATACCCCTAGAACAGCCGATGTGGTGGCCAAGGGTGATGCTAAAGTTATCTCTTTCCACGCAGGTTTTCTAAAGAAAGATGACACAGAGTCTTTGTTTAAAGCCCGAGACTTTCTCTTTCATTTTACCCATATCCTAGCCGAAAAATTAGATGCTACAACCCGACGGGCTAAGCTTTACGAAGATGCCGTTTTGGGCCAAGAAGAGGCGGAAATCTATAAACAGCACCTTACTACCTTGAGCGAAGACCTAAAAGAACAGTTGAGCGCTAAGTTAGCCCTGACTAAGCTTTATTCTCAGGTGGTGGAAAAAAATAATGATGCTATTTTAATCTGTACCCCTTCAGGCGACATTAAAGAATTTAACTCTGCTTTTAAAACCCTCTTTGGGTGTGAGTCAGAAAAAGAGATGGAATGCAGGAGCTTTACTGAACTTTTTATTGATATTAGCGGCTCGGCAGAAGACTTCTTTTCTAATGTCAAAGGTGGCTGGAATGGTGATAAAAAGGCCTCACCTAAAAAAGGGGGTAGCTTCCCTGTGCAACTTTCGGTTTCCCCTATTTTGCCAAATGAAAAGGACCCTGAATCCTTAGTCTATGCCTGTTCTCTGCGTGATATTACCCTGCAAAAAGAATATGAAAGTAACATTATCAAAACCAACCATGAGCTAAAACAAACCTATACAGAGCTTGAGAAAACCTTGCAAGAACTGGAACAGTCTAACGAAGCAAAAAATCGGTTCTTTAGTAACATTACAGGCCAGATTAAAACGCCTCTGGTGAACCTACTCAATAGTAGTGAACTCATGAGCCAAGAATTGGGGCAAAAACAAATTTCAGAAAGTACCAAAAATTTCTTAGTTCAGATCAATGAATCTTCTGCCACCATTGAGCGCATGGTAGGCAACTTAGTTAATCTGGCAACCATGAGCCAAGAAATAGGTAAAGTCACTTTCAAAGGTGTGTCGGTAGAGCGCTTTGTTTCTCAGGTTCAAGAAAATCTAGGCAATGTAGAGAGAATCAAGTGGGCCTTAAACCCTGATATGCGTAGTATAATCATTGACGAAAGTAAATTTTTAAAGGCCTTTTTAGGTATACTTGAGTTAGCTTTGGGGATGCATGGTAAGGCCGCAAATGTAACAGTGGAGTTTTATTTTAGCCACAAAAAGTCTTTTGTAGAAATTGCCATTAAGGTTGGCGAGATTGAAGCCGATTCCTGCGATTTAAAAATTGATACCTACCTAGATGATGGGGTAGAGCAGGCCGTGCAAGAGGCAGAATTACAGTTACCATTAGCTAAACGTATCATAGAATTGCATAAGGGGGAGTTGAAACTTCACATAGAGGAGAACAGTGGCAAGATAGAAATTAGGTTGCCCATCGACCCTTCTAGCAACAAGGATATTCAAATCAAGGTAATGGTTATAGATGCACAGCCTTGGGACAGACAACTTTTGCAGGGAATTTTAGAAAAGCTGTTCCCCGCAGCTGAGATCTTTAAGTTTTCCTCTCAAATGGAAGCTTTGAATGCCTATAATACCATTAACCCTCAACTTTTAATTGTTGATCCTTTCCACCTCGATGGCCAGTGGGATTTTGAAACCTTCTTGAGTAAACTCACAGATTCGCTTAGCCCTGAAACTAGCACCTTAGTGATCAGTGAGCAGCTTGGGGATATGGAAGTTCGTCAAAAAGTCATTGAAACGGGTGTCACAGATTTTATGTTTAAGCCTTACAGCATCAAGGATGCTAGTTTTAAGATTCGCTCGATAATCGACACCAAACAACGGCTTAGCCAATTAAATACCAACATTGAAAAGGCTGAAAAATCGGCTGTTACCGACGCTATGACAGGCCTCTACAACCGCGGTTACTATGATCACTATGCTGAAAATCTTCTTGCTAAGGCAAAATCAGAAGGTACAGGCTTTGCCATAATTATGTCTGATGTAGATAATTTTAAAAATTATAACGATACCAATGGTCATCAACTTGGAGATGTTGTACTTATTAAAATAGCTAAGATTTTACAAACAAGTGTTAGAGAGCAAGATTTAGCGTCTCGCTATGGTGGCGAGGAGTTTGTTATTATGCTACCTGGGGCTTCTGCCGTTGTTGGGAAGAAAGTGGCAGAAAGCATCAGGCAAAAAGTTGATGAGGCACCCTTCCCCAAAGAAGAGAGCCAACCCCTTGGAAAAGTCACCATTAGCTTTGGTGTAGCTGTTTTTCCTGAACACGGGGAGACCATACAAGAACTGCTGAAAAAAGCAGACGATTGCCTTTACATAGCCAAAGAGCAAGGCCGAAACAAAGTAATAGTATACGGTAGTCAATGAAGTTGTTTTTAAGTTTTTTGCAAATTAGTGTCATAGTCATTTTTGGCCTCCACGGCTGCGCTAGAAAGGTGGTGAAAGACGATGTTGCAAGATCTCCCTTTTCTTCTCAAAATATGTATTATAACCCCGAAACCATCAGACAGGTTTTTGCGGGGGACAATATGCCCATTAACTCTTTAAAAGAAAGTGCGAAAAACTCGCTTGCTTACTTTAATAAAATCCCTAAAAATCGTAATTTTAAATATGGTAACACCAGTTACACAGCCTATGAGGTCGCCCAGTCGATCCAGCTATTCCTTAAAATTGTAGAAGATAATCCTGACCAAGAGCTGCTTATTGATGCCCTAGAGGAAAATTTTGACCTCTATGGCTCCAGCGTAAATAAAGATGATGGGGTGATGTTCACAGGTTACTATGAGCCTATTTTCTCTGGTAGTTTAAAAAAGACTAAGACTTACAATGTTCCAGCTTACGGGAAACCTGATGATTTAACCGTGCTAAATCTAGGGCGATTTAGGCAAAATTTAAAAAAGAGGACTATTGTTTATCGGATGGAAGGGCAACGTATTAAGCCTTATTACACTCGAAAACAGATTATGGAGCGTAAAGTCTTGGCCAACAAAGGCCTTGAAGTGGCTTGGCTTAAAGACCCAACAGATTTGTTTTTTTTGCAGGTGCAAGGCTCTGGGATTTTGGTATTGCCTGACGGGAGTCGTGTGAAATTAAGTTACAACGGTGCCAATGGTAGACCTTACTCCAGCATTGGTAAATTGCTAGTAGATGAAAACCATATGCAACTGGAAGAAATTTCCATGGGGAGTATCCGTAATTACCTAAAAAATAATCCTCGACAGAAAAACAGGATTTTATATCACAACCAAAGCTATACTTTTTTTAATCTCCATAAAAACCCAGAGGGGCCTCGCGGCGTAATCAACGTTCCTTTAACGCCTCTTCGGTCTGTTGCCGTGGATGTGAGTCGCTTCCCAAAAGGCGCACTGGCCTACATTAAAACGGAAGTCCCCTCCTTTGACTCTAACTGGGTCAAGACGGCTGTAAAACCTTTTGCAGGCTTTGTTATGATTCAAGATACTGGCGGTGCCATCAGGGGCCCTGGCAGGGTTGATGTCTTTTGGGGTAATGGAGAGCTTGCAGAAAACTCAGCAGGTGTGATGCGGTCGCATGGACAGCTCTATTTCTTTATTGCCAAGAAAAAAGTATTAGAGGCTGTAAATTAATTGCTTGCTTAAGGTTCTAATTTGAGTTTGTTGAAGGCTCCTGCTATTTTAAATATCAATTTGAGAAAATTTAATAGTCGGGACTTGTTAGGAGAAATCTTACAGAGCGCTTTTGCTAGAATAACTTAGTTGGCTATAGCTTTAGAAAAAGAGGTTAGGCCTGCTTCGAATACAGGCTTTGCCTTAAACATCAGCACAATACTACCTGCCCTTTACAGTAATATAGAATTTTCTTGCCTGAGACTCAGTCGTTTTTCCCGTTGAATCCTTAGCCAC